>NZ_JBEZGL010000005.1:0-446416 GCF_040649915.1 Micromonospora sp. NPDC048839
CTCCCTTTCCGCCCCCCCCCCCCGGGGCGGGCGGCCGGTGGCCGCGGGCCGCCCCCCCCCGGCGCCGGCGGCCTCCACCCTCGGGTGGCCGGCCGCGGCCGGCCACCCGAGGGTGGGTGAATCTGATGGGACGCGCCCCCGCGCTCCGCCACCCCCCACGGGGCGGAACGCGGGGACCCCCCGTCCCGGCTACTGCAGAAACGCCCCCAGGGGCGACAGCAGTAGCCGGCCGAGCGCCGCGGCGTTGTCGTCCAACCGCGTGCGCTCACATTCGCGGGCGTCCGGATCGTGCCGGCACCGCCAGATCTTCTGCGCGTTACGCCAGGCGACATTGCGGGTGTACTCGACCAGCTCCCCCTGGTACCAGTCGTCGATGTCGCCGTTGAGCATGTCGATGAGCAGCTGCCACTGCTCCAGATAGCCCCGGCGCAGACCGGGGATCTTGTCCGCGAAGATCCTGTTGATCTCCAGGTAGTCGTGGTGCTGGTCACTGCCGTCGACCGGCTCCGACTCCAGGTGGTCGAACGTGGTCACCAGCGCGAAGGGCAGGTCGAAGTTGATGTGCGCGTTGACCCCGGCCGCCGCCGACGGCAGCGGACGGGCGTCCGGCCCACGCATCCGCTCGAAGAGGCACGACCACGCCTTCGGGGTGCCCGGGCTGGAGTCGGTCCAGAGCCGCATCGCGTCGAAATACCGCGCGGCGAACTCCACGTCCAGCCGGGACAGGAAGGCCGGGTCGACGAAACGATCCTCGTACAGCCCGTCCAACACGCTGCTGGTGATGGTCAGGTAGAGCCTGTTGAAGTCGGCCAACGGGCAACTGGCCTCCAACGGAGGAAACCGCACCAGCAGGTCCTGAAGTTTGGTGAGGTGATCGACCACGGCCGGCACGTCCGCGGGATGGTCCGCGAGCAGGTCGACGATGTCCCGGTGCACGGGACCCCAGACCGGTGCGGTCATCTCTCCTCCATAGTGGTCGGCGGCATCCCCCGTGCCGTCGTCGACGCGGCCCAGCCTTTCAGCCGACACCCACTCACCGAATCAGTAGAACGACGTATCCCGGCGCGCACACGCGCCAGTGGACGGTGCGGAACGTCAGCTTCGGACGTTGCGCAACTGGATCGCGCTGGCCTGGACCCGCGTACGGACCTGGAGCTTGTCGAAGATGTGCGACACGTGCACGCCAATGGTCCGCTCGCTGATGAACAGCCGCTGCCCGATCTCCTTGTTGGTCAGGCCCTCCGCGACAAGCGCGAGCACCTCCCGCTCCCGTGCCGTGAGCGGCGCCAACTCGTCGTCGGACGCCTCGGCCGGCGCGCTCCGCCCGCCGCTGACTGCCTCGTGCTCCTCCAGCGACACCCGGGCCCGCCCGGCCAGCTCGCGGATCTCCGAGGTCAGCGGCACCGCGCCCAGCCCCTGCGCCACCCGGTACGCCTCCCGCAACAGCTTGCCGGCGGTGGCCAGCCGGCTGCGGCGGGCCAGCAACGCCTCGGCCTGCCGCAGCCGCGAGTACGCCGCCGGGTAGGGGTGGTGGCGTCGGTCCCACTCGGCGACGGACGCGGCCCACAGGTCCGGGTCACTGCTGTCGAGGCGGCTCACCTCGGCGGCGCAGAGCGCCAGGAACCCCTCCACCACCGACCGCACCGGACCGGCCGCGCCGACGCTCTTGCGGGCCACCCGGTCCGCCACGTCACGCAGCCGGCGTACCACCGTCGGGTCCACCGCCACGGTACGGCTGGCGTGTGCCTCGGCCTCGGCCCGCAGCCCGTGCCAGACCAGCGCCGACAGGATCGTCACGTCGTCGGACCGGCTCTCGGTGAGGCCCCGCTGCACCGCCAACCGCGCCACATCGTGCCGGCCTTCCCACATGGCCAGCCCGGCGCGCAGGGTGAGCAGCGGAATGACGTGCCGCGCCCCACCACCGGCGAGCAGGGTCGCCACCGCGTCGAGGTCACGGCTGGCGGCGTCGATGTCGCCGTAGCCCACCGACAGCCGGCACCGGGCCAGCAGCAGCTCGACGGCGTCCGCACCGGACGGTCGGTGCCGCAGGGCGGCGGCGACCACCTTCTCCGCCTCGGCCCACTGGCCCACCCGGAACAGGCCGTTGATGGCGACGGCCAGCAGCCGGGTCTCCCAGGTGCGACCCAACCCCAGCTCGGCGACCCGCTCGGCACCACGACGGGCGACCACCACACCCTCTTCGAGGATGTTCAGTGGCCCGGTCAACAACTCCGCCAGGTGCAGGTACGCGCAGGCCACATCCTCGGGTTGGCCGGCGCGCTCGGCGGTGTCGAGGGCGTCGCGCATCACCGCGAGCCCCGCGTCCGGGTCCTCCAGATAGGCGTCGCTGAAGCCCAGCGCCGAGCTGGCCAGCACCACCTCGGTGGCGGAGCCCTCCACGTCGGCGGCCAACGCCAGCGCCTCCCGGGCCCACCGTCCGGCGTCGGCGTAGCGGCCCAGGTGCAGGAGCAGCTCGGCGAGGCGGGCGGCGGCGGTGGCCCGGTCGCGCGGGGAACAGTCGGCCGCGGTCAGCGCCCGCTGGTATTCCTCCTCGGCCGGCGCCGAGCGGCCGGCGGCGGCCAGGTAACGGGCCCGGCGGATGTGCAGCGCGCTGGGCTCGCCCCCCGGCAACGCGGCCACCTCTTCCAGGAGGACCAGCGCGCGGGCGTGTTCCCCGCAGTGGTGGGCGGCCTCGGCGGCGTTCTTGAGCAGCTCGACCCGGTCCACCGCCAGCGGTCCCGGGTCGGCGGCCAGTTGCAACGCCGCCGACCAGTGCCGGTGCGCCTCGGCGTAACCGTGCAGCCGCTCGGCCTCCTGCGCCGCCGCCACCGCGGCCGGCAACGCGCGCGCCGGCTCACCGGCCAACCGCCAGTGGTGCGCCAGCCGGGCCTGGTGCAGCTCACCCGGCGCGGCGGTCAGCGCCTCGGCGTAGCGGCGGTGCAGCCCGGAACGCTCGGCCGGCAGCAGTTCGTGCGCGAGCACCTCGGCGACCAGGCGGTGCCGCAGCCGGTAACCGTCGTCGGCGCCGACCAGCAGCCGGTGGGCCACCGCGGCGCGGGCCGCGTCGATCAGCTCGTCCTCCGGCAACCGCAGCACCTGCGCCAGCAGCCAGTGCTGGACCGGCTCGACGCCGGCGGCCACCGCGTGCACCACCGCGTGGGCGTGCTGGGGCAGCGCGTCGACCCGGTCGAGGAAGATCTCCCGCAGCGTCTCGGACAGGCCGTCGCGGCCGTCGCGGAGATCGCGGGCCAGCTCCTCGATGACGAACGGGTTGCCGCCGCTGCGCTGCCAGATCTGCTCGGCCGCCTCGGCGGGCAGCGTCCGGCCGACCACCGCGGCGGCGAGCTCCTCGGTGTCGGCCCGGCCCAGCGGAGCCAGGTCGAGCACCCGCACCGTACGCAGCCGACGCAGCTCGGTGAGCACCCGGCGCAGCGGGTGCGCGCCCTGCAGCGACTCGGCGCGCACCGCCGCCAGCACGGAGAGCTGGAGGTCGCCGAGCCCGGCCAACAGGTAGAGCAGCAACTGTCGGGTGCTGCGGTCGACCCACTGCAGGTCGTCGAGGATGAGCACCAGTGGTCTGCCCTCGGCGATCAGGTGCAGCCCGCGGCTGGCCCGCTCCAACAACGCGCCCGCGCCGTCCGGGCCGGCGGTCTCGTCGGCGAACATCTGCAGCAGCCCTCGTACCGCGGAGGAGGTGCGGGCGTGCGAGGTGGACAGATCGGCGTCGAAGCGGCGCAGCGCCTGCAACAGCGGGTGCAGCGGGGAGGCGTCGCCGATGTCCAGGCAGCTGCCGGTGAGCACCACGGCACCCTGCGCGCGCAGCCGTTCGGCGACCTCACCCAACAGCCGGGTCTTGCCCACACCGCTCTCACCGGTCAGGAAGACGCCGGCGGTCTGCCCGTGCGCGGCGTCACCGTGCAGCGCGGCCCGAACCGTCTGCACCAGCTCGGCCCGGCCCACGAGCGGTGCGGTGTCCCCATCGCTGGCCATGGCACGCAGCCTAATCACAGGTCCCCGAACCGTTCTACGGCCAACTGCCGCTTGTGGTACTCCTCGCGTCGACTTTGCGACAAAAGGTTGCGGGTGGCCGACATACGTCGTTCGGCAGATCCCCGGTCAGCCCAGGAATGCCAATCTCCGGAGGTCACCTGGCATCAGCGGGGGGAAGGGTTGGTGCGAAGCCCATGACCACCATCGCTACTACCAGCATAATCATCGCCGGCGACGCGCGGCGGCCCGTGACCCCGCACTGGCCCGTGCCGGAGGAGAGACGCACCGTCACGGTGCTCTTCGCCGACATCGTCGGCTCCACGGCGTTGGTGAGCCGACTCGACCCGGAGGACGTCCGCGCGATGCAGCGGGTCTACTTCGACACCGTCACCGGCGTGCTGCACCGCTGGCAGGGCGTGGTGGAGAAGTACGTCGGCGACGCCGTGATGGCGCTCTTCGGCGCTCGGCGCTCCGACGGCTTCGACGCGTACCGCGCGGTGCGGGCCGGACTCGAGATCCAGGCCGCGCTGGACCGCCGGCCGATGGTCGGGGACATCCGACTGCGGGTGCGCGTCGGTGTCGCCACCGGCGAGGTCGTGGTCGACCTGGGCGACGCGGTCAGCGGCGGGCACGGCGTGGCCAGCGGCGCGGTGATCACCACCGCGGCCCGCCTCCAGGAGTACGCGCCACCGGGTGCCGTCGCGCTCTGCGCGGCCACCGCACGGGCCACCGCCGGCCTGATCAACAAGCGTCAGCTGCCACCGGTGCCGGCCGCCGGCCGGATGTCGCCGGGGCCGCTCTGGCACGCCATCGGCCCCGTCCGCCCCGGCCCGGACCGGCACGACGGTCCGCTGATCGGTCGCCGCCGCGAACTGGCCACGATCCGCGACCAGCTGACCCTTGCCATCCGGGTGCGCAACCCGTGCTGGGTCTCGCTGGTCGGACCCACCGGCAGTGGCCGCAGCCGGCTGCTGCACGAGTTGACCCGTGGGCTGACCACCGTGTTCGGCGCGCCGGTGCGCTGGTCGGTGGCGGCCTGCCAGCCGTACCCCGATCAGGTTCTGGAACCGGTCGCCGAGCTGCTCCGCGGTGTCGCCGGGGTACGTCGCGGTGACGGCCCGGCGGCGGTCCACGACCGGCTCGTCGCCGCCCTGACCGCCCTGTTCCCACCGGCCCGGGTCGCCGCCGCGGTCCCGACGCTGCAGCGGATGCTGACCAACCCGGACGATTCGGCCGGGGCGATGGCCGGCGCGGCGATCTGCCGCGACGTCCTGCTGCGCCTGGCCACCCAGGCGCCGCTCGTCGTCGCGGTGGACGACGTGGACCGGGCGGCGCCCGCGGTGAGCGGATTCCTGCGGGCGCTGTTCGACGCGGCGACGGCACGGCGGCTACCACTGGCCGTGGTCACCCTGCACCAACCGCAGTGGGCCGACATCCGGCCCGGCCCGGCCCGTCGGATGGCGGTCCGACCGCTGGCCACTGTGCAGTCCGGGCGACTGCTGCGCCATCTCCTGACCCGGTCCGGTCAGCCGGTGACCCTGGTGGACCGGCTGCTGCCGCTGGTGGGTGGTCGGCCCGGGCACGCGACGGCGTACGTCGCGTCGATCGTGGCCGGGGCCGACCCGGCGGTGCTCCCGCTGCCCGAGGCGGTCCGCCGGACCGTCGGCGCCGAGGTGGACCACCTCGATGGTGAGCGGCGAGCGGTCCTGATGGCCGCCGGTGTCCTCGGCGGCGTGGTCTCCGGCGCGGCGGTCGACCGCGCGCTCGGCTGGTCGCCCGGCCGGTCGGTGTCGGCACTCCGCCGGCTGGTCGCCGCCGGACTGCTCATCCCCCAGCGCACCGGGGGGTACGCGTTCGCCTCGCCCGCGCTGCGCCAGGTCGCCGCCGAGCGGTTGCCCCGCGCGCTGCGGGCCGTCTTCACCCGCCGGGCCGCCGACGCCCCACGCCGCGACATCGCCCGGCGGCCCCACCGCGCTGCCGCGAACCCCGCTGGTGCCGCTCGTACGGCCGGCAGCGGCTCGACCGGGCGGTCCGTCGAGGTCGTGCGGCTGGACGCCGCGCGTTCCCGGGTCGGCCGCGACACCGCCCTCGTGGCGTTGGCCCCCGCGCCAGGATCCGGCCCGCCACGCCTCCCCGCCCCGACGATGGCGACTCCGCCAGCCGCGCCGCCCCGGGGAACCAACCGTGCGCCGGGCGTCAACCGGCTCCGAACCGTCGCGCCGGCCGGCGGCATGCCACCGACCTCGTCGGTGCCGGTGGCGGTGGCGCAGGCCAATACGGGCGGTCACTGGCCCTCGGCCGTCGACCGCATCCCGGTGGCGATCCGCGTGGTGCCTGCCGTGGCGGGGTCGACGAGACCCGGCACCGGCGTCGGCGGACTGCCCGATCGGGTACGCGCCTTACCCGTCCCACCGTTGATCCGCCAGCCGGACGGCCTGGGCTACGGGCACCCCGGCTCAGGCGGGTACGTCACGACGAACGACTGACCCCGGGCGGCCGCCCGCCGAACTGCCAGTTGTGCACCTCGACGTCGGCGTACCGGTCCACGGTCAGGATGGCGCGCGCCGCGTCCGGCGTCGGCGCCCGGACCAGCGCGGCAGTGCCGAGCCACGTGCCGCCGTCGTCGGACAGCAGCGGCCCGTACGCGATCAGCTCGTCCGGGTCGGGCGGCATGGGCAGGTCGACGGCCTGCCCCGCGCCGAGACCAAGTACCAGGTAGCGGTTGCCGCCCTCCCGACCACCGGGGAAGTCCCACATGGTGCGGCCCAGCGTGTTGCGCCATCGGCGCAGCAGCACATCCCGGTACACGCCGGCCTGGTAGTTGGGCTCCTCGAAGGCGAACGTCCGCGCGGCCGCCGGATCGGGCAGGTCGACGATGTGCACGCTGCCGGTGGCGGTGTCACCGGACAGGGTCGGGCCGCGGGCGATCAACTCCTCCGCGTACCGGTCCATGTAGGACCAGTGCTCGGCCAACAACTCGTCGCGCAACGTGCCGGAGTCGGGCCGGTCGCGGTGGTAGCACAGGAACTCCATGCCACGCATTCTCGACGTGGCGCCGGACCTCCGGGCGGTCGGGTGTCGCCCGCCGCCTACGGCACGGACGCCGAGGCCAGCAGCGCCGCGGTCGGCAGGACGAGCAGGCCGTCCGCGTCGCGGTAGGCGGCGGTCAGCTCGTCGTACGCGGCACGAATGCGGGTGACCACGTCCGGCGGCTGGGCCGCCAGCACCAGGCCCGCCTTGCTGATGCCGTTGGCCGGGCCGCTCCACCAGGCCTCCGGGTGGGTGCGGTGCGCCCAGGTGATCGTGTCGCAGCCAGCATCGGCGAGACCGGCGGCGTCGAGCAGAGCCGCGAACCCGTCGGGGGTACGCGGGAAGTCCCGCTCCGCGTCCACCGTCGGCACGGAGGTCGGACGCTCGACCCCGGCGGCGTCGAACACCGCTCCCCAGAGCCGCTGCGCCTCGGGTGGCGGGTCGGGCCAGATCGTCACCGCGATCCGCCCGGCCGGCCGGACGACCCGTCGCAGTTCGCTGATCGCGGCCACCGGATCACCGACGTGATTGATCACGAAGTTCGCCACCGCCGCGTCGAAGTGCCCGGTGGGAAACGGCAGGTGGGGCAGAGTCGCGAGGCGGACCTCGACGTCGGACGGGACCCGGCCGCGCACCAGCTCGACCATGCTGGGTTCGGCGTCCACGGCCACGACGGTGGCTCCCCGAGCGCTCGCCAGCGCGGCCACGGTGCCGGAGCCGGTGCCCGCGTCCAGCACCCGCATGCCCGCGGCGACGCCCGCGGCGTCCAGCAACGCCGGGGCGGGATGGGCGCAGAGGGCGGCGAAACTGCCGTCGTACGCCGCCGCCCGCCCGGCCCAGCGCGACCGCTCGTGCTCGTCGAACGCCGTCGTCGGCACCGCGCCACCCCCGCTCAGGATCTTGATGGTGGCGACGATATCGAACGGGATGTGTCCGGGGGTGCCCCGCGCCCTCGCGGGACGCCGCCCGTACCCCTGGTGAGCTGGGTGTCCGGTGTCCACCGGCAGCGGTGACTAGGATTGGCCGGTCATGCTGCTACGGGTGCTCGGGCCGCTTGAGGTCGAGGTCGACACAGGCGGACCGGTCGACCTCGGCGGCCCCCGCCAACGCGCCGTGCTCGCGCGGCTGCTGGCGGCCCGAGGCGAGGTCGTCTCCGTCGGTCAGATGATCGAGGACCTGTGGCGGGGTGACGCGCCGCCGCGGGCGATCGCCTCCGTCCAGACGTACGTCTCGCACCTGCGCCGCCTGTTGGAGCCGTCCCGCGAGCGCCGCACGCCGGCGCGGGTCCTGGTCACCGCGCCGCCCGGCTATGCGATCCGGGTGCCCACCGAGGCCGTCGACGCCGGCCGGTTCGAGACGCTGCTCGTCGGGGCGCGCACGGTCAGCGCCACCGATCCAGGTCGGGCGCGGCTGCTGCTGAGCAGCGCGCTCGACCTGTGGCGCGGTCGGGCGTACGCCGAGTTCGCCGGGGAGCCGTGGGCGCAGGCCGAGGTGCTGCGGCTGGAGGAGCTGCGGCTCGGTGCCCGGGAGTCGCTGCTCGACGTGGTCGTGCGGTGCGGCGACGCGGCCGAGGCGGTGGCGGAGGCGGAGGTGCTGACCCGGCAGGCGCCGCTGCGGGAGGAGAGCTGGCGGCTGCTGGCGTTGGCGTTGTGGCGGGCCGGCCGGCAGGGCGACGCGCTCGCCGCGCTGCGCCGGGCGCGGGCGACCCTCGTGGACGAACTCGGCCTGGATCCGGGCCCGGCGTTGGTCGAGGTGGAGTCCGCGATCCTGGGCCAACGACTCGACCTGCTCCCCCCGGTGGCCGCGGCACGCGTCGACGCCGGGCGACCGGCGACCGCTGAGGTGTTCGTCGGGCGGGAGGCCGAGCTGGCCGCTCTCGGACGGGCCGCCGCCGAGGCGGTGGCGGGCGGGCCGCGGGTGGCGCTGCTCAGCGGCGAGGCCGGCGCGGGAAAGACGAGTCTGCTCGCCCGCTTCCGGGAGGCGCTCACCGCCCGCGACTGGCTGGTCGTCGTCGGCCGCTGCCCCGAGGTCGAGGGCGCCCCGCCGGCCTGGGCATGGGTCGAGGCGCTGCGGCAGCTCACCGAGCAGGCGCCGCCGGGTGATCTCGCACCCGCGCTCGTCCCGCTGCTCGGCGGGAGCGCCGGCGAGTCCGGGGGCGACGTCACCGCCGGCCGGTTCCGGCTGCACCACGCCGTTGGCGCCTGGTTGGACGCGGCCGCGATCCGCAGACCGGTCGCCGTGATCCTCGACGACCTGCACGCCGCCGACGCCGAGACGCTGCTCCTGCTGAACAGCGTCATCGAGGTGACCACCGGGGCCGTGCTGGTCGTCGCGGCGTTACGCCCCACCGACAACCGCGAGCGGCTCGCCGACACGATGGCCGTCCTGGCCCGTCGGTCTCCCCACCGGATCCGGCTGGGTGGCCTGACGACGGCCGAGATCGAGACACTGCTCGGGGCGCTCGCCCGGCAGCCCGTCGACGCGGAGACGGTCGCCGCGCTGACCGAGCGGACCGGCGGCAACCCGTTCTACGTACGGGAGTCGGCGCGGCTCCTCGCCGCCGAGGGCACACTCGTCGCCACCAGCGACGTGCCGGACGGGGTACGCGACGTGCTGCGCCGACGACTGTCGCGCCTGCCGTCGCCGGCGGTCTCGGTGCTGCGCCTCGCCGCCACGCTCGGCCGGGAGGCGGACGTGCCGACACTGCTCGACGCCGCCGACACCGACGAGACCGCCACCCTCGAAGCGCTGGAGATCGGGCTGGCCGCCGGGCTGCTCACCGAACCGGCACCGGGGCGGGTGCGCTTCGTGCACGGGCTGGTCCGCGACACCATCTACACCGACCTGCCCCACCTGCGCCGTACCCGACTGCACGCCCGGATCGCCGCCGCCACCCGGCGGCTGGCACCCGACGACTATCCGGCCCTGGCCCACCACTACGCCCGTGCGGCGTCGGCCGACACCGCTCCGCTCGCCGTCGACTACGCCATCCGCGCCGCCGACCTGGCGGAGCGGCGGTACGCGTACGACGCGGCGGTCGAGGTGCTCGGCAACGCCGTCGACGCCGCCGGGTCGGCAACCGGGGATCGCGACGCGCTGCGGGTCGACCTGCTCGGCCGGCTGTTACGCGCCCAGGCTCGGGCCGGTGCGGTGGCCGCCGCCCGGCAGACCCGCGCCCGAGCCGTGGACGTGGCCGTCGCGTCCGGCCGGGACGAGCTGCTGATCGCGGCGTTCACCGCGTGGACCGTCCCCACGCCGTGGCTGACGCACGCGTACGGCGTCGTGGACCATCGGGTCGTCGAGCTGCTCAGCCGGCTGTTGCGGTCCGACGACCTGGACCCGGTGGCCCGCTGCCGTCTGCTCGACGCCCTGGCCACCGAGTTGGACGGCGAGTCGGACCCCCGGGGTGTGTCGGCCGGGCGGGAGGCGCTGACGATCGCCCGGCGGCTGGGTGACCCGGAGCTGCGGGCCCTGGGGCTGGCCGCCCGGGTCCGGACCATGAGCTACGAGCGGGAGGCGCCACACCGTCGGGAGTTGGCCCTGGAGCTGCGCGACCTCGCCGACGAGCACGGGCTGGTGATCTACCGCTGGGTCGCCGAGCAGGTGCTCGCCCACTGCGCCGCCGCGCTCACCGAACCGGCCGAGGTCCGCGCCGCGATCGCCCGACAGGGGTGGCTGGCCGAGACGTACCAGCTCAACGAGGGACAGGTGATCTACCTGTGCGGGCGGGGTGCCCTCGCGCACATCGCCGGCGACTTCGTCGCCGCTCGCCGACACTACGACGAGGTGGCCGCGCAGATGCGGCGCCAGGGTTCGCTGCACGCCGAGGCCTTCCACTATTTTTCGGTCGGGACCCTGCTGATCAGCCAGGGACGCTTCGGCGAGCATCTGGAGGCGACCCGCCGCATCCGTCGGTCGCTGGGGCCGATCGTGGACGACCTGCTGGCGCTGGCGCTGATCGAGAGCGGACGGGTGGACGAGGCGCGGGCCATGCCCGTCGGTCGGCACACCTACCGCCCGGACTACTTCGAGTCGGCGCTGCTCAGCGTCCGCGGGATGGTCATCGTGGCGCTGGGTCGGCGAGACCTGGCCCAGCCCGTGATCGACGCCCTGCTCCCGGTCCGCGACCAGCTGGCTGGTTTCTCCACCACCGCGGCCGTGCTGCGACCGGTCGCGCTGACGCTCGGGGAGCTGTTCCGGCTGGTGGGGCGCACCGAGGAGGCGGCCCGGCACTTCACGCTGGCGGCCGGGGTGGCCCGCCGGTGGGAATCGCCGCACTGGCTGGCCGAGGCGACGGCCGCGTTGACCGACTGAACGCCCGGTCAGTGGGTTCCAAGCCGATTCCAAGTGCCACCGAGCATGATCAACAGATCTGTGTCAGTTGATTTCCTCGGAAAGGTCACCGTGAACCAGAACCACCGCGAAGCCAGGGCCGACGTCCGCGACATGTACATGGCGCACACCGTCTTCCGTCGCGAGTTCGGCCTGCTGCCGCAGCTCGTCCGTGACGTCAGGCCGGGCGACGTCGGCCGCGCGGAGGTCGTCGGCGCCCACGCCGAGATGCTCTGTCACACCCTGCACCTGCACCACGAGGGCGAGGACCTGCTGCTGTGGCCCCGACTGCTGGAGCGCGGCGGCGCGGAGGCCGCCGCCATCGTCCCCACCATGGAGGCGCAGCACCACGCCATCGAGGATGCCCACGCGGCGGTGGTCGCCCTGCTGCCGGGGTGGCGGCGTACCGGGCACGGTGGTGACCACCTCGCCGACGCCTTCGAGCACCTCCGCACCGCGCTGATCGAACACATGGCCATGGAGGAGAGCGCGATCCTGCCGCTCGCCGAACGGCACGTCACCGCCGCGGAGTGGATGGAACTCGGCGAGCACGGGATGGCTAGGACCCCGAAGAAGCGGCTGCCGCTGGCCTTCGGCCTGGCCATGTACGAGGGCGACCCCGAGGTGATCAAGGCGGTGCTGGCGCACGCCCCGCTGCCGGCCCGGCTGCTCATGCCGATCATCGCGCCCCGGCTCTTCGCCGCCCACGCCAAGCGGGTGCACGGCACCGCGACTCCCCCGCGCATCGGCGCCGCCGCGCGCTGAGCGAGGCCGGCCACCAGCGGGACGTGCCGGTGCTCAGCGGGCAGCGAGGAAGGCCAGCACCCGCGGCCAGGTCTCCGCGTCGGCGCTCCTGTCGTACTCGCTCAGGTCCGGATCGGTGAACAGATGCCCCGCGCCGGGGTAGCGGAAGACCGTCAGCTCGGCACCGGCATCGGTCATCGCCTGCTGCCACTCGTCGACCTCGTCCGGCGCGTCGTACGGGTCGGGGTCGGCGAGGTGCAGCTGCACCGGCATCGCGGGCCGGACCGCGTCCGGTGCGCCACCGGTGCCGTGCAGCAGGAGCAGACCGGCGGCGTCGGGACGCTCGGCCAGCAGCGCCCCGGCCACGCCGGCGCCCATCGAGAGGCCGGCGAGCACCGTCTCCGGTGGCAGGTCGCGCAGCGCGGCTCGGGCGCGGTCCAGCACCACGTCGTGGCCGATCTTGTCGAGCAGCGCGAAGCCCTCCTCGACGCTGTCGGCGGCCGGTACGCCGTACAGGTCGGGGGTGCTGACCTGGTGCCCGGCGGCGCGTAACCGGTCGGCGGTCGCGCGCACGGCGGGCCGCAGCCCGTACACGGAGTGGAACAGCACGACGTGTGGCATCACGTCATCCTGCCGCAGTCGAGGGTCAACCCGGTGTGGGCACGCGGGGCGGACGCCAGACCAACGCGGTCAGCCGCGACCAGGTCGCTCGGCGGGCGCAGACCGTCGGGTACCACGAGCGGAAGAAACTGTCGCGCTCGGCGATCGTCAACTCGGATATATCGTGTGGCCGTGACCATTCTGCTGACCATCCACAATGAACTGTACGAGCGGGCGGGCCGGTTGTCGCCAGCGGCGCAGCGGGTGCTGTCGGTCGCGGCGGTGCAGCGGTCCCTGCCACTGCTGCGTCAGTCGGCGGAACGCGACGAGGTGCGGCGTCCGGTGGTCGACCTTGCCCCGGAAGGGCTGGCGGTCGCGTGGGCGGTGTGCGCCGGAGCCGCGGCGGGCAGTGACGTGGCCGACCGGCTGCGGGCCTATGGGCCGTCCGATTCCGGCGATCCGATTCTGTTCGACGACTCATCCGTGCTGGCGTTCGTGCGGGACCTGCCCGATCTGATCGACGAGCCCGGCCTCTATCTGGCCGGCCTCGCGAACCTCCTCTACAACCACAACATGAGTGACTTTCCCGACCGGCCGTACAGCTCGGGCGAGTTGCTCGAGGTCGCGGCTCAGGCGTTCGAGATCGAGCTGCTGGAACGGGAGCCGGTGACGCCGGAGCTGATCGAGCGCATCCGCGAACACGCGATCGCCGTCGGTGACGACCTGGCCGGTTGACGATCATCACGGTGCACGGTGCACGGTGCACGGTGCACGGTGCACGGCGTCGCGTCGCCGGACGAGAGGACCTTCTTCGGCGTCTGGCTCGTTTGTCAGCCAGCGGGCAGGGCGATGGTGTCCAGCCAGGCGCTGAGGACGGGCGCGACGGCGTGGAGGTCGGGGCCGTCCACCGTTTTGCTGGCGGCGGCACGAGCTTCGGGGGTCGCGTTGAATGCGATGGCGCAGCCGACCACGCCGAACAGCGGTACATCCGAGCGCCCGTCGCCGATGGCCGCGCAGTGCCGGAGTTCGACGCCCAACTCGGTGGCCGTCCTGATGGCGAAATCGCGCTTGGCCTGCTCGTCGAACTGCTCGGCGACCTCGCCGCTGTAGCGGCCGTCGACAATGTGCAAGCGTGGTCCGCACGCTCGCTCGAAGCCGAAGCGGCCGCACAGGTAGGTGCCGACGAAGTCCCACGCCAGCGTGGTCAGTACAGGCACGAGCGAGTGTGCCCGGCACCACGAAACCGTCTCCGCTATGCCGTCCACCAGCGGCATCGACTCCAGATACGCCTGCGCCTCGGCGGGTGTCCTGCTTGCCCACCCACGAGCTTCGAGTACGCACGCCTCGTCGCTGCTCAAGGTGCCGGCCGCGTAGCCCGCTTGTATGTGCGCGATCTCCTTGGCATTGCCGACGAGTTCGGCGAGGTGCTGGCCGCTACTGCTCGGCGTCAGTGTCCCATCGATATCAAAAAACACCGCTCCACGGATCATGGCCGAGACAGTACCCGTCAGGCGTGGGCGGGGCGGTTCAGCCGGCCGACCGCTGGTCGACGATGCGGCGCATCTTGCCCATCGACCGCTCCACCCCGTCCGGGGCGATGACGTCGACCGCCACGCTCACACCGATGGTGTTCTTCACCAGCTCCACAAGCGTCGCGCCGGCCCGCTCGGCGGCGTCCACGGCGACGCCGGCCCGCCGCTCCACCCGTACCGTGAGGGTGTCCAACCGGCCCTCCCGATCGAGGACGCACTGGAAGTGCGGCGACAGCTGCGGGGTCCGCAGGATCAGCTCCTCGATCTGGGTGGGGAAGATGTTCACCCCGCGCACGATCATCATGTCGTCCGTGCGGCCGGTGATCTTCTCGATCCGGCGCATCGGGCGGGCGGTGCCGGGCAGCAGTCGGGTCAGGTCGCGGGTGCGGTAGCGCACGACCGGCATCGCCTCCTTGGTCAGCGAGGTCAACACCAGCTCACCGCGCTCACCGTCGGGCAGCACCGCCCCGGTCACCGGGTCGATGATCTCCGGATAGAAGTGGTCCTCCCAGAGGTGCAGCCCGTCCTTGGTCTCGACGCACTCGGTGGCCACGCCGGGGCCCATCACCTCGGAGAGCCCGTAGATGTCGACGGCGTGGATGTCCAGCCGCTGCTCGATCTCGCGGCGCATGTCCTCGGTCCACGGCTCGGCGCCGAAGATGCCCACCCGCAGTGAGGTGGCCCGCGGGTCGATGCCCTGGCGTTGCATCTCGTCGACGATGGCGAGCAGGTAGCTGGGCGTGACCATGATGACCTCGGGTTCGAAGCCGCGGATCAGCATGACCTGACGCTCGGTCATGCCCCCGGAGACCGGGATGACCGTGCAGCCCAGCTCCTCGGCCCCGTAGTGCGCGCCCAGGCCGCCGGTGAAGAGCCCGTAGCCGTACGCGATGTGCACCCGGTCGCCGGGACGGCCGCCGGAGGCACGGATCGATCGGGCCATCAGTCGCGCCCAGGTGCGCAGGTCGTCGCGGGTGTAGCCGACCACCGTCGGTCGGCCGGTGGTGCCGGAGGACGCGTGCAACCGGGCCACCCGCTCCCGGGGTACGGCGAACATGCCGAACGGGTAGTTGTGCCGCAGCTCCGCCTTGCCGGTGAACGGGAAGCGGGCCAGGTCGTCGAGGTCCCGGCAGTCGTCGGGGTGCACCCCGGCGGCGTCGAACGCCCGTCGGTAGTGCGGCACGTTGTCGTACGCGTGCCGCAACGACCAGCGCAGTCGGTCGCGTTGCAGGGCGCGCAGCTCGTCGATGCCGGCGCGCTCGATCGGCTCCAGCTCCTCCGGACGAGGGGTGCGGTCCTGCATCGGCTGCCTCCTTGGCGCGGCGGTCCCGGTGGGGCTGCGGGTACCGTACGCCCGCAGTCGCCGGGTCCGGCGGGGCGGTCAGCGGGTGGCCGGCAGCCGGTGCAGGGCGTCGACCAGCGGAGCCAGCTCGGGGGTGGCCTCCGCCTGGGCGAGCGCGTCGCTGAGCACCCGGTCGTGGGTGGGGCGGGTCTGGGCGAGCAGCTCGGAGCCGGCCGGCGTCAGCTCGGTGTAGATCCCGCGCCGGTCGTCGGCGCAGAGGATGCGGGTGAGCAGCCCCCGCTGTTCGAGGCGGGTGACCAGCCGGGTGGTGGCGCTGCCGGAGAGCGCGGCGGCGCGGGCGAGCTGGCTCATCCGCATGTGCCAGCCGTCCTGGCGGGAGAGCGCGTCGAGCACCGTGTACTCGACGACGGACAGGTCGTGGCCGGCCTGCAACGCCCGTTCCAGGGATGTCTCGATCAACCCGTGCAGGGCGGCGAGGGTGCGCCAGCCCTGCGCGCGGATCTCGACCGCGTCGTCGGCGATGCCCATGCCGGCCCTCCTCGGGTGTGCTCTCGACGGCTCAGGCTACCACGCTTGCGCCGACATCCGGCGCGTGCAAGTATTTCGTTGTTGACGCGTGTAGTTGCACGCGCCGCGCATCTGCCGCCTCCCCGATGGGAAGACCATGTCCGTACGCCACAAGTCCCTGCCGCCCGGCCTGATCGCGCTGGCCATCGGCGCCTTCGGCATCGGGCTCACCGAATTCGTGATCATGGGGCTGCTGCCCGAGGTTGCCGCCGACTTCGCGGTCACCGAACCGGTGGCCGGCTGGCTGATCTCCGGCTACGCGCTCAGCGTGGCCGTCGGTGGGGTGGCCCTCACCGCGGCGGTCACCCGACTGCCGCGCAAGCCGGTGCTCCTGGGTCTGATGGTGCTGTTCATCATCGGCAACCTGCTCTCCGCCGTCGCCGGTGACTACGCCGTGATGATGGCCGGCCGGATCGTCGCCGCGCTCTGCCACGGCGCGTTCTTCGGCATCGGCGCCGTGGTGGCCGCCGGCCTGGTCGCGCCGGCCCGCCGGGCGGGCGCCATCGCCATGATGTTCGCCGGTCTGACCATCGCGAACGTGCTCGGCGTGCCCTTCGGCACCTTCCTCGGGCAGCACTTCGGCTGGCGGTCGACGTTCTGGGCGATCACCGCGATCGGCGTGGTGGCGCTGATCGGGCTGGCCCTGCTCATCCCGGCCGGCGACACCGCGAACGCCGACCGTCCGGCCGGTGGGCTGCGCGGCGAGTTGCGGGCCTTCACCCACTCGCAGGTCTGGTTGTCGCTGGTGATCACGGTCCTGGGCTTTGGCGGCATGTTCGGCGCGTTCACCTACATCGCCTACACGCTCACCGAGGTCAGCGGCTTCGCCAGCAGCACCGTGCCGTGGCTGCTCGTCCTCTTCGGCGTGGGGCTCTTCGTCGGCAACCTGCTCGGCGGCCGGGCCGCGGACAGGTCACTGTCGCGCACCCTGGTCACCGTCCTGGCGGTACTCACCGTGGTACTCGTCGGCTTCGCGCTGACCGCCACGAACCCGGTGCTGACAATCGTCGCGCTGGTGCTGATGGGTGGGTTCGGCTTCGCCACCGTGCCGCCGTTGCAGATGCGGATCATGCATTACGCCCATCAGGCGCCGACCCTGGCGTCCGGGGCGAACATCGCGGCGTTCAACCTCGGCAACGCCCTGGGCGCGTGGATCGGCGGGGTGACGATCGCCGCCGGACTCGGCTACACCTCGCCGATCTGGGCCGGCGCGGCACTCACCCTGGTCGGCCTGGGCGTCCTGCTGGCAGCGCTGCGGCTGGCCCGCCGCCAGGAGCCGGCGAAGGGCGACGCGGCCCTGGTGGACACGGCGGCCTGACCGGGCGGACGTGCGGACGCGGGGCCGGGCATCCACCCGGCCCCGCGTCACTCTGATCATCGCCCTGCCATCATCCCGCAATTGCAAGTTATGTGCAACAAGGTCTGGACAACGCGATCGGTCCGTAACTAGCCTGCTTGCCATGAGTCCTTACATCTTGGAGCCCTGGTCCTGGCAGGAGAGCTGGGATCGTCAGCAGGAGGCATTCATGCCGGACCGGGAACACCGGTTCGCCACCATGCTGGACACCGTCGACGCGGTGCGCGACGGACGGCCGCCGCGCGTGCTCGACCTGGCCGGCGGCACCGGCACGATCTCGCTGCGGACACTGGCGCGCTTTCCCGACGCCGAGGTGACCCTGCTGGACCTCGACCCGGCACTGCTGGCCATCGCCGGGGCCACGCTCGGCGACCGGGCCACCATCGTCCCGACCGACCTCGGCACCCCCGAGTGGCGCGCCGCGCTCCCCCACCGCGACTACGACGCTGTCCTCACCGCCACCGCCCTGCACTGGCTGCCGGCCGACCGGCTCGGGCAGCTCTACGCCGAACTGCGCGACGTGCTGCGCCCGGGCGGAGTCTTCGTCAACGCCGACCACATGCCCGACGACACCCTGCCGGAGCTGACCAAGCGGCTGATGGACCGGGCCCGGGACCGGCGCAACGCCCGGTACGCCGCCGGCGCGGTGCTGTCCTGGTCGGGCTGGTGGGAGCGGGCGGGGGCCGATCCGGCGCTGGCCCCGCTGGTCACCCAGCGGCAGGACATCTACCCGACCGGGCACAGCCCGGAGTGGAACCCGCCGGTCTCCTGGCACCTGGCCGCACTCACCGCAGCCGGGTTCAGCGAGGTCGGCACGGTGTGGCGCGGCGGCCCGGACGCCGCCGTCGCGGCGGTGCGCTGACGCAGCCATCGCCGGGCGGCACGCTCGATGCCGCCGTCGCCGGCAGAGCACCAGATGCCGCCAACGCCGGCAGTGCACCAGATGCCGCCGTCGCCGGCACTACGCTGAGCACTCGTGCCAGAACCATTCGAGCCGCGTACCGACCCCGACGTCGACCTGCGCGTCCCCGCCGACCGTCGCGAGCTGACCGCACGCCCCGCGACGGTTCTCGCCACCATCGCGGCCGGCGGGGTGCTCGGTGCGCTGGCCCGGGCCGGCCTGCAACACGCCGCCCCGCACCCGCCGACCGGTTTCCCCTGGGCGACGTTCGGCATCAACCTGTCCGGTTGCCTGCTGATCGGGGTGCTGATGGCGACGCTCGGGCACCTCGGCGGTGGGCACCCCCTGGCCCGCCCGTTCCTCGGGGTGGGGGTGCTCGGCGGGTTCACCACGTTCTCCGCCTACGTGGTCGACATCCAGCAGGCGCTGGTCGCGGGCGCGCCGGGCACCGCGCTGGCGTACCTGGCGGCGACACTGCTCGGGGCGCTCGTCGCGGTCGGGCTGGGCGACGCCGCCACCACTGCCCTCCTGGTCCGGAGGGCGACCCGGTGACCGTGCTGCTCATCGCCCTGGGGGCGGCCGTCGGGGCGCCGTTGCGCTACCTCGCCGACCGGGCCGTGCAGTCCCGACACGAATCGGCGTTTCCCTGGGGGACGCTCACCGTCAACGTGGTCGGCTCGCTACTGCTCGGCGTGCTCGTCGGGTGGCCGAGCGGCCCCGCGGTCACCGCGCTGCTCGGCACCGGGTTCTGCGGGGCGCTGACCACCTACTCCACCTTCAGCTACGAGACGCTGCGGCTGACCCGGGGCGGTCACCGCCTCCTCGCGCTGGCCAATGTCGTGGGCAGCGTCGCCGCCGGGCTGGCCGCGGCCACCGCCGGCTACGCCCTGGCCCGCGCCCTGACCGGCTGACCTGCGAAAATCGCGCCCTGAACGGGGAACGCACCGGGCGTATATACGCGATGTATACCTTCGGTGTATTCTCCTCCCATGAGCGTGCCACTGACCCTTCTCGGCCTCCTCGAACGGGAGCCCAGCCACGGCTACGACCTGAAGCGCGACTACGACGCCTTCTTCGGCCGGGGCAAGCCACTGCCGTTCGGCCAGGTCTACTCCACCCTCAGCCGCCTGGCCCGCGACGGCAAGGTGGTGATCAGCGACGTCGCGCCCGGCTCCGGCCCCGACCGCAAGCGCTACGTCATCACCGACCTGGGGGCGACCGAGGTCCAGCAGTGGCTGACCCAGCCGGTCGATCCGGAGCCGCACCTGCAGACGGTGCTCTTCGCCAAGGTCGTGCTCGCGCTGATGCTCGAACGTCCCGCCGACGAATACCTCGACACCCAGCGCAGCGCGCACCTGCACCGGATGCGCGAGCTCACCGAGATCAAGCGCGCCGGCAGCCTGGTCGACGCGCTGCTGGCCGACCACGGCCTCTACCACCTGGAGGCGGACCTCCGATGGATCGAGATGACAAGCGCCCGGCTGGACGCCCTGCGCACGGAGGTGCGGCCGTGAGCGTGGTGATCGAAGCACGCGACGTGGAGTTCTCCTTCGGCCAGACACCCGCACTGCGCGGCGCCAGCGTCGCCGTGGAGGCGGGCGAGATCCTCGCCGTGATGGGTCCCAGCGGCTCGGGCAAGTCCACCCTGTTGCACTGCCTGGCCGGCATCCTCGTGCCCGACTCCGGCGAGATCCTCTTCGACGGGGTCCGGATCGACACCATGACCGAGACCCAGCGCAGCAGCCTGCGCCGGGACCGCTTCGGTTTCGTGTTCCAGTTCGGTCAGCTCGTCCCCGAACTGACCGCCGTGGAGAACGTCGCCCTGCCGCTGTTGCTCAGCGGCGTACACCGCAAGCAGGCGCTGCCGAAGGCGAGTGCCTGGTTCGCGCGCCTGGGCCTGGACGGCCTGGAGCATCGGCGCTCGGGTGAGCTGTCCGGCGGGCAGGCGCAACGGGTCGCCCTGGCCCGCGGCCTGGTCGCCGAGCCGCAGGTGCTCTTCGCCGACGAACCGACCGGCGCGCTCGACTCGCTGACGGGCGAGCAGGTGATGGACCTGCTGGTCAGCGCTGCCCGCGAGCAGGGCACGACTGTCATCCTGGTGACCCACGAGGCCCGGATCGCCGCGTACGCCGACCGCGAGGTCATGGTCCGCGACGGGCGCGTGAACGCGCCGGACCGGATCGCCTCATGATCGGCTTCGGGCTCCGCCTCGCCGTGGCCGGCGGCCGGGAGGCGCTCACCCGCCTGCTCGTCATCGCCGCCGCCGTCGCGATCGGCAGTGGGCTGCTGCTGACCACCCTGGCCGGGGTCAACGCGGTAAACGCCCAGCTCACCCGGTTCGCCGCGATCTATCCCAACGCCTCGACCGGCGGCGCCGCCGATCCCCTGCTGTGGTCGACGCGGGAAGACTACTTCCACGGCGAGCAGATCATCCGGATCGATGTCGCCGCGACCGGCCCGAGCGCACCCACCCCGGTCGGGATCCCGACCACGCCCCGACCTGGGGAGTACTACGCCTCACCCGCGTTGCAGAGGCTGCTGGCCGCCCACCCGGCCGATCAACTGGGTGACCGCTACCCGGGGCGTGACCTCGGCAGCGTCGGGCCGGCCGCGCTGACCTCGCCGGACACCCTGCTCGTCATCATGGGCGGCACTCCCGACGAGGTCGCCACACTGCCGAACGCCGAACAGCTCACCCGAATCGGCGACGCCCCCGCGCTGCCGGAGACGACCGTCAACCTGATCCTGGGCGTGATCGCCGGCGGGCTGCTGTTTCCGGTGCTCATCTTCATCGGTACGGCCACCCGGCTCAGCGCGGCCCGCCGCGAGCAGCGCTTCGCCGCGATGCGCCTGGTCGGCGCGACACCGAAGCAGATCTCGGTGGTCGCCGCCGTGGAGGCGGCCGTCGCGGCCGGCGCCGGCACCGCCCTCGGTTTCCTGCTGTTCTACGCGTTCCGCGGCCCGCTCGCGGGCATCCCGTTCACCGGCATGCCATTCTTCCCCAGCGACATGTCGCTGGGTGTGCTGGACGCCCTGCTCGTCGCGCTCGGTGTCCCCGCCGGTGCGGCGATCGCGGCCCACGTCTCGCTGCGCCGGGTACGAATCTCGCCACTGGGCGTCACCCGGCGGGTCACCCCACGCGCACCGCGCGCGTACCGGCTGATCCCACTCCTGCTCGGCGTCGGCGTGCTGGTGCTCGCGCTCGGCTTCCGACCCCCGACCTCCGACGGCCAAACGGCGGTGTTCCTGCCCGGCCTGCTGCTCATCATGGCCGGGCTGGTCGTCGCGGGCCCGTGGCTGACGATGGTCGGCGCCCGGGTCCTGGCCCGGTACGCCAACCGACCCGCCACGCTCATCGCCGCGCGACGGCTCGCCGACAATCCGCGGGCCGGCTTCCGGGCGATCAGCGGCGTCATGCTCGCGCTCTTCGTCACGAGTGTGGCCGTCGGCGTGATCACCACGATCGTCGCCGAGCGCGGTCCGGCCCCGGTCGGGTCGGCCGAGGCGGGACAGGTGTCTCTCTACCTGCCCGACGATGCGCCGGCGACGCCTGACACGCTCTTCACCGAGCTGCGCTCGGTCAACGGCGTACGGTCCGCGACGGCGGTCCGCGAGAACCCGGACTGGATGAACACCAGCGAGCCCGGCGTGATCGCGTGCGCCGACATTCCGAGCGCGTTCGGCCGGTGCGCCGAGGGCGTCACCGTCGCCGAGGTGCCGACGGGCCTCGTCCCCTTCCGGGAGTCGGCGTCGTCCGCCCGGGTCTGGCCCTCCGCGTCGGTGCCGCTCGGCGATCTCCAACGACTGCCGGTGATGTCGATCCTCGTCGACACGGACGGATCGGCAGCCGCCGTCGAACGTGCACGCACCGTCCTCGAGGCCGCCTTCCCGGCCTTCCAGGTGGCGCCGAACGTGCCCGGGGACTTCGAGTCGGAGTTCGCCAACACCCTGCGTGGCTGGGAACAACTGGCAAACGTCATCATCGTCGCCAGCCTCGCCCTCGCCGGGTGCAGCCTCGCCGTCAGCGTGATCGGCGGTCTCACCGAGCGCAGACGACCGTTCAGCCTGTTACGCCTCAGCGGCGCTCCGGTACGCGTCCTGCGCCGGGTGGTCGCGCTGGAGAGCGCCGTACCGATGCTCGCCGTCGCCGCGGTCGCCACCGGCATGGGTCTCCTTGCCGCGCAACTGTTCCTCAAGGCGCAGATGGACTACACGCTCGTCGCGCCGGGACCGCGCTTCTACGCGATCGTCGTCGTCGGCCTGGCCGCCTGCCTCGGCATCATCGCCTGCACCATGCCGTTGCTGGAACGCATCACCGGCCCGGAGACCGCCCGCAGCGAGTAACCGTCAGTCCGCCGGCCCGGTGGTCGTGAGTGCGACCACCGGGCCGAGGACGAAGACGGCCGGCGGACCGATGTCCTCCCGGGCGGCGAGCGCGCCGATCTCGTCCAGCCGGGCCGGCACGGACCGCTGGCCGGGATGCCCGGCGTCCTGCACGGCGAGCACCGGAGTCTCCGGGGCGCGGCCGTGCTCGATCAGCACTGCGGCGATCTTGGCGATGGTGTCGACGGCCATCAGGAGCACGACGGTCCCCCGGGCCCGGGCCAGCGCCGCCCAGTCGACGAGCGAGTCGGGGTGCCCGGGGGGCAGGTGCCCGGAGACCACCGTGACGTCGTGCGCCACTCCCCGGTGGGTGACCGGCACGCCGGCGAGGGCCGGGGCGGCGAGGGCGCTGCTCACCCCGGGGACCACGGTCACCGGCACGCCGGCCGCCACGCAGGCCTGCACCTCCTCGTGGCCGCGTCCGAAGACGTACGGGTCGCCGCCCTTGAGCCGGACCACCCGGCGGCCGGCACGCGCGTGCGTCACCAGGGCCTCGTTGATCGCCTCCTGGGCCATCGACGGGCCGCGGGGCACCTTCGCGGCGTCCACCACCAACACGTCGGGGCGCAGTCCGGCGAGCAGCCCCTGCGGGGCGAGCCGGTCGACCACCACCACGTCGGCGGCGTCGAGCAGGGCCTTTCCACGTACCGTGATCAGGTCGTCGGGTCCCGGCCCTCCGCCGACCACCGCGACCGACCCGTGGCCGTGGTGCTGGCCGTGGTCGTGGTGCTGGCCGTGGTCGTGCCCGTGGTGATGGTGGTGACCGACCGGGTCGTCGGGGTGGTCGTGCGGGCGTTGCGGGCGGCCCACCTTGTCGGCGAAGCCGGGCATCAGCACCCGGTACGCGCAGGTGTCGCAGTTCATCCGGATGTCGCCGCCCAGCGCCTCGGCGTAGCGCTCCCGCACCAGGTCGGCGAGGGCGTCGCAGTCGCCGATCACCTCGGCGACCCGCACGTCCAGGTCGGGGTGGGCGGCGGCGAACTCCGCCGACTGGGCGACGATCCGGTCGGGCAGCACCCCGGCGAACAGGAAGTACGGCGCCACGACGATCCGCCGCGCGCCGAGGCGGCGCAGCCGCTCCAGCACCGCCGGCACCGATGGTTGCGCCAGGGAGACGAAGCCCGGTTCGACACCGGCGTAGCCGCGCCCCTCCCAGAGCAGCCGGGCCACCTTGGCCACCTCGGCGTTGGCGTCCGGGTCGGTGGAGCCCCGCCCGATCAACGCGACCCACGTGCCGGCCCGGTCGGCCGTGTCCGCCGGAACCGAACCCGCCAGCGCCGCGCCGGCCCGATCGGTGCCTGCCAGCGCCGCGCCGGCCCGATCGGTGCCTGCCAGCGCCGCGCCGGCCCGGTCGGTGCCTGCCAGCGCCGCGTCGATGCGGTCGGTGCCCGCCAGCGCCGCGTCGATGCGTTGTTCGAGGGCCTCGTGCAGCAGCGGGTGCGGGCCGAGCGGACGCCCGTAGCGGTAGGTCAGCCCCGGGTGCCGCTCCTGTTCCCGCGCCATCGCGGCGGGGATGTCGCCCTTGCCGTGCCCGGCGGCGGTGAGCACCAGGGGCAGCGCCACAAGTGCCCGGTGCCCGCGCGCGACGAGCGCGCCGACCGCGTCGGTCAGCGGCGGGCGGGACAGCTCGATGAAACCGCCCTCGACGTCGCCGGTGTCACCGCGCCGGCGGACCCGCTCGACGAGGGCGGCGAACTGGTCGACCCCGGCCGCGCTGCGCGTGCCGTGCCCGACGATGACCAACCCGGTCATGACTTCTCCTCGATGTAGAGCAGGGCGTTGAGGGCGGCGGCGGCCACCGCCGAGCCGCCCTTCTCCCCTACGTTCGACACGGCGGGCAGGCCGCTGGCCCGCAGCGCCGCCTTCGACTCGGCGGCCCCCACGAAGCCCACCGGCAGGCCGACGACGAGCGCCGGCGCGGCGTCCAGGGTGAGCAGTTCGACGAGCGCGGTCGGCGCGCAGCCGACCACCCAGACCGCGCCCGGACCGACCCGGTCGAGGGCGATCCGCACGGCCGCCGCCGAACGGGTGATACCGGCCGCGCGGCCCAGCTCGGCGGCGGCCGGCTCGGCGACCGGGCAGACCAACTCCCGGCCGGCGCGGGTGATGCCGGCGGCGACCATCGCCACGTCGGTGACGACGGGCGCCCCGGCGCGCAACGCGGCCAGCCCCGACTCCAGGGCGGCCTCGTCGCAGACCAGCTCGTCGACGTACGCGAGGTCGGCGCTGGCGTGCACCACCCGCTCGGTCACCGCGCGGCTCAGCGGCGGCAGGTGCGACAGGTCGACGCGTTCGCGCAGGATGCGGTACGACTCGACCTCGATCGGATGCACCACCCGGTTCATCGGGCTCCTCCAGCAGGGTCGGGCTCGACGACGCGGATCGCGTCAGGGTCAGCGACGACGCGGATCGCGTCGACGGGGCAGATCTCCAGGCACTCCAGGCAGCCCGTGCACCGGTCGGCGCGGACCGTCAGGCCGCCGGCGACCGGCCGGATCGCGTGCGTGGGGCAGGTGAGCAGGCACGCGCCGCAGCCCTGGCAGGCGTCGATCGTCACGAGCGCCACCGGTACCCCCGAGGTGTCACCATCCGGCCGGCGACCAGCCTCGTGTCGCTGTTGCCGACCACCACCACGCTGTACATGTCGACGACGGTCGGGTCGAGGGTGGCCAGGGTCGCCAGGTGGACCCGTTCGCCGGGGCGGCTGGCGTTGCGGACCACCCCGACCGGGGTGTCCGGTGGCCGGTGGCCGGCGAGGATGCCGAGCGCCTTGCCGAGCTGCCAGTCCCGGGCGCGGCTGCGCGGGTTGTAGAACAGCGTCACGAAGTCACCCTCGGCCGCCGCGGTCACCCGCCGCTCGATGACCTCCCACGGGGTGTGCAGGTCGGACAGGCTCACGTAGGCGTGGTCGTGGCCGAGGGGCGCGCCGAGCAGCGCGCCGGCGGCCAGCGCCGCGGTCACCCCGGGCACGCCCACCACGTCGATGCGCTCGTCGGCGTACTCCAGGGCCGGACTGGCCATCGCGTACACCCCGGCGTCGCCGGAGCCGATCAGCGCGACCGCCCGACCGGCGACGGCCTCGGCGACGGCGGCACGGGCCCGCGCCTCCTCCGCGCCCAGCCCGCTGGACAGCACCCGGGTGCCCGGTCGGAGCACGTCGCGAACCTGGTCGAGGTACTGGTCCAGGCCGACCACCACGGCCGCGCGACGCAGCTCGGCCACCGCGCGAGGGGTGCGCAGGTCGGCGGCGCCGGGTCCGAGCCCGACGACGGCGAGCCGGCCGCGTGGCGCGTGCCGGGCCACCGCCACGGTGGCCATCGCCGTCGCGGTCTTGCCCACCAGCAGCGTGGCGTCCTCCGGCCGGCCCGCCGGGCCGAGCAGCGCTGCGGCCTCCGCGACGCTCGGCGTGCCGACGGCGGCGCGGACCACCTCGCTGGGATGCGGCACGTCGACAGTGGCCAGCCGCGTCGCCGGCCAGGTCACCAGGGGTACGCCGAGCGCGTCGACGGTGCTGCGGATGCCCGCCTCGTCGGCCTTGATGTCGGCGGTGGCCAGGCAGCGCAGGCTCGCCGGGTCGAGGCCGGCCTCGGCCAGCACCCGGTGCAGCAGCTCCGCCACCTCGGCGGCCGGTACGCCCCGACTCGCCCCGACCCCGGCGACAAGCGACGGTGGTCGCAGCACGGCGGTCCGCCCGTCCAGCGGCACCACCCGATCGGTGACCAGCAGCCGGTAACCGGCACCCGCCGCCTCGTCGGTGCCGGCGGTATCGGCGGTATCGGCGCTGTCGGCGGTATCGGCGCTGTCGGCGGTATCGGCGCTGTCGGCGGTATCGGCGCTGTCGGCGCTGTCGGCCCCGATCCCCGTGCCGAGGGGCTGTGGGTGGACATTCGGGGGCAGGGCGGGCAGCGGCCAGTGGGCGTCGGCGAACAGGTGGACCGGTTCGCCGTCCAGGATGGCCCGGGACACCGCGGCGACCGCGCCCTGCACGGGCCAGCCGAGGGTGT
Organism: Micromonospora sp. NPDC048839; assembly: GCF_040649915.1. Lineage (NCBI taxonomy): Bacteria > Bacillati > Actinomycetota > Actinomycetes > Micromonosporales > Micromonosporaceae > Micromonospora > Micromonospora sp. NPDC048839. Next base: position 26,744 of record NZ_JBEZGL010000005.1, read on the forward strand.
CCAGCCCCGGCAGGCCGACCGTGTCGGTGGCGGTGGTGATCACCGGGCGGGCGTCCAGCAGGGCGCCGACCTGCTCGGCGAGGTCGTTGCCGCCGCCGGCGTGCCCGCCCAGCAGTGCCACGGCGTGCCGGGCCGCCTCGTCGACGACCACCACGGCCGGGTCGCTGCGCTTGTCGGTGAGCAGCGGCGCGAGGATCCGCACCACCGCGCCGGTGGCCAGGAACGCGACCACCGCGTCGCACTCCACCCAGGCGGTCCGCAGCGCGTCGGTGACGCTCTCCCCCTCCACCAGACGCGCGTGTGGCCAGGCGGCGGCGACGGTGTGCGCGTGTCGACGGCCGGCGGCGGTGGCCGCCACCAGCCCGATGTGCGCGGGCGGGTTCGGGTGGTTCACGGGCGCTCCCCGGTGAGGACGACCACCGGGTTGGTGGCCGCGAGGCGGATCGACCCACCGGGCAGGTCGGCGAGGCGGGCGGCGGAGAGCTGAGCGCCCTCGACCGGGTAACCGGCGGCGCGCAGCAGACCCACGGCCGGGGCGACCCGGTCCAGGGCGGCCAGGGTGAGCACCACCCGCTCGGGTCGGCGGGCCACCACGGCGGCGAGGACGTCGACCCCGCCGCCACCGACGAAGACCGCGTCCGGCTCGGGCAGGCCGACCAGCGCCTGCGGGGCTCGACCGGTGACGATCCGCACGTCCACCGCGTGCGCCCTCGCGTTGGCCCGGATGGTCGCGCAGGCGTCGGCGTCCTGTTCGACGGCGAGCACGGCCGCGCCGAGCAGCGCGCACTCGATGCCGACCGAGCCGCTGCCCGCGCCGATGTCCCACACCAGCCGGCCCAGTCGGGGGCGGAGCCGGGCGACGACGAGGGCGCGCACCTCCGACTTGGTGATCATGGAGTCGCGGTGGGCGTACCGGCTCTCCGGCAACGCCCAGCCCTCGGCCGGGGCGGCGGCCGGCTGGTTGTCGGCACGCATCCCCCCGAGCACGAACCGATCAGGTGCGGCGTCGGCCGGGTCGGGCACGGCGTCGGCACGGTCGGATGCGGCGTCGGGGCGGTCGGCCGGGTCGGCTGCGGCGAGGCTGAGCAGGACGTGCGGGTCGGCCCAGGTCTCGGCGGCGGCCTGTTCGGGAGTCACCGCGCGGATCCGTTCGGCGTCGGTGCCCAGGTGCTCGGCGACAAGTAGGCGGCGGGACCAGCCGATCAGGCCCTCGCCCAGCTCGGTGGCACCGGCGCCGGGCGCGGTCAGCACCGCGACCAGCGGCAGCGCCCGGCAGGCGTTCAGGGCCGGGCGCGGGTCGCGGCCGTGCGCGGTGACCACGGCGGCGCCGTCCCAGGGCAGGCCGGCGCGGGCGAACGCGGCGGCCACACTGGACACCGCCGGCACCACCCGCAGCGGCAGCCCGGCCGCGCGCAGCCGCCGGACGATGCCGAACAGGCCGGGGTCCCCGCTGGCCAGCACCACGGCCGGCACCCCGGCGGCGACGGCCTCGGCCAACCGGTCCAGGGCGGGGGCGAGTGGCCCGAGGGTGACGGTGTCCGCGCCGGCCGGTACGGGCACCGCGGCCAGGTGCCGCGCAGCCCCGACGACAAGCCCGGCGGCGGCCAGCACCGGTCCGAGGGCGGGGTGTGCCGGTGCGCCGGCAGCGTCCAGGCCGACCACGGTCACGGCGTTCGCCGGGGCCGCCGACGCCCCAGGCGTCACCGAGGCCCCCGCAACCATCCGCGTCATCGGGACCACCGGCCGGACGAGGCGACGACCTGCGCGCCGGCGAAGTCGACCATCGCCACGTCCACGGTGACCGTCGGCCCGGCGAAGCGCCGCAGCACCTGACGGACCCGCTGGCAGAGCAGGTCGCCGGCCGGGGCGAGCAGCCCGGCGGCCTCCCACAGCTCGTACGCGTGCCGCCCGGTGTTCGCCTCGGTCACGGCGGCGACGAGCGTCGGGTCACCACCGGCCTCGGCGGTCACCGCGCCGAGCAGGGACAGGTCCACCTTCGAGCGGGTGTAGTGGGTCATCAGGATGCCCGCCGCGAGTTTGGCCAGCTTGCCGGCCATGCCGACGAAGACCACACCGGTCATCTCGTCACCCACGGCGGCCGTGACGGCGGCCCCGGTGAAGTCACCGACCTCCACGAAGCACACCTCGGGCAGGTCGGGTAGGAGCGCGCGGGCGGCCCGCTCGGTACGCCCGCCGGTGCAGAGCACCACGGTCCGCTCGCCCTGGGCGGCCATCACGTGCACGGCCTGCACGACGCTGGCCCGCCAGGAGGCGGTGGAGAAGGGACGGACGATCCCGGTGGTGCCGAGGATCGAGATGCCGCCGAGGATGCCGAGCCGCCGGTTGGTGGTCTTGCGCGCCATGATCTCGCCGCGGGGCACGCTGATCACCACCCGTACGCCGACCTCGCTGAGGTCGACCACCTCGGCCACCGCGTCGCCGATCATCCGGCGGGGGGTGTCGTTGATCGCCGGGCCGCCGACGGCGAGCCCGAGGCCGGGTTTGGTGACCGTGCCGACGCCGACGCCGCCGGCGAGCCGCAGACCGGGGACGTCGGTCCAGTCCACGGTGGCGGTCAGCTCGGCGCCGTGGGTGACGTCCGGGTCGTCGCCGGCGTCCTTGACCACCACCGCCTCGGCGCGAACCGGTGGCGTGCCGGTCACCTCACAGCGTTCCACTCCGAAGCGCACCCGTTGCCCGGCGGGCAGGCCGATCTCCACGTCCGGCTGAACCTCGCCGGTGACCAGCGCGGTGACCGCCGCCTTGGCCGCCGCCGTCGCGCACGCCCCGGTGGTCCAGCCGGTACGCAGCGCGGTGGGCCGGACCTTCGCGGTACGCGGCAGGTCCGGCTCACGCAGCGGCGGCTCGGCGTACGTCATGGTGTGGCTGTCCCCCCGGTGCGGGCGCTGGCCTGGCGACGCAGCTCGGCACGGGCGGCCGGCTCGGCCCGGCGGAAGGTGTGGAAGTGCCCGGGGTGGTAAAGGTGCGAGCGGGTGCCCTCGGCGGCGAGTGCCGGCCCGACCAGGAAGAGGGTGTGCTTCCACAGCTTGTGCTGCTTGACCGTCGCCTCCAGGGTGCCGACCGTGCAGCGCACCACCAGCTCGTCGGGCCAGGTCGCCTGGTACGCCACCACGGCCGGGGTGTCCTCCGGGTAGCCACCGGCCAGCAGCTCGGCCTGCACCTGCCCGGAACGGGCGGCGGAGAGGAACAGCGCCATCGTGGTGCCGTGCCGGGCGAAGTCGCGGACCCGCTCACCGGGCGGCATCGGGGTCTTGCCACCCTCGAGTCGGGTGAGGATGACCGACTGGGCCACCTCGGGCACGGTCAGCTCCCGCCCGACGATCGCCGCGACGGCGGTGAACGAGGACACCCCGGGCACGATCTCCACGGCCAGGTCGAGTGCCCGGCACACGTCCAGTTGTTCCTGCACCGCGCCCCACAGCGCCGGGTCGCCGGAGTGGATCCGGGCCACGGTCAGCCCCTGCTCGGCGGCCCGCTGGTAGAGCGGCAGCACACCCTCGATGGGCAGCTGCGACGAGTCGACGATCTCCGCGTCGGGGCGGGCGTGGTCGAGCACGTCGGCGTGCACCAGGCTGGCCGCCCAGATCACGATGTCCGCCTCGGCGATCACCCGGGCGGCCCGCAGGGTCAGCAGGTCCGCCGCCCCCGGGCCGGCTCCGACGAACCACACCTTGCCGTCGCTTGTCACAGTTTTCCTCCTCGGTGCTCGCGGCGGGCCGGGACCAGCAGCGTCGACAGGTACGGCAGGTCGTGCGTGGTCTCGTCGACCGGTCCGATGTGTTCACCGGGCAGCCCCAGACTGCGCCCGAGCACCGCGTCGGAGAGCCGGCCCTGTCGGCGCAGCTCGGCGAGCAGCTCCGGGTGCCGCCGCCAGCCCTTGTAGGCGACCACGGTGCCCGGCCCGGCGAGGGCGTCGGCGAACAACGCCAGGTCGGCGGTGGCCGGCAGCAGGGTGAGCGGTTCGCGTCCCTCGCAGAGCGGGGTGCCGCTGCGCGCGGCCAACTCCTGCATGGCGGTGACGCCGGGGACGGTCGCCACCCGCACCGCCGGGCGCAGCGCCCGGACGCTCTGCGCCAGATAACCGAAGGTCGAGTAGACGTTGGGGTCGCCGATGGTGGCGAACACCAGGGACCGTGCGCCCGCGTCGATCGCCTCGACCACCACCCGGGCCGCGTCGTCCCAGGCCGCCGCCCGGCGGGCGGTCACCCCACCCCGGTCGTCCAGGGCGAACGGCAGCCGACGCAACCGGTCCACCGCGACGTGGGACCGGACGGTCGCCTCGGCCCGCCCGGCGTCCGCCCCTGCCGGCGTCGCGGCGGCGGTCGCGGTGGTCGCGACCCGATCCGCCATCACGGGTACGAAGACCAGCTCGGCCTCGCGCAGCACCCGCACCGCCTTGACGGTGAGCAGTTCCGGGTCACCCGGGCCGACCCCCACCCCGGTCAACGTGGCGTCGCCGGCCCGGCTCGCGTCGGCGCTCATCGGCACGCCTCGACCAGTCGACGGGCCGCGTCCGGGTGACCGGCCCAGTGGGTGTGCAGGTAGGAGGCGTGCACCCGACGGCTCACGAAGCCGTGCTGCGTGTCGTCCCAGCGCCACGCCGGCCGGTCGCCGTGCCCCGGGTCGGTGGTGGTGCGGTGGAACTCGTGGCCGCGTACGCCCTCGCCGGCGCGGGCCACCGGGGAGTCGGTGACGGCCACGGCCTCGCGGTAGCCGAGGGTGAGCCGGCCGGTCATCCGGGCGGTCAGGTCCAGCCGTCCGCACATCGGTACGCCGTCCAGGGACCGCCCGAGGTAGAGCAGCCCGGCGCACTCGGCCACGATCGGCCCGTCGAACTCGGCCAGCTCGGCGCGGAGCGTGGCGTTGCCGGCCAGCGCCTCCGCGTACGCCTCGGGGAAGCCACCGCCGATGACCACCGCACGGGTGCCGGCGGGCAGCATGGGGTCGCGCAGCGGGTCGACGGTGACCACGTCCGCGCCGGCCGCGGTGAGCAGTTCGGCGGTCTCCGCGTACGAGAAGGTGAAGGCCGGACCACCGGCGAGCGCGACCCGTGGCCGCTCGACGCCGGCCGGCCCGCCGACGGCGGCGACCGGGTCCCACGCCGGGGCGGTCAGCGGCGGTGCGCTGCGGGCCAGGTCGAGCACCGCGTCGAGGTCCACGGTGGCCTCGACCAGTTCGGCCAGCGCGGTGACGATCGCCAGGGACTCGGGTGCCCGCTCGGCGACCGGGACCAGCCCGAGGTGCCGGGCCGGCGCGGCCACCTCGACGGCGCGGGTGACGGCCCCGAGCACCGGTACGCCCACCTCGGCGAGGGCGTCGCGCAGCAGCGTCTCGTGTCGGGGTGAGCCGACCCGGTTGAGGATCACCCCGCCGATCCGTACGGCCGGGTCGAAGGCGGCCATGCCCAGTGTCAGCGCGGCGGCCGAGCGGCCCTGCGCGGTGGTGTCCAGCACCAGCAGCACGGGCGCGTCGATCAGCCGGGCGACGTGCGCGGTGGAGGCGTAGTCGCGGCGGCCCACGGCACCGTCGTGCAGGCCCATGACGCCCTCGACGACGGCGATGTCGGCAGGTGTCGGCACGCTCGCGCCGTGGCGCAGCAGAGCGGCGATCCGCTCGGCCCCGACCAGGAACGGGTCGAGGTTGCGCCCGGGCCGCCCGGCGGCGAGCGCGTGGTAGCCGGGGTCGATGTAGTCGGGGCCGACCTTGTGCGGGCTGACCGTCAGGCCCCGACGGCGCAGCGCGGCGAGCAGCCCGGTGGCGACGGTCGTCTTACCGTGGCCGCTGGCCGGCGCGGCGACCACCAGCCGGGGCAGCGCCCAGGGTGCGCTCACCACTCGATGCCCTTCTGGCCCTTCTGGCCGGCGTCCATCGGGTGCTTGACCTTGGTCAGCTCGGCCACCAGGTCGGCGGCGGCGACCAGACGCGGGTCGGCGTCCCGACCGGTGATCACGACGTGTTGGAAGCCGGGCCGGTCGGCCAGGGTGGCGACCACCTCGTCGACGTCCACCCAGCCCCACTTCATCGGGTAGGTGAACTCGTCCAGCACGTACAACCCGTAGCGCTCGGCGGCCAGGTCACGCTGAATCTGCCGCCAGCCCTCCAGGGCGTCGGCGGCGTGGTCGGCCTCGCCGCCGCGCTGGATCCACGACCAGCCCTCGCCCATCTTGTGCCAGGCCACCGGCGCGCCCTCGCCGGTGCGCTCGTGCACGGCGCCGAGCGCCCGGAAGGCGTTCTCCTCCCCCACCCGCCACTTGGCGCTCTTGACGAACTGGAACACGCCGATCGGCAGACCGGCCGTCCAGGCCCGCAACGCCAACCCGAAGGCCGCCGTCGACTTCCCCTTCATCTGCCCGGTGTGGACGATCAGCAGGGGTCGGTGCCGCCGCTGCCGGGTGGTCAACCCGTCGAGAGGCACCGAACTCGGTTGTCCCTGCGGCATCAGGCAACGCTCCTGTCGGTGGTGGGGCCGGTCGAGATCTTGGAAGGAATGCGCCCCTGGGAGGGCCGTTTCCCTCCAAGATCTCCACGGGGCGGGGCTTGGGGGGCGAGGGCCACGTCACTCAGGGGGCGGCACGGGGCTTGCAGTTGAGTTGCCAGGCGGTTCGCCAGGTTGAGGCGGACGGGACCCGACTCGCAGTCGACGACCACGCAGGGCGCCGCCGTCGCGGCCAGCACCTTCGCCGCTGCCGCCGCGCGGTCCAGCGGACGGTGACCCGCGGTGGCTCGGCCGTCGGTGACGATGAGCACCAGCGGGCGGCGCTTCGGGTCGCGCAGGCGTTCCAGCCGCAGCAGATCCGCGGCGGCGAGCAGCCCCTCGGCCAGCGGCGTACGCCCGCCGGTGGGCAACTCGGCCAGCCGGGTCGAGGCGGCCAGCACCGACGAGGTCGCCGGCAGCAGAGTCCGCGCGCCGGCACCCCGGAACGCGATCACCGCGACCTTGTCCCGCCGCTGGTACGCGTCGGTGAGCAGGGCGAGGACCGCGTCCTTGACGGCGGTCATCCGCTGCCGGGCGCCCATCGAGCCACTCGCGTCCACCACGAACAGCACCAGGTTGCCCTCGCGTCCCTCGCGAACCGCCTCGCGCACGTCGTCCGGGCGCAGTCGCAGCGGACCGCTGCGCCGGCCCCGGACCGCCTGGTGCGGCGCGGCGGCGCGGATCGTGGCCGGCAGGTGCAGCGCGCCGACCCGGCCCGCCGGCACCCGCGCGCCGGTGGTGCGACCCCGTCCGGTGCGCGCCCGCGACCGCCGGCCCGGCACCCCGTCACCCACACCGGGCGCGGTGAGCACCCGCGCCTTCAACCCACCCCGGGGTACGGCCACCGACTGGGACTCCCCGCCGCGAGTCGGGTCGTCGTCACCGGTCGCCGGTTCCCGGCCGGCGCGCATCCGCGCGTTCTGGTCGTCGGCGCGCCGGTCGTCCGCCGGGCGCTGCGGCCAGCCGTCGTCGTCGCCCCGGTCGCCCGTCTGCTGCTGCGGCCGACCGCCGGCACCGTCCGGGCCGTCGGTGCCCCCGTCCGGACCACTGCCGTCCCACGCCGCCGAGTGCTCGGCCGACTCGGGTCCACCCTGGTCGACACCGTCACCGCCCTGCGGGCCGTTGCCGTTCGGGCCCCCGCCACCGACCGGGCCACCGCCGTTCGGGCCACCGCCGCCGGCCGGGCCACCGCCGTTCGGGCCACCGTCGCCGGCCGGGCCGCCGCCCCGCGGGCCGGTGTCGTCCGGGCCACGGTCGTCGGGGCCGTCGTCGTCCGGCTCGTCGGGGTGGGCGTCCTGGGCACGCTGCAACGCCTCGTCGAGGCGTTTCTCGTCCAGCCCCGGGGTGTCGAACGGGTCGCGACGGCGACGGTGCGGCAGAGCCAGCCGGGCGGCCACCCGGACGTCGTCCACGGTGACCCGGTCGCGACCGTGCCAGGCGGCGTGCGCGAGAGCGGCACGGGCGGTGACGATGTCGGCGCGCATCCCGTCCACGTCGAACGCGGCGCACACCTCGGCGATCTGTCGCAGCGCGGCGTCCGGCAGGCGTACCCCGGGAAGTCGGCGGCGGGCGGCGGCCACCTGGGCGGCGATCTCCGCGTCGGCGTCGGCCCAGCGGGCGGCGAACCCGGCCGGGTCGGCGTCGGCGGCAAGCCGGCGGCGAACCACCTCGACCCGCACCTCCGGGTCCCGGCTGGCGCCCACCTCCACGGTGAGCCCGAACCGGTCGAGCAACTGCGGACGCAGCTCCCCCTCCTCCGGGTTCATCGTGCCGACCAGCAGGAACCGGGCCGCGTGGCTGACCGAGACACCCTCCCGCTCGACGTGGCTGCGACCCATCGCCGCCGCGTCCAGCAGCAGGTCCACGAGGTGGTCGTGCAGCAGGTTGACCTCGTCGACGTAGAGCACCCCCCGGTGGGCGGCGGCGAGCAGACCCGGCTCGAAGGCGCGGACGCCCTCACCGAGGGCCTTCTCCAGGTCCAGCGAGCCGACCACCCGGTCCTCGGCGGCACCGACCGGCAACTCCACCAGGCGGGCCGGACGGGTCTCGGCGGTGGCGTCGGCCGGATGCGGCCCGTCCGGGCAGGCCGGGTCCGGCTCGGCCGGGTCACAGCCGAAGCGGCAGCCGGCGACCCGGCGGACCGGGGGCAGCAGCGCGGCCAGGGCGCGCACGGCGGTGGACTTGGCGGTCCCCTTCTCCCCCCGGACCAGCACCCCGCCGATCGCCGGGGACACCGCGTTGAGCAGCAGCGCCAGCCGCATGTCGGCCATGCCGAGCACCGCACTGAACGGGTAGACCGTCATGCCCGATCCTCCAGGTCGCCCTCGCTGGCCAGGTACGTGTCGCGCAGCCGGTCCAGGGTGTCCGGCTCGGGTTTGGCCCACAGCCCCCGGTCGGCGGCCTCCAACAGGCGCTCGGTGATGCCGCGCAGCGCCCACGGGTTGGACTGCTCCAGGAACTGCCGGGTGGTGTCGTCGAACAGGTACGCGGCGGCCAGGTGCTCGTACATCCAGTCGTCGACGACGCCGGCGGTGGCGTCGTAGCCGAACAGGTAGTCCACCGTGGCCGCCAGCTCGAACGCGCCCTTGTAGCCGTGCCGGCGCATCGCCGCGATCCACTTCGGGTTGACCACCCGGGCGCGGAAAACCCGCCGGGTCTCCTCGCCCAGCGTGCGGGTGCGCACGTCGTGCGGCATCGCCGAGTCACCCACGTACGCCTGCGGTGACGTGCCGGTGAGGTGACGGACCATCGCCACCATCCCGCCGTGGTACTGGAAGTAGTCGTCGGAGTCGACGATGTCGTGCTCGCGGGTGTCCTGGTTCTTCACCGCCACCGCGATCCGGGCGAAGGAGCGTTCCATGTCGGCGCGCGCCTCCCGCCCGTCCAGGCCCCGGCCGTACGCGTAGCCGCCCCACACCGCGTACACCTCGGCCAGGTCGGCGTCGCTGCGCCAGGTCCGCGCGTCGATCAGGGGCAGCAGGCCCGCGCCGTACGCCCCCGGCTTGGAACCGAAGATCCGGGCGGTGGCCCGCCGCTCGTCACCGTGCTCGGCCAGGTCGGCGGCTACGTGCGCCCGCAGGTAGTTGTCCTCGTCCGGCTCGTCCAGGGCGGCGACCCGCCGCACGGCGTCGTCGAGCAGCGCCACCACGTGCGGGAACGCGTCGCGGAAGAAGCCGGAGATGCGTACGGTCACGTCGACGCGCGGCCGGCCCAGCTCGGCGGTCGGCACCACCTCGATGCCGGTGACCCGCCGCGACCGGTCGTCCCACACCGGCCGGCAGCCCAGCAGCGCGAGCACCTCGGCGATGTCGTCGCCCTGGGTGCGCATCGCGCTGGTGCCCCAGACGGTCAGACCCACCGAGCGGGGGTACGCCCCGGTGTCGGCGAGGTGCCGGGCCAGCAACGAGTCGGCGAGGGCCACCCCGACGTCCCAGGCGTTGCGGCTGGGGATGGCCTTGGGGTCGACGGAGTAGAAGTTGCGGCCGGTGGGCAGCACGTTGACCAGGCCCCGGGTGGGTGAACCGGACGGGCCGGGCGGCACGAACCGCCCGTCGAGCGCGCCGAGGGTGTTGGTCAGTTCGTCGGTGGTCCGGTCCAGCCGGGGCACCAGCTCGGTGGCGGCGAAGTGCAGCACGGCGGCGACGTCCGGGATCGACTGGCCGGTCACCTCGGTGACCACCGCGTCGACGGCCTCGGCGTCCCAGCCCAGCGTCTCCATGCCGAGGACCAACCGCCGGGCGAGGGCCTCGATCAGGTCGACGGCGTCGGCGGCGGTGCCGGCCGGCCCGTCCACCACGTCGGTCAGCGCCGTGGGCACCGCCAGTCGTTCGCCCGGTGCCGCGAGCAGCTCCTGCTCGTCGAGGGAGTACGCGACGGCGAGCGCCTGCCGCAGGCCGGGCAGGGAGCGGGCGCCACCCCAGATCTGCGGGGCGCGCAGCACAGCGAGGACCAGGTTGACCCGGGGCTCACCGGTGGGCGCGTCGGCGAGGATGTGCAGCCCGTCGCGGATCTGCACGTCCTTGACCTCGCAGAGGTACCCGTCGAGGTGCAGCACGAACTCGTCGAAGTCGTCCGCGTCGGGCATCGCCTCGGCGTGCAGGTCGTGGTGCAGCTCCGCCGCGCGTACGAGGTCCCAGATCTGCGCCCGCACGGTGGGCACCTTCGCCGGGTCGAGGGCCTGCACGGTGGCGTACTCGTCGAGCAGTTGCTCCAGTTTGGCCAGGTCGCCGTAGGTTTCGGCGCGGGCCATCGGCGGCACCAGGTGGTCGATGACCACGGCGTGCGCTCGGCGCTTGGCCTGGGTGCCCTCGCCGGGGTCGTTGACGATGAACGGGTAGACCAGCGGCAGGTCACCGAGGACCGCGTCGGGGGCGCAGTCGGCGGCCAGGCCGAGGCCCTTGCCGGGCAGCCACTCCAGGGTGCCGTGCTTGCCCAGGTGCACCACGGCGTCCGCGCCGAAGCCGCCGTCCGCGAGCGGGGCGGCCAGCCAGCGGTACGCGGCCAGGTAGTGGTGACTCGGCGGCAGGTCCGGGTCGTGGTAGATGGCGATCGGGTTCTCCCCGAAGCCGCGCGGCGGTTGGATCAGCAGCACCACGTTGCCGAAGCGCAGCCCGGCGAGGACGATGTCGCCGCTCTCGGTGTAGAGCTGGCCGGGCGGCTCACCCCAGTGTTCCCGCATCCGCTCGCGCAGCTCGGCGGGGACCTGGTCGAACCACCGCCGGTAGGTCTGCCCCGGTATCCGGGCCTCGGCGGCGGCCAACTGCTCCGGGGTGAGCCACTCTACGTCGTGTCCACCGGCGGCGATCAGCGCGTGGATCAGGGCGTCGCCGTCGTCGGGCACCGGCGCGTCGCCCAGGTGGTAGCCGGCCTCGGCGAGCGCGGCGAGCAGTCGGACCGCCGAGACCGGGGTGTCCAGCCCGACGGCGTTGCCGACCCGGGAGTGCTTGGTGGGGTACGAGCTGAGCACCACGGCGACCCGCTTGTCGGCGGCGGGCACGTACCGCAGCCGGGCGTGGCGCACGGCGATCCCGGCGACCCGGGCGGCCCGGTCGGCGTCGGCCGCGTAGACCGACAGCCCGTCGGCGTCGATCTGCTTGAACGAGAACGGCACACTGACGATCCGGCCGTCGAACTCGGGGATGGCCACCTGCATCGCCGCGTCCAACGGGGACAGCCCGGCGTCGCTGCCGGCCCACTGCTCGCGGGTGCTGGTCAGGCAGAGCGCCTGGATGATCGGCACGTCCAGGGCGGCCAGGGCGCCGACGTCCCAGGCGTCCTCGTCGCCGCCCCCGGAGGCGTCCGCGGCGACTGCGCCACCGGCGGCCAGCACGGTGACCAGCAGCGCGTCGCAGCGGGCGAAGAGCCCGAGCGGTCCCGCGCCGGTGGTCAGCCCTCGCAGCGAGCCGCAGAAGATCGGCAGCGGGTTGCCGCCGGCGTTGTGGACCGCGTCCGCGAGGACGTCGACGAACCCGGTGTTGCCGGCCAGCGCGTGCGCCCGGTAGAAGACGATCCCCACGGTGGGCCGCTGCGGGTCGGTCGGGTGCTCGCCGTGCACGCCGTACGCGGGGGTGGGCGCGGGTGGGGCGAACCCCTCGCCGGTGAGCAGCACCGTGTCGGAGAGGAACCGGGCCAACTGCCCGAGGTTGTCCGGCCCACCCTCGACGAGGTACGCCAGCGCCTGGGTGACGACCCCGGACGGCACTGTGGAGATGGCCATCAGCTCCGCGTCGGGCAGCGCCTCGCCGCCGAGCACGACCGTCGGCACACCGGTGGCGAGCACCGCGGCGAGGCCGTCCGGCCACGCCTGCCGACCGCCGAGCAGGCGTACGACGACGAGGTCGACCCCGTCGAGCAGGGCGGGTACCTCGTCGGCGGCGACCCGCGCGGGGTTGGCGAGCCGGTAGTCGGCGCCGCTGGCTCGGGCGGCCAGCAGGTCGGTGTCGGCGGTGGAGAGCAGCAGGATGCGCACGGCGGGCTCCGGGGAGTCACGCCCTGGCCGCTCACGGAGGCGACCTGGACGAAGCGGGTGGGTGCGGCGTCAGCCGGTACGACGGCGCGGCCGGACGCACCGACACGGGCGTCGGGGCCGGTCAGCGCCGGGCGCTCGGCTCAGCGGTGCCGGAAGCCAGTGCCCCGGAGTGCAGTGCGACGATGATCGTCGATGAATGAGACGCCGTGCGTCATCGGGTCCTCCTCGGGTGTCCACGCCCTGGGGTACATCCCGACGGCCGAAGTATCCTGGCTTCCGGATCGACGCTCTCCCCCGGCCTTCCAACCGCAGACACACGGTCGTGACTCACGAGGGGGGATCGCTCCCCGGTGACAGTGGCGGGACCGCGTCGGAATCGCACCGACTTCCTTCACTGCCGTCAGGCCGCGAATGCTGCCACACCCCTCCGCCGCCGGTCAACGCCGACCCGACGTCGCGAAGCGGGCGACATCCATCGAAAACTACCAATGGTTGCGGGCGAGGAAGCCCTGCTTCGCCGGCGTCAGGTCAATGTGCCGCGTCCTTTGCTCTGCTTCAACCCGCGCAACAATGCGACGCCTTACTGGTGCGTCGGTTGAAGCAGAGCAAAGGACGCGCGCACGTCCCCTGGCCTGCGCCTATCGTTCGCGGGACGGTGGCATCCGGCGCGGTCACCTAGGATCGGTGATCACTGGCCCAACGTCCGCGATCAATCTCGGGGGTCGATCACCATCAGCGCCGCCCGATTCCACCACCTCGCCGGTCGGGTCTGGATCTGCCCTGGCGGCTCGGACCCGGACGCGGTCCAGGCCGGCGTCGCCGTCGTCGCCGACGAGCACGGCAGTGTGATGATCGACGCTGGGCAGAGCCCCGCGCACGCCCGGGAGATCCAGGCCGCGCTGGCCGCCGCAGGCCTTCCGCAGCCGCGCTGGCTCGTCTACACCCACCACCACTGGGACCACGTCTGGGGCGCCTGCGCCTGGCCCGGAGTGGAGATCGTCGGGCACGAGACGGCCGTACCGTTGCTGCGCGCCGAGGCCGCCCGCCCGTGGAGTCACCGCTACCTGCGCGAGCAGGTACACGCCGATCCACGCCTCGGCCCGAGCTTCCGGGCCCGGGCGCTCGCGGTGGACTCCTGGGAGGATTTCGCTATCCTGCCGCCCACCCGGGTCTTCGCCGATCTGGACGAGCTGCCGGTCGGGGTTCGGCTACGCCACGTCGGCGGCGGCCACGCGACGGACTCGACGGTGGTGCTGGTGCCGGACTCGGGCGTCATGCTGCTGGGCGACTGCTTCTACCCGCCGCCGGCACACCTGCGCCGACCGGAGGACGGCATCGACCTCGACTTGGTCCGGCGACTGCTCGACGACACCTACCACTGGTACGTCTCCAGCCACGCCGAGCCGATGACACGTGAGCAGGCCCGCTCGGTCGTCGAGGCCGCCTGAGCGGACGGGCCTCAGCGGGCGTGGCGTTCCGGGTGTGCGCGGTTCCACACCCGCATCCGTTCCGGGTAGCCGGTGCGGCCCGCCTCGTACAGCGGCACCGCGTGCTTGCGGGCGATGGACCCGGCCGCGCGGGGCGTGCCGGTGCGTCGGCGGATCCACTCCCCGTCGTGGGCGATCGCCACCACCGTGGTGTCCGTCGCGGTGGTCTCCGGCTCCAGGTAGAACTCCACCCCGCGCCGGCTCGTGACGAACGCCTCCAGCGCGGCGAGGTCATCCCGGGTCGCCTCCCGGTCCAGCTTCGTCGGGGTCGCCTCGGCGCCCCGTGACCGGCGACTGAACCAGCTCATGCCCCACCCCTTCCCTCGACGCCCCTCCAGTGCAGCACCGAATCCTGGCAATACGCTGCACGGCGGATGGGAGACAGCTGACCCGACGGGGGTGGAACCCGCCACGCGTGGGCGGTGTCATGAGTGTGACCCGAACGGAGGTTTCCCCTGGACGACGACGCGCTCGTCACCCGCGCTCGCTCCGGTGACCTGGAGGCGTACGACCTCCTGGTCGCCCGGCACACCGCGTCCGCGTACCGGACGGCGGCGCTGCTCGGCGCGGGCTCGGACGCCGAGGACGTCATCCAGGAGGCGTTCGTGAAGGCGTACCGCAAGTTGTCCCGTTATCGGGGCGAGTCGTCCTTCCGGTCCTGGTTGCTCGCGATCGTCGCCAACGAGACCCGCAACCTGCACCGGTCGCGCGGCCGCCGCGACGGGCTCGTCCTGCGCGCCGCGGCGGCGGACCCGACGGCGGAGTTCGCCGAGGACGGCGCGGTGGGTGCGGTCCTCGCCGGGGAGCGCCGCGCCGCCCTGGTGCGGGCACTGCGGCAACTGCCGGTACGCGACCGCGAGGTGATCGTCTGCCGGTTCTTCCTCGACCTCAGCGAGGAGGAGACGGTGGCGGCACTGGGCTGGCCCCGGGGCACGGTGAAGTCGCGCACGTCCCGGGCACTGGCGAAGCTTCGCGGCCTGCTCGACCGGGAGGAGGTCCGGCATGGGTGACCTCGAACGGGAACTGCGGGACCTGTCCGCCTGGCTGGAAACGCCCGAGCCGCCCGACGTGCGGGCCCAGGTCCGAGGGCGGCTGCACCGGCCGGTGCGACGGTGGCGTCCGCTCGCTGCGGCGGCGCTCGCCGCCCTGCTGCTGGTGGCGGTGTTGCCGCCGACCCGTGCCGCCGTCGCCGACGCGGTCACCGGGCTGCTGCGCTTCGCCGGCGTCAGCATTGCCGTCGCGCCCGCGCCGACGGTGCCCGGCGGCGTCGCGTCGCCGCTGCCCGGGCAGCGGGTCGCCGGTCTGGACGAGGCACAACGGGCGGTACGGTTCCCGATCCGTCTGCCGGCGAAGCTGGGTCCGCCCGAGCGGGTGCTGGTCGCCGACCCCGACCCCGCGGGCACCTGCCGGGTCGCGACGCTGCTCTACGACGGCGGCGCGCTGCGCGTCGACGCGTTCGACGGTCGCCTCAACCTGTCCTTCCACAAGGAGGTCATCCCGCCGGGAGCCGACTGGGTCGAGGTCGGCGGCGACTTCGCGGTATGGGTCGAGGGCCCGCACGTGCTGTCGTACGTGGACCGTTCGGGCGTGGTCCGCAAGGAGAGCGCCCGACTTGCCGCCTCGACGCTGATCTGGCAGGACGCCGACGTCAGCTACCGGCTCGAGGGCGCGGTCACCAGGGCCGAGGCGATCGAGATCGCCCGCTCACTGCGCTAGGGCGTGTTTCGGACGTGCTGGCCGGCCTGCGCCGGGCCCAGCCGCCGCCCGGCTGCGTTGTCGCGGTGTCCGGATACAACACCGGTATCCGGACACCGCTCCGCCTTGCCGGACGACGCCTGGACTCCGGCTCGGCTCGACCGACACGTCCGAAACACGCCCTAGGAACCCGACGGGCGCGGCCGGTGTCCTGAAGATGAGGTGAGTCGTCGACACGTACCGGAGGGTCGAGATGGGTTCATGGGGCAGGCCGCTGTTGGCGGCATCGGTGGCTCTGCTGGCGGGATGCGCGACCGCGACCGACGGTGGGTCGGCCGCACCGCCCGCCGCCACCGGGAGCACCGCGAACGCCGGGAGCACCGCGAACGCCGCGACGGGCTGTCATTCGCCTGTCCAGGTGGAGTCGCTGCCCGACTGGGCGGACGCCGGGTTCCACGGGAGTAGCCGGGGACCGCACGTCTTCGGCGCGAAGGGCGACATCGTGGCGGTGCTGTTCGCTCATCCGCTGCGCCAGGTGCGAAGCGACGGGTCGAACAACAAGATCCTGTGGGTGGCCCGTGCCGCCACGACGTCACCCGACCCGACGGCACCGGCGACCCTGGTGATCACCGCGACGCTGGACGGCACCGCCACCCGGGTGACCCGAGAGGTCGCCGGTGGGCCAGGGCCGTCGATCATCGACATGCCGCAGGCCGGCTGCTGGCATCTCGACCTGCGCTGGTCCGGGCACACCGACACGATGGACCTAGTCTACGCCCCCTGAGCTACGTACCGTGGCGGCCATGGTGAGTCTGCTCGACGGCATGACGCCGCTGTACGTGGCGGCGGACATCCACGGTCACCGGTCGGAGTTCCGGGAGTCCCTTCGCGAGGCTGGGCTCGTCGACCACACCGGCCACTGGTCCGGGGGTGGCGCGCGGTTGTGGCTGCTCGGCGACTACGTCGACCGCGGCCCGGACGGTGTCGGCGTCATCACCGACATCCAGCGGCTCGCGGTCTCCGCACGTGCCGCGGGCGGCCACGTCGGGGTGCTGTTGGGTAACCACGAGGCGCAGTTGCTCGCCGCACACCGGTTCGGCACCAGGCCCGTTGCCGGGTGGGACGAGCCCGGTGGGTTCCAGGGTGGCTGGACCCGGTTCGGCGGACGTGCGGAGGACCTGCGCCAGCTCACGCCGCAGCATGTCGACTGGATGACGCGGCTGCCCGCGGTCGCGGTCGTCGACGGGTTCCTGCTCGTGCACTCCGACACCGTCCGGTACCTGGAACTGGGATCCAGCGTGGCCACCGTGAACGCGGCGGTCAGCGCGGCCCTGGGCTCCGACGACCCCACGGCGTGGCGGGACTTCTGTGGCCGGATGAGCGACCGGGGCGCCTTTCGCGACGCCGTGCCGACGAACCCCGACGACCCGGTGTCGATGATGCTGCGCACGCTCGGGGGCAGCGTGCTCGTCCACGGACACAGCACCCTCACCAAGCACTTCGGAGTGGCGCCGCAGGATGTCACAGTCGCGCTGCGCTACGCCGACGACAGGGTCATCGCCATCGACGGCGGCGTCTACGAGGGCGGCCGGATCCTGCTCACTCGACTCCGCTGACCCTGACTAGGCTGCCCGACGTGCTGGACGACGTGCGGACGGCGGCCCGCGACAACGCCGAATGGTGCGACATCGTCTGCGGCAGCCACGGGCTGGCCGGCCGTACCGACGCCGACGCCTGGTCGGTCCCCCACCGGTCGCCGCCGTGGTATCCGGACGCGGTCACCCTGCGGCCGGGCGTCGACACCGGTGCCCTGCTGGCCCGGATCGACGCGGGGCCTGGCGCGTCGGTGAAGGACAGCTTCGCCGACCTCGACCTGTCCGGGTACGGGTTCCGGGTGCTCTTCGACGCGCGGTGGATCCACCGGCCACCGTCGCCGCCACCGGCTGACGAACCCCTCACCCCGGTCACCAGCGCCGACGACCTGGTGGTCTGGGCGGCGACCCACGGCGGTGCGGAGCTGTTCCGCCCCGCGCTGCTGGCCGACCCCCGCGTACGGGTGCTCGCCCGCCACGACGACCGGGGTGTGCTCACCGGCGGAGCGGTACTCAGCGGCGACGGCCCGTACGGCGTCTCCAACGTGTTCACCCGCACCGACGACCCCCGCGACATCTGGCGCGCGGTGTGCGCCACCGTGCCCGACGCGCCGCTGGTCGGCTACGAGACCACACCCGACCTGGCGGCGGCCCTCGCCGCCGGCTTCACCACCACCGGCCCGCTCCGCGTCTGGCTGCGGGACTAGCGCACCGGCCACTGGCTCCACCTACGGACGGCTATGCTGGGCGGCATCGGCACCGATCCGGCCATCACCGGGGGAGGCCTGGCCATCCGCCCGGCGCTTCGTCCCCGTGTGGGCAGTGAGCTGATGCCCGCGCGAGCGGATGTGGAGTGTAGGGAGAACGTCGGTGCCAGACGGTCCGTCGAAGTCGCCATTCGTCCCACTGCCCACCAAGATCGATCTTGGTGGGATGGACCGTGCGGTCATCGAGTGGTGGCAGACCAACAACGTGTTCGACCGGAGCCTGGAGCAGACTGCCGACGGTCCGTCGTGGGTGTTCTACGAGGGGCCGCCGACCGCCAACGGCACGCCGGGCACCCACCACATCGAGGCGCGGGTCTTCAAGGACCTCTTTCCCCGGTACCGGACGATGCGCGGCTTCTCGGTGCCCCGCCGCGCCGGGTGGGACTGCCACGGCCTGCCGGTCGAGCTCGCGGTGGAGAAGGAACTGGGGCTCAGCGGCAAGCCCGACATCGAGAAGATGGGCATCGCCGAGTTCAACGCCCGGTGCCGCACCTCCGTGCTGCGGCACGTGGACGAGTTCGTCCAGCTCAGCGAGCGGATGGGGTACTGGATCGACCTGGAGCACCCGTACCAGACGATGTCCCCCGAGTACGTGGACAGTGTCTGGTGGTCACTGAAGCAGATCCACGACGCCGGCCGGCTGGTGGAGGACTTCCGGGTCGCGCCGTACTGCACCCGCGACGGCACGACCCTGTCCGACCACGAGGTGGCGCAGGGGTACGAGACCGTCACCGACCCGTCCGTGTACGTGCGGTTCCCGGTGCAGGACGCGGTGGCCGGACACCACGGTGTCGAGCTGCTGATCTGGACCACCACCCCGTGGACCCTGGTGTCCAACACCGCCGTCGCCG
Source organism: Micromonospora sp. NPDC048839 (assembly GCF_040649915.1). Classification (NCBI taxonomy): domain Bacteria; kingdom Bacillati; phylum Actinomycetota; class Actinomycetes; order Micromonosporales; family Micromonosporaceae; genus Micromonospora; species Micromonospora sp. NPDC048839. The sequence goes on from NZ_JBEZGL010000005.1 coordinate 45,600, forward strand.
TCCATCCGACGGTGACGTACACCCTCGCCCGCACCGGGCAGGGCACGTTCGTCGTCGCCGAACCGCTGACCCGGCGGGTGCTCGGTGACGAGGCGGAGATCCTGGCGACCGTACCGGGGTCGGCCCTGGAGGGGTTGCGGTACGAGCGGCCGTTCGACCTGGTGGACATCCCGGACGCCCACCGCGTGGTCCTCGCCGACTACGTCACGACCGAGGACGGCACCGGCCTGGTGCACCAGGCGCCCGCCTTCGGCGCGGACGACCTCGCCGTCTGCCGCGCCTACGGGTTGCCGCTGGTGAACCCGGTCGCCCCGAACGGGCGGTTCGACGACGGCATCGAGCTGGTCGGCGGGGTGTTCTTCAAGGACGCCGACGCGCTGCTCATCGACCGCCTCCGGACGTCCGGTCGGTTGTTCCGGCACGAGCCGTTCGAGCACCCCTACCCGCACTGCTGGCGGTGCCACACCCCGCTGATGTACTACGCGCAGCCGTCCTGGTACATCCGGACCACCGAGGTCCGCGACGAGCTGACCCGGGAGAACGAGCACACCAACTGGTTCCCGGAGCACATCAAACACGGCCGGTACGGCGACTGGCTGAAGAACAACATCGACTGGGCGGTGTCCCGTTCCCGGTACTGGGGCACCCCGCTGCCGCTGTGGCGCTGCCCGGACAACCACGTGACCGCGGTCGGCTCCCGGGCCGAGTTGGGGGAGCTGGCCGACGCGGACCTGTCCGAGCTGGATCCGCACCGCCCGTACGTCGACGAGATCACCTTCGCCTGCCCGGACTGCGGCCGGACCGCCACCCGGGTGCCCGAGGTGATCGACGCCTGGTACGACTCCGGAGCGATGCCGTTCGCGTCGGTGGGCTACCCCCACGTGCCGGGCAGCAAGGAGATCTTCGAGCGCACCTATCCGGCCCAGTACATCTGCGAGGCGATCGACCAGACCCGGGGATGGTTCTACACGCTGATGGCGGTGGGCACCCTGGTATTCGACAGGTCCCCGTACGAGAACGTCGTCTGCCTCGGGCACATCCTGGCCGAGGACGGCCGCAAGATGAGCAAGCACCTGGGCAACATCCTGCTGCCGATCCCGTTGATGGACACCCACGGCGCGGACGCGGTGCGCTGGTTCATGGCCTGCTCCGGCTCACCGTGGTCGCCCCGCCGGGTCGGGCCCGGCCCTCTCGACGAGATCGTCCGCAAGGTGTTGATGACGTACTGGAACACGGCGGCGTTCTTCTCCCTCTACGCCGCGAACTCGACGTGGGCACCGGAGCTGGCGCAGCCGGTCGCCCAACGACCCGTGCTGGACCGGTGGATCGTCGGTGCGGTCCACGCCCTCGCCGCCGCGGTGGACGAACGACTGCAGAACTACGACACGGCCCGTGCCGGCCGACTGCTCGCCGACTTCATCGACGACCTGTCGAACTGGTACGTACGGCGCTCGCGGCAGCGCTTCTGGGAGGGCGACCCCGACGCCCTCACCACCCTGTACGAGTGCCTCGACATCCTCACCCGGCTCCTCGCTCCGTTCATCCCCTTCCTCACGGAGGAGGTGTGGCAGCAGGTCATCCGGCGGGGCGACGGGTCGGCCCCGGAGTCGGTGCACCTGGCGACCTGGCCCACGCCCGACACCACGGTGATCAGCGCCGAGTTGTCGGCCCAGGTGGCCACGGCGCGGGCGTTGGCCGAGGCGGGCCGGTCCGCGCGCAAGGCGAGCAGCCTGCGGATCCGTCAGCCGTTGAGCCGGGCGCTCGTGGGACTACCGGCCGGCACGGTGCTTCCACAGGCGTTGCTCGACGACATCGGCGACGAGTTGAACGTCAAGGTCCTCCAGCCGCTCGACTCCCAGAGCGGGGTCATCGACGTGCGGGTCAAGGCGAACTTCCGGACCCTGGGCCGCCGGTTCGGCAACCGCACGCAGCACGTCGCGAAGGCCATCGCCGCCGTTGCCGCGCGGGAGCTGGTCGACGGTGTCCGGGCGAACGGGACGTTCCCGCTGATGGTCGACGGCGAGCAGGTCGAGGTGGGCCTGGACGACATCCTGGTCACGGAGGTGCCGCGCACGGGCTGGGTCGTGGAGTCCCAGCGGGGAGTGACGATCGCGGTGGACACCGAGATCACCCCCGAACTGGCGGCCGAGGGCGTCGCCCGCGACGTCGTCCGTACCGTCCAGCAGGCCCGCCGCGACGCCGACCTGGAGGTCGCCGACCGGATCACGGTGTCGATCGCCGCGCCCGCGCAGGTCGCGGCGGCGATCTCGGCGCATCAGTTGCTCATCGCGCACGAGACCCTCGCACGCACGCTGACCGTGGTGGACGCGTTGTCGGAGGGTTTCGCCGGCACCGTGGGCGACGGTCAGGAGATCCTGGTGCACGTGGTGCGGGCCTGACCGGTGCCGGGGTGGCCGTTCACCGCAGACGGGTCAGATCCTCCGGGGTCAGGCGGAGCGCTCCGGCGGCCACGTTCTGCGCCAGGTGCTCCGGGTCCGCGGTGCCGGGGATGGCGAGCACGTGGGACCCCTGGTGCAGCGTCCAGGCCAGGCGTACCTGCTGCGGTGTGACGCCGTGGGCGCGGGCGACGGCCTCGACGGCCTCGCTCTGCGTGGCGCTCGCGCCCGCCTCCCGACCGGTGCCGGCCAACGCGAAGAACGGCACGAAGGCGATCCCCCGCCGACCGCAGAGCTGGACGAGCTCGTCCTGGTTCCGGTAGGCGTCCACCCCGTAGTTGTTCTGCACGCAGACCACCGGCGCGATGTCGGCCACCTCGTCCAGTTGCTCGGGCCGGACGCCGGAGAGCCCGAGGTGCCGGATCAGCCCGGCGGCGCGCAATTCGGCGAGCGCGCCGAACCGGTCGGCCAACGGCACCGTGCCGATGCCCCGGCCGAGGCGCAGGTTCACCACGTCGAGCTGATCGCGGCCGAGCCGACGCAGGTTCTCCTCGACCTGGGCGCGCAACTGCGCCGGGGTGAGCGCCTCGGTGAAGCCCGCCTCCGGGTCGTACCCGAAGCCGACCTTGGTGGCGATCACCAGGTCCTCCGGGTACGGGGCGAGCGCCGCGCGGATCAGCTCGGTGGCGTAGCGGGCCGGGCCGGTGCCGACCCGCAGGGCCCCGCCGGGCGAGACGTAGAACGCGGCCGTGTCGATGTGGTTGACCCCCAGTTCCACGGCGCGGCGCAGCAGGGCGACCGCCCGGTCCGGGTCCGGGTCCGCGGTGATCCGCATGGAGCCGAAGCCCATCCGGCGGACGGTGCGGTCGCCCAGGGTCCAGGTGCCCGCCGCGGCGGCGGTGATCTCGTCGGTTGGCATTCGGCGACCCTAACCAGCGCGGGTACGCGGCGCAGTCGGCCGCGCACCCGATACCGCCCGGCGGTGCCGCGGGTTAGTTTTAGTGTGCGGCCGGAGTCGGCTCGGCGGTGTGCGGCTCGACGGTGTGCGGGGGGCGCAGCACCGGCACCAGCAGCAGGGTCGGCAGCAGCAGCAGCGGCACCACCAGCAGGGCGCGCAGCGTGCCGACCTGGTCGCCGAGCAGCCCCAGCAGCGGCGGCCCACCCAGGAACGCGGTGTAGCCGATCACCGCGACCACGCTCACCCGTACCGGCGCGTGTGCCTCCTCGTCGGCGGCCGCGCTCATCCCGACCGGGAAGCCCAGCGACGCACCGAGGCCCCACAGCGCGACGCCGACGATCGCCAGCGGCCCCGAACCGGCCAGCACGGCCAGGCCGGCGCCGAGCACGGCGAGCCCGATGGTGCCGGAGAGCACCGGCACCCGCCCCCACCGGTCCAGCGCGACCGTGCCCGCGGTGCGCCCGGCGGTCATGCCCACGACGAAGACCCCGAAGACCGCCGCGCCGGCTGCCTCGCTCAGGTCCCGTCCGTCGATGAACGCGACGGCCAGCCAGTCGTTGGCGGCACCCTCGGTGAACGCCGCCACCAGCACGAACAACCCGATCAGCAGGGTCCGCGGCTCCCGCCAGGCGGCGAGCTGCGCACGGCGGCGGGCCGCCGGGGTGGCGTCCGCCGGGTCGCCGGTGTGATCGCCCGCGACGGGCAGGAACGTCCGGGAGGCGAGCACGGTGCCGGCCAACACGACCACCGCCACCGCGACGAGGTGCGTGCCGACCGGCACGTCGAACCGGGCCGCACCGGCGCCGAGCCCCGCTCCGGCCACCGAACCGAGGCTCCATCCCGCGTGGAAACGGGGCATGATCGTACGGTTCAGACGCCGTTCCACCGCGGCGCCCTCGACGTTCATCGCCACGTCGCAGGCGCCGGAGCCGTAGCCGAAGGCGACAAGTCCCAGGGCCACGACGGCGAACGACCCGGTCATCGTGGCGCCCAGCCCCGCCACGGTCAGGCCGAGCGCGACAAGCACGGTGGCCAGGGTCACGGTGCGGGCCGCGCCGAGTCGCTGCGCGAGCAGGCCGGAGGTGGGCATGGCGAGCAGCGCGCCGACGCTCATCGCCAGCAGGAGCAACCCGAGGCGACCGGCGGAGAGGTCCAACGCCTCGCGGACCGCCGGCACGCGGGAGAACCAGCTGCCGACGGCGAGCCCGTTGAGGGTGAAGGTGACAGCGACGCCGTTGCGGGCGAGCAGCACCGCCCGTGCGGGCGGTGCGGTGTCCGGGGTTACGGCTCTGCTGGTGGGGGCGCTCACGGGGTCTTGTCCTCTTTCTCGGGGTGTTCTCCTGGCACGATCGCACACCTGAGAGCGCTACCACCACAACCGGCAACCGCCCCTTACCGCCGACGGACCGGCCAGGGCATGATGTGAACAGGCGTTTGTCCGACCGGACGGGCCGCCGCGGGGAGGCGACGATGACGGCAGCGGCACAGCGACCGGCCACTCTCGAGGACGTCGCCCGGATCGCCGGGGTCTCGCGGTCCACCGCGTCCCGGGTGATCGCCGGCAGCGGGTTCGCGTCGCCGGCCGCCCGGGAACAGGTGGCGGCCGCCGTCGACCAGCTCGGCTACGTGCCGAACCCGGCCGCCCGGGCGCTGGTCCGCGGCGGCGGCCTTCGACTGGTCGTGACCGTCGTGGGCACCAGCGCGGCAGTGCTGGACGACCCGTACATGCATCAGGTGGTCGGGTCGGCCGCCCGGGTGTGCACGCCCGCCGGTGTCGGGGTGGCGTTGCACTGGCTGCCGCTCGGCGACACCCGTGGCCTGCACCAGCTCGGCGAGGATCGCACCGTGTGCGGGGTGATCCTGGTCAACACCACCGAGGACCTGTTGGCGGCGGTGCCGGAGTCACTGCGCGGTCGGGTGGTCTCGATCGGATTCGGCTCGGCGACCGTGCCGTCGTTCGACGTCGACAACGCCGCCGGTTCCGAGGCGGTGCTGCACCACCTGTACGCCGCGGGTCGCCGCCGGATCGCCATGGTGACCGGCCCCCGGTGGCTGCCCTGCGCGCAGCGCCCCGTGCAGACGTACCGTCGACTGATGCGCCAGGCCGGCCTGCCGGAGCGGGTGCTGCCCGGGGACTTCACGGCGGCGCGCGGTCGGGCGGCGGCCGGCGTGGCGCTCCGGCACTGGCCGGACGTCGACGCGATCTACGCGATCAACGATGACAGCGCCCTCGGGGTGATCGCCGGCCTGCGCGACGCCGGTGTGCAGGTGCCGGGCGACGTCGCGGTGGCCGGCTTCGACGACATTCCGCTGGCCGGGATGACCGCCCCGGCGCTGACCACGGCGAGCCACCCGGTCGGGCGGATCGCCGTCGCCGCGGCCAGCGCCCTGTTGGACGGGCGTCCGGCCGCCCGGGTGACCCTCTTCCCGTCCACCCTGGTGGCCCGCTCCAGCGCCTGACCGCCACGAGATTCCCGCCCCGGTCCGCGACTTCGCCACCACCCAGCACACCCCGCGCACGCCGGTGGGACGTCAGACGGCGGGGAGCCCGAGGGCTTCGTCGACGCGGGCGAGGACGGCGGCGTCGTCCTCCGGGTTGACACCACGCAGGAGGTCGATGGCCGTGGCCCGGACCTGACCGATGATCATCGCCAGGGGCAGGGTCGGCGTGGCGCCGAAGAGCTGCCCGGCGGTGTGCACGGCGGCCAACGCGGACTCGTCGGCCCGGCCGCCGTGCCGGTCGGCGGTCTCCTCTTGGCCGTCGAGGTCGGCGGCGAGGGCGGCACCGGCCTGGCGGACGGCCTCGGCCAGGGATCGCAGGGCGGCGCCCAGCTCGGGCGGCGCCGGGGTGTGCAGCCGGCTCAGTGTCACGCCCGCGCGGGCCAGCACCCGGACGTTGCGGACCGCGTAGTCGATCTGCCGGATCGACTCGTCCACCGACCTCAGCCGACCGATGTGCCGGCGCCGACGGACGTTGAGCCGCAGCGCCTCACCGGCGGCCAGCACCCCGTCGCGCAGCCCGTCCACCCGGGCGTCCATTCCCCGGGCCTGGGTCAGCGCCGCGAACGCGGCGGCCTCGTCGCCACGGTCCAGCGCGTCGGCGATCCCACCCAGCAGCCCGGCGAGCTCGTCGAAGGTCCGCCGCACCTCGGCGACCAGCGGCGCGAGGGGGCGCCGGGCGTCGACCAGCAGGCTGGCCGCGAGCGCGACCGCACCGCCGACCAGCGCGTCGACGAACCGGAACGGCACCAACGACCCGTCCGGCGGCGCGACCACCACCAGGTAGAGCGCGGAGACGGCGGCCTGCACCAGCGTCACGCCGGTCGCGCCGAAGGCCACCGCGAGGAGAACGGTGAGCAGGATGACGGTGCCGACCGTCCAGGTGCTGCCCGGGCCGAGTGCCTGCACCACCAGGTCCGCGACGAGCACCCCGGCGGCGACCCCGAGTACGACCTCGACGGCTCGACGAATACGTTGACCGCGCGCCTGACCGAGAACGATCAGCGCCGCGGCTGGCGCGAAGAAGGGCTGCGGGTGCCCGAGCAGCCGGGTGGCCAGCAGCCACGCCACGGTCGCCGCCGCGGTCGCCTCCAGCACCGGCCGCCAGCCGTGCCGCAGCCGTCCGCCGGCCGTCCGCAGGCCACTGAACCGCACCATCGCCACCCTCCTCCCCAACGATTCAGCTCCACCGCGTCGGCCCGGGGCACCGGGCCCTCGGCACCCGAGGCGATCGTCTCCCATCACGTGGCAGACCTGCTCACCGGGGCTGCCCCGAGCCACGCCGCCGGGGTGCCGGGCTGCCGGGGTGCCGGGCTGCCGGGGTGCCGGGCTGCCGGGCTGCTGGGCTGCCGGGCTGCTGGGCTGCCGGGGTGCTGGGCTGCCGGGGTGCTGGGTCAGTTCCCGGTTAGGGCGTGCAGCAGCGTACGGACCGCGCTGCTCAGGTCGGCACGACTGGCCGCGCTTCCGGGCTGCGGGGCACTGAGCGCGCCCGCGCCGACCAGCCGGTCGAAGAGCAGCCCGTCCACGAACGCGACGAACTGGTCGCCCTGCCGATCGGGGTCGGTGGCCCCGGCCCGGGTCAACAGGTCCCGGGCCTGCGCCCGCAGGCCGGTGCCGTGTTGCAGGATGCCGCGCAGCTCGGGCCGGTGCACCGCCTCGAGGAGGCAGGCGTATCGGGCCAGGGTCCGGCTGCGCCCGGTGCTCAACCAGCGGTCGAGCACCTCGGCGACGCCGACGGCGAGGCCGTCGAGATCGTTTCCGTCGAGCCGGGGGGCGGCTGTCGGCGGCGGACCGGTCGGCAGGTCGTGACGCGCCAGGTCGGCCCGGTCCCGTTCGGCGAGCCGCCCCACCACGGCCTCGATCAGTGCCTGTCGGGTGCGCAGGTACGCGGAGGTGGTGCCGGGCGGCATCCCGGCGCGGCCGTCGACCGCCCGGTGGGTCAACGCCCGCATGCCACCGTCGGCGATCAGTTCGATGGCCGCGTCGGTGAGCGTCGCGATCCGGTTCGCCCGCGCCGTCATGGCACTCCTTCTTCTCGGGGTCCGCAGGTAGTATCACTCTTCTACAGATGTAGAAGGAGGATCGACATGGACGACGCACACGCGGTCGTGGTGGGCGGCGGAATCGGCGGGTTGAGCGCGGCTCTCGCCCTGCACCGGCACGGGTGGCGGGTCACCGTGCTGGAGCGCGCCGCCGAGCTGCGCGAGGTCGGCGCCGGCCTGAGCCTGATGGCCAACGCGGTGCGCGGGCTGGACGCCCTCGGCCTCGGCCCGGCCCTGCGCCGGGGTGGCCACGGCGAGGCACCCGGCGGCGTCCGCGACCGGCACGGGCGGTGGCTGTCCCGGATAGACGCCTCCGAGATGGTCCGGCAGCTCGGCACCACGGCGCTCGGCGTGCACCGGGCCACGCTGCACCGCACCCTGCGCGAGGCCCTGCCGCCCTCCTCCCTGCGCACAAACGCCAGTGTGGAACACGTCGAGTCCGGCCCGGACCACGCCGAGGTGCGCTACCAGGGTCCCGACGGCCCACACACCCTCGACGCCGACCTGGTGGTCGCCGCCGACGGCCTGCGCAGCCGGGTCCGCGCCCAGCTCTGGCCGCAACACCCCGGCCCGGTGTACGCCGGATCGACGACGTGGCGCGCGGCCATCGCGTTCCCGGACCCGATCCCGGCCGCGATCACCTGGGGACCGGGAGCCGAGTTCGGCATGGTGCCGATCGGCGACGGCCAGCTCTACTGGTACGGCGCACTCAACGCCCCGCCCGGCGGCCACGCCCCCGACGAGCTGGCGGTCCTGCGGGAGCACTTCGGCGACTGGCACGCCCCCATCCCGGCGCTGCTCGCGGCGACCCCACCGGACGTGGTGCTGCGCAACGACATCCACCACCTGGCCGTCCCGCTGCCCTCGTACGTGCGGGGACGGGTGGCGCTGCTCGGCGACGCCGCCCACCCGATGACGCCCAACCTGGGGCAGGGCGCCGGGCAGGCGATCGAGGACGCCGTGGTGCTCGGCGCGGTCTGCGCCGGCGGCGCCGAGGGAGTGCCGGCCGCCCTGGCCGCGTACGACCAGCAGCGTCGACCGCGCAGTCAGTCCGTCGCCCGGGCCTCCCACGTCGCCGGGCGGTTCGGACAGCAGCTGCACAACCCGATCGCCTTCGCGGTACGCAGCACCGCGTTGCGCCTCATCCCGGCCCGGGTCGCCCTGCGGAGTGCGGCCCGGTACGCCGACTGGCGACCGCCCGCCCGTTAGGCCGGCTCGGTGGGGGCCGGGCCGGTGAACGCGGCGGCGTAGTCGGGCGCGGCGAGGAACGGGGTCAGCACCTCGACGGTGCCCGGCGTCCAGGGACGACCGTTGAGCACCTCGTCGCCGGGCACGAAGACCATCGCCGCGCCCTCACCGAGCACCACGTCCTCCTGCCGGGCCCGGGTGCGGCCGAGAAAGTAGTGCATCTCCCGGTTCAGCTCGGGTCGCGACTGCACGGCGATCAGGCGCAGCGGCCCGTCGGCGCGCAGGCCGGTCTCCTCCCACAGCTCCCGCTCGGCGGCCTGCTCGGGCGTCTCCCCCGCCTCCGCGTGGCCGCCGGGCAGCCCCCACACGTCCGGGTGGTGTATCGCGCCGCCGTCGCGCAGTTGCAGCAGCAGCCGCCCGGCGGGATCCACAAGCAGCACACACGCGACGACGATCACCGGCTCAGCTTAGGGCGGGCCGCCCGGTACGCCTGCTCCCCCACCGCCACCAGTCGCGCGTGGTCGGCGGCGTCCCCGAGCAGGCCGCGCAGGCCAGCGGCGTAGGCGGTCGCGGGGGTCACCCCGAGCTGGGCGGCGAACGCGTACTCGTCGGCCAGGGTGATGTCGAAGATGGCCGGGTCGTCGGTGGACACCGAGCAGGCGACCCCGGCGTCGGTCAGCACGGTCAACGGATGCGGACGGTCCTCTCGGGCCACGCCGAGGCGCAGGTTGGAGGTGGGCGTCACGTCCAACACGACGCCCCGCGCGGCCAGCTCGGCGACCAACTCCGGGTCCTCCACGGCCCGCACCCCGTGCCGGATCCGGGCCGCGCCCATCGCCAGCACCTCGCGGACCGCCTCCGGCCCGGCCGCCTCGCCCGCGTGCGGCACGAACGGCAGGCCGCCGTCGCGGGCCAACTCCACCATCCGACGGTACGGCGTGGTCGGGTGCCGCCCCTCGGCACCGGACAGCCCGAAGCCGACCACCCCCTGCCCGGCGAACCGGGTGGCGATGCGGGCCGCGCTCTCGGTGAAGTCGACGTCGTGGCCCCGGCAGACCTGCGGGGTCAGCCCGATCGACACCCCGTACGACTCGCGGGCCTCGGCCGCCGCGTCGACCAGGGCGGCGAGCAGGTCGGCCCAGCCGGACAACCCGTGCCGTTGGTCGGCGTCCACGATCGGTTCCAGGTGGACCGCGCCGTCGCGGGCGGCCTCCGCGGCGTACGCCAGCAGTGCCCGCTGGTAGTCCTGCGGCGTCCGCAGCACCGTGGTCATCGCATTCCAGGTGGTGATGAAGTCGTACAGGTCGTCGAACCGTCCGGACGTCTCGGCCGGCACCGGGAGGCGATGGCCGTGGGCCAGCGCGGCGAGCAGCGCCGGACGGACCGCCCCCTCCAGGTGGACGTGCAGTTCGATCTTCGGGGTGTGGCGCTGAGCCGGCGTCATCGCGGTCCTCGAGGGTGGGCTGAACGGGTGCGCCCAGCCTGCCCCACCCCGCCCCGGGCTGACCTCCCCCAGGCGGGGGATCACCACCGGAAAAATGTTCTCGGCCCAAAGCTCCAGAGTAGTCAATTGCGCCCCGATTCACCTCGGTCACATATGACAGTGCGTCGGTACAATCGGCGACTGCCTTGTGACTGATCGCTGACTGCCGATGGTGAAATGGATCACACACACTGAGCCCATGAACAGGAGAGTCAACCGCGGTAAGGCACTCCGCGTCGCGGTGTGCCTCCTTCTGGTGGCGGCGTTGAGTGGCTGCATGCAACTCAACATGGGGCTCACCGTGAACGCCGACGACACGGTCGACGGGCAGTTGCTGCTGACCGCCGAGAAGTCTCTGCTGACCTCGCGAAACAAGAACATCCCGGCGGCCTTCGCGGAGCTGCGGCAGAACATTCCCGCCCTGCCGGCGGGCGAAGAGACCCGGTACGAGGACGACAAATTCTTCGGTGCCCAGATCAGTTATCGCAAGGCGCCGCTGGCAGGTTTCGACACGGAGAGCGTAAAACTGGTCCGGGACGGCGACTTGTACCGTTTCACGTTGCCGCTCGATCCGTCGAAATACGGCGGAAAGGTAGCGCAGCAGAATCCGCAGCAACAGCAGGCGTTCCTCAAGCTGATGTCGTTCGAGATCTCGGTGGCATTCCCCGGCCGGGTGATCGACAGCAACGGCACCGTCAACGGCCGCTCGGTCAGCTGGAAGGTCGAACCCAACCAGGACAAGCCGATCGAGCTGCGCGCGGTCGCCGAGGCGCCACCTCGACCGTCCACCTCACCGGTTGCCGCCGTTGACGACGGCGGGATCGGGTGGCCGCTGATCGTCGGCGGCGTACTCCTGCTGCTCCTGCTCGCCGCGGTGGGCGTACTCCTGCTGCGACGCCGGCGCCCGACGGCGCCGGCCGCCCCCGGACCGACCTCGCCCGGACCGACACCGCCGGGCCCGCCCGCCGGCGCGCCGGGGCCCGGTTGATCCACCCGGTGGCCGGCTCCGCCGGCCACGCCCGGCCCCGGCCGCCGCGAGACGACGGCGACCGGCCCCGGTGCTCCCACTCGGCAGCACCGGACCTCACCACCACCACATCCCGGTCGCACCATCGCAGAAAAGGGGGATCGTCATGAACGATCTCTTCACCTGGGCAGCCCTGGGGAGCATCGCCGGCGCGAGCGCCGCCACCCTGCTGGCCACCAACGTCATCGGCGGGCTGATCGGCCCCAGTGGCGACAAGCTCCGCAAGTGGATCGCCATCGCCATCGCGCTGCTGCTGTCCTACGGGACAGCGGCGTTCGCCGACGAGGCAGGCGGCGAGAAGTGGGTCATCGCGTTCTTCAACGCGCTTGTCATCTTCTCCGCCGCGCTCGGCGTCAACCAGTTCCCGCCCGGCAACCGGCAGGCGACGCCAACCCAGGTCGCGAGCGGTCGCGAGCCCCGAGTCTTCCGCTCCTGGGTCTGAGGGGGGTGACGTCATGGTCTTCGGAATTCTCAGCGCGGCGATCCAGGTCATCCTCGGCGCCCTGTTCGGCTTCCTCGCCGGCGGCTCGATCGGGCTCCTGGTCGGCGCCGTCGTGGGCCTGCTGTTCGGCGCGGTGTTCGGCTGGGCGGTGAGCTCCGCCGGGGTGTACGCGGCGGACGCCCGCGGCATCTTCCTCTTCGTCGTCGACCACACCTGGAGTCTGCTCAACACGGTCGTCGGCGCCATCTACCTGACCGTGCACCTGGTCTTCGGCCACTCACTGGACCGACCCACCTCGTCGGGCAGCGGCCGGGTCAGCGTGGTGGAGGGGGTCTCGCCCCGCTACGCCACCACGATCGGCACCGTCTGCGCCGGCTCCAGCTCGGGCATCCAACGGCACGAGGACGTGCACATCTTCCAGGGTCGCCTGCTCGGCCCGCTCTACATCCCGCTGGTGCTGGCGAACTACGTGCTGTTCACCATCGCCCCGGTGTGGCTGCTCTACCACGACCACGCCAACGCCCCGATCAACCGGTTCACCAGGTACTTCGAGATCGGCGTCTACCCGCACGTGTGGAACGAGGCCATCGCGTACCGGATCCAGGGGACGCCGCCGCGATGACCACCGACGGGCGCGGACCGATCGAGACGGCCACCGCCGAGTTGGCCGCCTGGCTGACCAGCGCCGCGGGGGAACCCGTCCCGGTCGGCCCGCCCCGCACCGGCGGCGACGCCGCCGGGCTCACTCTCTGGCCGATGGAGCTGCGCCCGGCCCAGCAGACCCGCTCCAGCGGCGTGGTCCGCGAACCATACCGGTTCACGGTCCGCTACCTGCTCTGCGTGACCGGGCCGGCCGGGTTGCCCCGGCTGGACCGGGTGCTCACCGCGGCGACCCGCGAGGGCAGCTACCCGGTCGTCCTGGAGGCCGGCGATCCGCCACTGTGGGCGGCGTTCGGCGCCGCGCCGCGCCCGGCGCTGCTGATCGACGTAGCCGCCCAGGTCGACCACCCGACCCCGGCCGCACCCCCGGTGCTGCAACCGCTGCGGCTGCGGCACCTGGAGGTACGCACTCTCACCGGCCGGGTGGTCGGCCCCGAGGACCAACCTCTCGCCGCGATGCGGGTCGAGCTGTCGGCCACCGGGTCCGCCACCCGCACCGACACCGACGGTCGGTTCCACCTCGTCGGCGTCCCGCACGACCCCGAGCACCCGAGCCCGGCCCGGCTGCGGCTGACCGGGCGTGGGCTCGTCCTCACCGCCGACGTCGACCCCGGCGAACCCGACCTCGTCATCGTCTGCGCGCCACCGACCCACTGACGCCCGCCCACCCGCACAGGAGGATCGATGCCCAGCTACTTCTCCCCCGGCATCTATGTCGAGGAGGTCCCCAGCGGCGCCCGACCGATCGGCCCGGCGAGCACCAGCATCGCCGCCTTCGTCGGACTCGCCCCGAACCACGACGCCCACCTGGGCCGGGCGGTGCCGGTCAACAACTGGACGGAGTTCCTGCGGCTCTTCGCCGACGGAGACCAGGTGGAGAGCACCCCACTGGCCCGAGCGGTCTTCGGCTTCCTGGACAACGGGGGCGCCCGCTGCTGGGTGGTGAACGTCGGCGAGGGCGGCGCGATCACCGGCACCGGGCAGCGGCGCGGTGGCCTGCAACTGCTGGAGGCCATCGACGAGATCTCCATCATCGCCGCACCCGGCTTCCACGACGTGGTGTCGCACGAGGCGCTGCTCAGCATGGCCGAGCGGACCCGCACCATGGTCGCCATCTGCGATCCGGCACCGGACATCGACGACATCGCCGCGCTGACCCGGGTGGCGACGCCGTCCACCGGCAAACCCCCCAAACCCGCCGAGGGTACGGGCGGCGGCTCGGCCGGTCCCGGCAGCGGCGGCTCGGCTGGTGCCGGCGGCGGCTCGGCTGGTTCCGGCGGCTCGGCCCAGCCGGGTGGCTCGGGCGGGCACGAGGGGGCGGCGTACCGGCCGCGGCAGTCCGAGTTCGGTGCCTTCTACTACCCCTGGCTGCGTGTCCGCGACCCGATCAGCGGGGAGCTGGAACTGACCCCGCCGAGCGGGCACCTGGCCGGCATCTGGGCCCGCACCGACGCCCTGCGCGGAGTGCACAAGGCGCCGGCCAACGAACCCGTCCGCGGGGCCGTCGACTTGGCCTACCTGGTCACCCGACCGGAGCACGACGTGCTCAACCCCAAGGGCGTCAACGTGATCCGCTACTTCGCCGGCGAGGGCATCCGGGTCTGGGGCGCCCGTACGCTCGCCGCCGAGGCCAGCGAGTGGCGTTACCTCAACGTCCGGCGACTCAGCATCGCCATCGAACAGGCCATCGCCAACGGCACCCGGTGGATGGTCTTCGAGCCCAACGACTTCACCCTCTGGCGCTCCATCCGGCGTGACATCGGGGCGTTCCTCACCCGCGTGTGGCGCGACGGCGCACTGCTCGGGCGCAGCCCCGAGGAGGCGTTCTTCGTCAAGTGCGACGAGGAGACCAACCCGGTCGACGTCCGCGACGCGGGCATGGTGATCGCCCACATCGGCATCGCCGTCGTCAAACCCGCCGAGTTCGTGGTGTTCAAGCTGAGCCAGTGGGCCGGCGGCACCGAGACCGAGACGATCGGAGGCTGACATGCCCACCACAGCCACCCCGCAGCCCGGCGCCCCGGCCGACCCGTACCGGCGGTACAACTTCCGGCTGCTCATCAACGGGGTCACCAACGGCCACTTCACCGAGATGACCGGGCTGGAGGTGAACATCCCCGGGCAGCCGTACCGGGAGCACGGCCTGGGCCGGATGCGGATGGTGCCCGGCCAGGCCGAGTACGAGCCGGTGACGCTGCACTTCGGCCTCACCGCCTCCCGCGAGCTGTGGGACTGGGTGAACGCCACCGCGCAGGGCACCCTCAACCGCCGCAACGTCTCCGTGGTGCTGCTCGACTCGGTCGGGACCGCCGAGATGCTGCGGTGGAACCTGATCGACGCCTGGCCCACCCGCTGGCGTGGCGCGCACCTCAACACCCTCAGCCACGAGATCGCCATCGCCTCGTTGACCCTGCGCTACGAGGGTCTGGAGCTGGAGACCGGCGGTGCCACCGCGCCGACACCCGCGTAGCTGGCTGGCCGGCCGGCTGCGCTCGGCTGCCGGGGCGGTGCAGCGCCTCGCCGGGCGGGTCGAGCCCGCCGAGGATCGTGCGCCCACCGGGGATCGTGCGCCCGCCGGGGATCGTGCGCCCGCCGGGGATCGTGCGCACGCCGGGGATCGTGCGCACGCCGGCCATCGTGCGCACGCCGAGGACCCGGGGCACGCCGAGCACCGGGCGCCACAGCCGTCGCCGGAGATGCCGGGGGCTCCACCGCGCCGCTTCGGGGAACCACCGCAGCACTGGCTGGACCTGGTCGCCGCCCACGCGCCCGGCCTGCTGCACGACCTGGACCTCGACCGGCCCGGTGCCGCACCGACGGAGGGGCGGGATGATCCCGCCGGCGGCTCCGACTTTGGCTCCGGCTTCGGCTCCGGCTCTGGCACCGGCTCTGGCACCGGCTCCGGCTCTGGCTCTGGCACCGACTTTGGCTTCGACTTCGACTTCGGCTTCGGCTCCGGCTCTGGCACCGACTTTGGCTCCGGCTCCGACTTTGGCCCCCGGGATCGGATCGATCAGGTCGGACCGGACCGGTGGACCACCGTGACCCGACCAGCTCGGGCCGCCGGCGAGGGGCCCGGGCTCCCTGCCGACCCGGCGGGTCGTCGTACCCCCGGCACGGGTGGTGGACTCGGCCGCGCGACCAGCATGAGCGGCCCGGACGCGGCCGCGCATTCCTACGGGCGTGACCGCCCGCCGTCCGCCGCACCGGACACAGTGGGTGACGACGGTATGGCCCGTCACGCCGGCACGGTGAACGCGACGTACGGCGTCGACGGGCCGGAGGCGGTGCGCGGGGTCGGATGGCCGGACGGGTCAGGCTCGACGGGCGCGGCCGGACGGTCGACGCGTGCGTCGAGGGCAGCCGACCGCTCCGGCGGTCCAGGGATGGGCGGCGCCAGCCCACGGGGTGACAGCGACGCCTCAGACGTCACCGCGACGGCCGAGGTGCCCCTCGCCTCGAACGCGGACCGACGTTCGCCGGGCCGGCTGCTGGACAGTTGGCGTCGACGCGCATCCCCACCGGGCGCGGCGGCAGGTCCGGCTCAAGACGACACCCCCGACACCGACACGAGGAGGCAGCCAAGAGTCGGAGAGCCAACCGCCTCGGCCAACTCTCCCCTCCACACCCTCCCTGCGCGGATCTTGGAAGATTTCGGCCCCTCCAGGGGCACTTTCCCTCCAAGATCTGAGACTGACTCGACGTACGTCGGTGGGACGGCGGCTGACGGCGGTCTCTGGCCGGCCCTGCCGGACGAGCGGGCACGGTCGGGGCAGCAGGTTGGCGAGCGGGTTGGACAGCACACCGCACCCCGCACCGGTCCGGGCCCCGGTGTGCCCTGGATCGGCTCGACGCACCGCGATCCGGGTGTACGAGGACTGGAGAGCGCGGCCGACGCGACGGCGTTCGACAGGTGGCCGGCGCTGCCCGACGACACCGCGCTGTGGTCGGTCGCCGGTACGGCGCTGGACAACGCTCAGTTGACCCGGCTGGACCGGGAACAGGCGGGTGGCTGATGGAACGTGTCGCCTTCCTCATCGACTCCACAGGCGTTCGGGTGGACTGCCTGCTCAACCCGGAGACCGTGCAGGTGACCCGGCTCGCCGGCGTACGTCATCGGGGTGCCGGCGGCGGACAGCTCACCGGGTCCGGGCTGGCCGACGACCCGCTGGTCTTCACCGGCGGCGGCCGGACCGAACTGGTGCTCGACCTGCTCTTTGACGTCGACTTCGTCCAGGCGCCGACCCGTCCGGCCGACGTACGGGTGCTCACCCGTCCCCTGTGGATGCTCGCGGAGAACTCGGCCGCCGAGCATGGCTGGCTGCGTCCGCCCCTGGTCCGGCTGGTGTGGGGGAAGACCTGGAACGTGCCCGGTGTGATCATCGCGGTGGCGGAGCGGTTCGACGCGTTCACCGGCACCGGCTCGCCCCGGCGTTCCTGGCTACGGCTGAAGCTGGTCCGCGCCGCCGAGACGGCCGACCAGGCCGAGGCGGGGTTCGCCGAGGAGTTGGCCGCGGCCAGCACCCCGACCGCCGCACCGGGCAGCGCGGTGATCGCCGCCGGTGACGGCGCGGCCGAGCCGGGCCGCTCCGGTGTGCGCTTCGACCTGCTGGCCAACGACGCGCTCGGCTCGCCGCTGCGGTGGCGCCTGCTGGCCGAACACAACCGGATCACCGACCCCCTCGCCGTGCCCGCCGGTACCACGCTCGCCGTCCCCCCGGCGGCCGGCGCCCGCGCCGGCGG
Source organism: Micromonospora sp. NPDC048839 (assembly GCF_040649915.1). NCBI lineage: Bacteria > Bacillati > Actinomycetota > Actinomycetes > Micromonosporales > Micromonosporaceae > Micromonospora > Micromonospora sp. NPDC048839. Next base: position 63,038 of record NZ_JBEZGL010000005.1, read on the forward strand.
TGTCCCGGCAAGCGGATCGACAGTCGCCGGTGCACTGGCCGGGATGGCGCAGGCGGTGGCCGGCGCGCTGAGCACCGGCCCCTCGACCGCCGGCAGCGGCACCACCGCAGCGGTCGTCTCCGGCGGGCGCGGCAACCCCGGGGGTACGCCGTGACTAGCGTCGCGCCCCGGGCCTTGCTCGTCCTGCTCGACGGCGCCGAGCTGACCGGCGCGGTTCGTCAGCGGATCCGCTCGCTACGGGTGGCGGCACGGCTGGACCAGCCCACGCAGGCGGAGCTCGTGCTCGCCACCTCCGTCGGCGTCGGCGCGTTCGACCCGGCGGTACGACCCGGCACGACGCTCGACGTCCGACTCGCCGACCACGCCGACGCCCTGTTCAGCGGGGAGGTCACCGCCGTGGAGGTCGAGTACGCCGCCGACGGAGCGGCGGTGCTGCGGTTGCGGGCGTACGACCCGCTGCACCGGCTGCGCAAGCGGCAGGGATTGCGGGTGTTCACCTCGGTGACCGCCGTCGAACTGGCCCGGGAACTGTGCGGCGCGGTGGGGCTCGAGGTGTCCGCCGAGGTCGACGGGCCACGGTTGGACCGGCTGTCGCAGCACCGGCACAGCGATCTGGAGTTGCTGTGCGAGGTGGTCGGCCGAGCCGGACTGCACCTGGCCGCCGACGGTGACGGGGTCCGGTTGGTCACCCTCGCGGGCTACGGGGAACCGGTCGCGCTGACCCTCGGCGCGGGCGTGCACACCCTGCGCCTGTCCACGAACGCCGACCAGGCCAGCGGTGCCAGTGCCGCGTTGGGCTGGCACCCGCAGCGGGCCGAGGTGATCAGCCAGCAGGCCGACGAGGCACGGTGTGGTCGGCCGGCGTTCGACCGACCGGACCCGGCCGACGTCGGCGCCGACGGGGTCCGCACCGCCGTCGACCAGCCGGGCCGCAGCGACGACGAGTTGGCGGCGCTGGCCCAGGCGCGACTGGACACCCGCGCGGCCACGCTGGTCACCGCCGAGGGGGTGGCCGAGGGCGATCCGGCGCTGCGACCGGGCCGGCGGATCGACCTGAGCGGTGTGCCCGAGCCCGTCGCCGGGGCGTACGTGCTGACCGAGGTGGTGCACACCGTGGACGGCAACGGACACCTGACCCGGTTCTCCACCGTGCCGCCGGTCGCCCCACCGACCCCGGCCGGCGGTGCGGTGGTCACCCTGGGCACGGTCACCGACGTCGCCGACCCCGACGGGTTGGGACGGGTCCGCCTGAGCCTGCCGGCGTACGGGGACCTGGACGCGGGGTGGCTCGCCGTGCTCTGCCCCGGCGCGGGGCGGGGCAAGGGCCTGGTGGCGCTGCCGGATCCGGACGACACCGTGCTGGTGGTGCTGCCCGGTGGCGAGCCGGCCTCGGGCATCGTGCTCGGTTCGCTGTTTGGCGCCGTCGAGCCGTACGACGCGGGCATCGACGACGGGAAGTCGCGGCGCTGGTCGCTGCGCACCGCCGGCGGGCAGTCGATCGTCGTCGACGACGTGCGGCGCAGCCTGCGGCTGGGCACCGAGGACGGCAGCTATCTGGAACTGACCCCCGACCTGGCCACGCTGCACGCGGCATCCGACCTGGTGATCTCCGCGCCCGGCCGGGCCATGGTGGTCCGCGCCCGCAGCGTGGACTTCCTGCGCGCCGAGTCGACCGAGGACCCGACCACCGCGGCGCGGCAGGCCCGAACGCTTGCCCGCGCCCACCACGAAGGAGGCGGCTGATGCGCTGGATCCACCGTGACTCCGTGATCACCTGCGATCACGACGGCCGGGTCGAGAACCGACCCTCGCAGCAGTGGGTGACCGTCACCGGCGTACCCGTGCTGGTGGACGACGACCCGCAGGCGCGCAGCATCACGGCCTGTCCCAACTACGGCCCGACGATCAAGCCGTGCGGCAAGACCCTCAGCGTCCGGGTCGGCTACAGCGACTGGCTGCGGGTCGGCGGGCACCGGGTGGTGCTGTCGCACCTGGAGGGGTTCACCGACGGCACCCCACCGGGGCTGGTCCACCACACGGTGCGCGACCCTGCTCAGAGGTTCCTCGGGGCGGACCGGTGAGGGCCTTCCGCTTCGTCGGGGCCGGCTTCGACGCCGGGCGCGGCGGTGGCCTGGCACTCACCGCGGCCGGCGGCCTGGCGATGACCGAGGGCGACGAGAGCGTACGGCAGGCGCTGTTCCTGCTCCTGTCGACCACGCCGGGCGAGCGGCTGATGCGACCCGGGTACGGGTCCCGGCTGCACCGGCTCGTCTTCGCCCCCAACGACGACACCACGGCGGGCCTGGCCATCCACTACGTCCGGCAGGCCATCGCCCGGTGGGAGCCACGGGTCGAGGTGATCGACGTGGACGCCGGGCCGGATCCGGACGACGCGTGGCGGCTGGTGATCCGGCTGGACTACCGGGTGCGCGCCAGCCTGACCCCCGGGCAGCTGGTCCTGTCCGTGGACCTGCTTCCCGCCGACGAACCCGCGCAGGGAGGACCGTCATGACGTTGCCCGTGCCGCATCTGGACGATCGCGGTTTCCTCGACCTCGTCACCGAGGCCCGGGAACGGATCCGGCAGTCCTGCCCGGCGTGGACCGACCTGTCGGCGCACGACCCCGGGATGGCCCTGGTGGAGGCGTTCGCCCACCTGACCGAGGTGATGATCTACCGGTTGAACCAGTTGCCGGACAAGGCGTACGTCTCGTTTCTGAACCTGCTCGGGGTCAGCCGGCACCCACCCACCGCGGCCTGGGCGGACGTCCGGTTCACCCGCAGCGGCAGCGACCGGGCGGCCATCCGGATCCCGGTCGGTCTGCGGGTCGCGGCGGCGCGCGGCGCGGATCCCCGGCCGGTCGTCTTCGTCACCACCGAGCCGACGCTGCTGCCCGCCGACGAGACGTCGGTGACGGTACGGATGCACCACTGCGAACTCATCGAGGCCGAGTTGCTCGGCGTGGGCACCGGCCAGCCGGGGCAGGTGCTGCGGGCCGCCCACGCGCCGTTGGCGCACACCGCCGAGCCGCTGGACCTGCTGCTCGGCGTGGAGGTGCCGGCCGGCACCGTGGAGTTGGGCGCGGCGGCCCGGGAGCACGACGGCCGCACGTTCGAGATCTGGCAGCCGGTGGACAGTTTCGCCGGGCTCGGCCCGCAGGCCAAGGCGTACCTGGTGGACCGTTGCTCGGGCACCGTCACCTTCGCCCCGGCCCTGGACCTGCGACCGCCGGCCGCGCCCGGCGACCTTGCGCCATCCGGCCCGGCGCCGGTGACGGTGGCGGCGGTGCCGCCGGCCGGGCGGCAGGTCCGGCTCTGGTACCGCGCCGGCGGCGGACCCACCGGCAACGTGGCGGCGGGCACGCTGACCAGCCTGCGCGACCCGCTACCCGGGGTACGCGTGGACAATCCCGCCCCGGCGGCCGGCGGCCGGGAGGTGGAGGCGTTGGAGTCGGTGCTGCTGCGCGGCCCGTACGAGTTCTTCGCCCAGCAACGGGCGGTCACCGCCCGCGATTTCGAGGTCCTCGCCACCAGCTCCGGGGCGGTGGCGCGGGCGCGGGCGTTCACCCGCGCGGCGGTGTACAGCTTCGCCCGGCCCGGTGAGGTCGAGGTGGTGCTGGTGCCGTACGTGCCGCCGACGGCCCGTCCCGGTGGCCGGTTGCCGGTGACCGTGCTGCGCGAGCACGAGGTGCCCGAGGCGCGTCGCCGGGTGGAGGCGGACCTGGAGGAACGGCGGATGGTCGGCATCCGGTCCCGGGCCACCTGGGCCCGGTTCAAGGCGGTGTCGGTCCGGGCCCGGGTGGTGGTCCGCCGGGAGGAGGACGTGGACGCGGTACGCCGCCGGATCCACGACCGGCTGCACCAGACGTTGAGTCCGCTGCCGACCGCGCTCAACCCGACCGGCTGGCCGTTCGGTGAGCCGCTGCGGGCGTCGAACGTGTACCGACTGCTGGAGCACGCCGAGCCGGGTGTGCGCTACGTCGAGTCGGTCCGGTTCGTGGTCGACGAGGCCCCGGACGCGGGAGTACGCGCCCTCGCCGTCGACCAGTACCAGCCGCGCACCTGGTACGCCGGGCGCGGTCCGGTGCTGTTCCGCTCCAGCAACGGCGGCGCGGGGTGGGAGCCGGCCGGCCGGTTCGACGAGGAGACGGTGCTGCGGGTGGCGCCCGCTCCCGCGCCGGTGCGGCCGGGCATCGTCGCGCGCCCCGGCTCCGTGGCCGTGGTGACGCTGCGATCGTCCGGCGGTTCCCGGGTGCACCTGAGCACCGACCTGGGCGAGACCTGGTCGCTGCTCACCGACCTGGACGCGCGGATCTCCGACGTGGCCTGGTTGGACCGCGACGGCGCGGGAGCGCTCCTGGTGGCCACCGACACCGGCCTGTACGAGGTGTCGTTGCTGCCCGGGGCGGTGCCGTTGCAGATCCTGGTCGACCCGTCCGACGCCGACCGGGGGTTCTACGCGGTGCGGGCGTTCGTCTCGGAGCGGGGCGCGCCGGGGGTGGCGGTGGCCGCGCAGGCCAGCTTCGGGGTGTACCTGTCGACCGCCGGCGGCCGACCGGGCAGCTTCACGCACGTGGGCCTGGCCAACGTGGACAACCGGGTGCTCGCCGTGCAGTACGACGGCCCGGCGACCCTGCTGTGGAGCGGCGCGGGCGAGCCGGACCCGAAGAAGCCCGGACAGGGTTGCCACCGCACCCGGTTGTTCGAGTCCGACGTGAAGTGGCAGCCGGTGCAGTCCGGCTGGGTCGGCGGCACGTGCCGTGACCTGGCGTTCGCCGGCCAGCTCGCGGTGGCGGCGACGCAGAGCGGCGGGGTGCTGCGGCTGGACACCCTGGGCGCGCAGCCGCAGTGGCAGTCGGTGTCGGTCAACTGCGGGTTGCCGCTGCGCGACCGGACCCGGTTCGTGCCGGTGGACGCCATCGCGGTGGGCGGTCCGACAGTCGGCGGCGCGGGCGGTGCGACCGGCGGCACGGGCACGGCGGAGCGGCTGCTCCTGGCCGGCGGCGAACGCGGCGTGCACCGCAGCGCCAACGCGGTCGACTGGACGCCCAGCGCCAACCAGGCCACCGCCGACGTGGTGACCGTCCCGGATACCTGGCTGCTCTGCTCCGGCGAGCACGACATCGAGGTGGTGCGCCAGGATGCGACGTTCGGCGATTGAACGGCTGCTGCCCGCCGCCTACCAGCGGGCCTGTGTGCCCGGCAGCGTGCTCTGGGCGCTGCTGGACGTGATGGAGGGGCTGCACGCCCCGGACGAGGCGATCCTCGCCGAGGTGGACGCCCTGTTCGACCCGTACCGGGCGCCGGACGGGCTGGTCGTGCGGTTGACCCGCTGGGTGGCGATGGACCACGTGGTGGCCTCACCCCGGCCGGACGCGCCCCTGCCGCTGCCGGTGGGACGACTGCGCGACCTGGTGGCCAACGCCGCCCTGCTGGCCCGGTGGCGTGGCACCCCGTACGGCATGCGGCGGGCCCTGGAACTGGCCACCGGTCTGCCGGGCTTCGCGATCGACGAGCCGACCGAACGGCCCTTCCACGTCGTGGTGCGGGTCCCGGCCGCCGCCGCCGGCCAACTCGCCGTGATCACCCGCATCGTCGAGGCGGAGAAACCCGCCTCGACCACCGTCGAGATCGTCCTGGAAGAGGAGTCGTCATGACCACCGAATGGGCGGTCGTCGCCGCCGCCGAGCAGTTCACCCTCGACCCGCGCAACAGCGGCGAGCTGACCTTCACCGTCTCCAACCCGGGCGCCGCACCGGACACGGTGGTGTTCGACGTGGCGCCCGGTGACGGCTCCCAGCGGGCGTGGTTCACCGTCGCCGAGCCGCAGCGGGTGGTACAGGGGCAGGGCTCGGTGTCGTTCCTGGTCACCCTCGCCGTACCCGCGGGCACCCCACCCCGGCGCTACGACATGACCGGGTTCGCGTACTCGGCGAACACCGCGCCGGAGGAGAGCTCCCGGTCCAGCGGTCGGGTCACCTACGAGGTACGGGCGGTCGCGCCGCCTCGGCGTACCCCATGGTTGTGGATCGCCGCCGCGGCGGCGTTGGTGCTGGTGGTGGTGGCCGTGGGGGTGGTCCTGCTGACCCGCGACGGCGCGCCGGATCCCGGCGAGCCGCGGGTGGTCACCATCGAGGCGGAGAGCCTGGTGGACGCCGCGGTCATCACGTCGCCGCAGAAGAGCAAGGCCGCCGTGGGCGCGCAGCCCAACTGCTGCGCGGTGACCTGGTCCGGGGACAAGCAGCTCTTCTTCACCGGCTTGGCGATCGGCGATCAGGTCACCGTGACGGTGCAGATCCCGGCCGACGGCATCTGGCGCTTCGCGACGGTGCGCACCACCTCGTTCGACTACGCCAACACCGTCTTCACCATCGACGGCAACCAGGTCGGCGGCACGTTCCTCGGCTTCACTCCGACGACGCAGAAGACGGAGTTCCTGGACGTCGGCACCGTCCAGCTCAGCAAGGGGGCACACCAGGTCACGCTGCTGGTGGTGGGCAAGACGCAGGGCACCAGCCGCTACTTCGCGGGTGTCGACCTGATCCGGTTCAGCGAGGTCGTCGTCGCACCGGTCGCCGCGCGATGAGTGGTCGGCAGAAGGCACTGCTGGGGCTGCTCGCCGTGCTGCTGGTGGCGCTGTTCGTGGTCGCGGTCGGCGTGGGCGGCGACGACCGGGGTGATCCGGGTGCCCGGCACGGGTTGGTCGACCGGTTGGGCGTGCTGGGCGGTGAGCGCGCGGCGGTGGATCCGGCCACGGTCGACGCCGACTGCGCCGACCAGACGGGCCGGTTGACGTTCTCCGGCAGGTGCGTGGTGCGGGTCGCCGATCCGGGTGGGCTGCGCACCCTGGTGCTGCGCAGCGCGGCACGGTTCACGGTCGTCGCGCCGGCGCCGGGCGACGCCGCCCTCACCATCCGCGACGAGGTCGAGCCGGCGTCCGACGGCACCGGCGCGGTGGCGAAGGTCGCGGTCGACCAGGCCACCGAGGTGGGCCTGATCTGCCCCGGCCTCGGTGGCTGCACGGTCGTCGTGGCCCCGTCCTGACCCTGATCGTCGCGGCCACGTCCTGACCGGATCGTCGCGGCGATCTGTTGAGCTGAGAGGAAGGTGCCGCCGTGGGTGACCTGCGTAAGCCGTTCCTGCTGCTGGCGATGCTCGCCATCGTCCTGGCGATCGGTGTGGAGTTGGGTGCCGGGCTGCTGCTGGGCGGCGCCGACGCCGGCGCGGCCCTCGCCGACACCGCCGGCGCGCTGGAGGTGGATCTCGACGACGTGTCCGGCGTCAGCGAGCCGTCCGGCCGGGCCACCGGCTACCTGGCGTTGGTCGACGCGGTGGCGGTCTGGAGCACCGGGTTGTTCTGCCTGGGCATGCTGCTGCCCGAACGCGTCCAGGGCCGGGTGCAGGGCGTCGCGAGCCTGATTTTCTCGATCATCCTGATCATCGTCGGGCTGGTCGCGCTGGTCATCGCGTTCGTGGAGCTGTCCATCATGGTGTCGCTGTTTCTGGCGGTCCCGTTCGGCACGATCGCGTACCTGGCGCTGTGGGGGTTCTTCCCGGTCGGCGAGGCGGCGCTGCTGCTGGGGCTGGTGCTGCTGCTCAAGCTGGTGTGGGCCGGGCTGTTGGTGCTCGCCCAGCCGCGCTTCCTGCAGAACAAGGGCCTCGTCCTGCTGATCCTCACCACCCTGCTGTGCACTGTCGTCCTGGAGTTCCTGCACCACCTGGTGCCGGTGATCCTGGTCAGCATCGTCGACGACGTGGCGGCACTGGTGTTCGCGGTGATCGCGATCATCTGGGGGCTGGTGCTGCTGATCGGGTCGATCCCGGCGATCGTGAAGGCCATCCGGGTGACGGCCGCCCTGCCGGCCCGACGCCCACCGCGGTGATCCCAACGCCCACCCCGGTGATCCCAACGCCCACCCCGGTGATCATGAGGTTATCGCCATCCACCGCGGCGTGTCGTGTCGCCAACCTCATGATCGACGGGTTGGCGCGGCGGCCGGTCACTCCACCTTGGTCAGCAGGGGCTTGCCCTTCTCGACCACGTAGGTGGCCAGCTCCACCGCTATGCCGTCGCCTACGTTGCGGGCCTGGTGGTGGACGCCGTAGGGCACGGTCAGCGCGTCGCCGACATTGCACACGATCGGCGGCTGGCCTTCGAGCGTGTACTCCAGAGACCCCTGAAGAACGCAGATGATCTCCTCGCCGGGGTGGAAGTGCTTGAACGGCGGCGAGTCCGGCGTGAACTCCACCCGACTCTGGACGACCTCCCGTCCGGGGATGCTGAGATCGTGTTTCTGCAGATCGACGCGCCACAGTCCGGGCGCCCCCTGCACCGCCGTCGGACTGATGCCCTCCGGTCGATCCTCTCCGCTCATCACGGCCCCCTGTACGCCGTCGCGCAGACGGCACCCGCTCCGGTTGGCATGTCGGCTCGAGGATAAGGGGCCGCCGACCTGCCGGGGGCAGGGATGCCGAACGAGGGAGCTTCAGTGCGGTGAGCTGGGGTGATCGGTCAGGTCGGACAGGGCGAGCACGGCGATCGCCTCCAGGGCGAAGGGCTCCAGATCGTCGAACCAGCGGGGATAGGCTCCCCGCCGGCTGAAGAACCGGATTGTCGCCCCCTGCAGGGCGAAGTCCTCGTCGTCCACGTCGACGAAGATGGCGACGGTCGCGAGGAGCGTGTCCGAGCCCGGCAGACCACGCGCCCCCGCCAGCATCCGTCGAGCGAAATACAGGCCACGGGACGCCGCCCGGGGCAGGAAGTCGGGTGACTCTCTGCCCAGATCGGTCACCGACACGTGCACGTCGTTGACCTCGTACTCGCCCTCCCCCAGCGACTCCGCCGGAACGTCGTGCCCGTCGTGCGGCCGATGCGCGACCAGCACGAGCGCACCGCTCGGCTCCACCGCCCAGCCCGCATCGAGCGTGTCCTGCTCGATCGACGGAAGGGTCGGCTGATCGGCGGCGAAGGCCGCACTGCCCAGCAGGCTCCGCATGGCGGCGTTGGTCCTCAAGACCAGGGCCGACCCTCCGTCCGGTCGAGCGCTATCGATGGTCCGCAGCAGACTACCCCCTGGCCGCGACCACGGCTGCGTCCGCGCGGTGGCTCGTCGAGTCGCCGAACAGGGTCAGCCGGTCGGGATGCGCGGACCTGCGGGGCAGTGCGGGTCCGGGCCGTGGGGTGCGGCCGGGGAAGGCGCCGGCCGGGCGTACGGCCCCGGGCCGGTCGAGTCGCGGATGACCAGGTCGGTCTGGAGCATGACCCGCGCGGTGGTACGACGGACGCCGAGCGCCGGGCCGGAACCGGGTCCCCGCGCGCCGCGTGGTGACTCGACGTCCTGTTGCAGCAGCATGTCGACGGCCGTCCGGCCGGCGGCCCCGGTGGGTGTGGCCACCGTCGTCAGTTTGGGGCGGGTGAGCCGGCTCAGGGTGATGTCGTCGACCCCGACGACGCTCACCTCCTGCGGCACCCGCACCCCGAGCGCGTCCAGCCGTTCGACGAGGCCGATCGCCATCAGGTCGTTGTAGGCGAGCACGGCCGACACTCCACTGCGTCGCACCTGCTCGGCGACGGCGGCGCCGCCGACCTCGGTGGGCGCGTTCGGGCCGAGCACGGTCAGCTCCGCGCCGCCGGCTCGGGCGGCCGTGCCGGCGGCACGGCGCATCTCCCGGTTGGTCCACGAGTTGCGCGGGCCACCGAGCAGCGCGATGTCGCGGTGCCCCAGGCCGACCAGGTGCTCGATCGCCGAGCGGGCGCCCTGCCCGACGTCCATCAGTACGCAGGGCAGGCCGGTCACCTGACGGTTCACCACCACCAGCGGCACCTCGCGGCTGAGCTGCTCGATCAGGCTGTTGCTCATCCGCGGGCTGCACAGCAGCACCCCGTCCACCTGCTTGGCCAGCGCGTGGACCAACTCCTCCTCGGCGGTCGGGTCCTCGTTGGTGTCGGCCACGAAGACGTGGTAGTCGCGGCGTCGGGCCTGGCTCTCCGCCGCCTTGATCAGCGGCGGGAAGTACGGGTTCGCGATGTCCGCGATGATCAGCCCGAGGTTGTGCGTCCGCCCGGTGATCAGGGCTCGGGCGGCGCGGTTCGGCCGGTAGCCCAGGTCCTCCGCGCAGGTCAGCACGCGGACCCGGGTGTCCGGGTTGACCAGGTGCGGGGCGGAGAAGGTGCGGGACACGGTGGAGATGTGCACACCGGACGCGCGGGCGACGTCCCGGATGGTGACGGGCACGGCTGACCCTTCGTCCGAGGTGGCGGCGGTGCCGTGGGTGTGGCCATTAATGCAAACGGTTGCAGCATTGTCAATAGCCGCGCGGTTTGAAGCGCGGACACGCCGATCTGCGGCCGTACGAAATCGGTGATCGCCGCCGGTTGACTCGGTCGCATTGATCGTGATTACTTCATTGCAAACCTTTGCAGGATCACCGGGAGGCGGCCGCATGTCACCGAGACCGGCGGCCGGGTGACTGTCGCGTTCGACCACCGCCAGCCGGTCCGGGTCACCGACCTGCTCACCTCCCGCTGACCAGGAGACGAGGAGCCCCTCCCCCGTGCCGACGTTCGACCACACCGACCTGCTCCTGCCGCCCGAACCGGGCCAGCGCGCGCTGGCCCGGGAGCTGTACGTCCTCGCGGCGGAGCAGCCGATCATCTCGCCGCACGGGCACGTCGACCCGGCCCTGCTCGCCGAGGATCGGCCCTTCCCGGACCCGGCGCGGTTGCTCATCGTGCCCGACCACTACCTGACGAGGATGCTGCTCAGCCAGGGCGTCCCCCCGTCCGACCTGGGTGTTCCCACCCGCGACGGCAGCCCGGTGGAGACCGACGGCCGGGTGATCTGGCGGCGCCTCGCCACGCACTGGCACCTGTTCCGGGGCACCCCGTCGCGGCTCTGGCTGGAGCAGACCTTCCGCACCGTGTTCGGGGTGCACACCGCGTTCGGTGCGGCCACCGCCGACGAGATCTACGACGAGATCGCCGCCCGGCTCGCCGAGCCGGACTTCCGGCCCCGGGCGCTGTTCGAGCGGTTCGGCATCGAGGTCCTCGCCACCACCGAGTCGCCACTTGACGACCTGAGCCAGCACGCCACACTGGCCGCCGACGGCTGGGGCGGGCCGGGCGGCCGGGTGGTCACCACCTTCCGCCCGGACGACGTGGTGGACATGGAGTACGACGGCTGGTCGACGAACGTGGACCGGCTCGGCGAGCGGGCCGGCGAGGACACCGGCACGTACGCCGGCTATCTGGCTGCCCTGCGGACCCGACGGGCCGCGTTCATCGCCGCCGGGGCGACCTCCACCGACCACGGCCACCCCACCGCGCGCACCCTGGACCTGACGCCGGCCGAGGCCGAGCGGCTCTACGACCGGGGCCGGCGCGGCGAGGCGGACGCCGCCGACGCGGAGGCGTTCCGGGCGCACATGCTGATGGAGTTCGCCCGGATGTCGCTCGACGACGGCCTGGTCATGCAGCTGCACCCCGGCGCGGTGCGCAACCACAACAGGTGGCTGCACGCCCGGCACGGCCGGGACGTGGGCGGCGACATCCCGCAGGCCACCGAGTACGTGCACGCCCTCGCCCCACTGCTGGAGCGCCACGGCAACGATCCCCGCCTGCGGCTGGTGCTCTACACCCTCGACGAGGACACCTTCACCCGCGAGCTGGCGCCCCTCGCGGGCGGGTACGCCGCGGTGCTGCTCGGCGCGCCCTGGTGGTTCCTGGACTCCCCCGAGGTGTTGCGCCGGTTCCGGGAGACGGTCACCGAGACCGCCGGCTTCTACAACACCACCGGGTTCGTCGACGACACCCGGGCGTTCTGCTCCATCCCGGTCCGTCACGACGTGGCCCGTCGGGTCGACGCCGGCTTCCTGGCCCGGCTGGTCGCCGAGCACCGGCTGCCGATGGACGAGGCCGCCGAGACCATCGTGGACCTGGCGTACCGGCTGCCCAAGCGGGTCTTCAACTTCGAGCGGAACGGCCGGTGAGCGCGAGGAGTGCAGCGCAGCGGAGCCCCGCAGTCGCGAACGAGAGGCAGGCTCAGTGACGGTCACCATCACCTCCGTCGAAGTGCACGACGTGCGGTTTCCGACCGCCGCGCGGGGCGACGGCTCCGACGCGGTCAACCGGGGCGACTACTCGGCAACGTACGTGGAGTTGGGCACCGACGCCGGCCCGACCGGCGCGGGGTTCACCTTCACCAACGGCCGGGGCAACGAGATCACCTGCGCGGCGGTCCGGGCCCTCGCCCACCACGTCCAGGGCCGCACCATCGAGGAGATCACGGCCGAGCCTGTCGCGTTCTGGCGCTCACTCAGCGCCGACGTGCAGCTGCGGTGGCTCGGTCCCGAGAAGGGCGTCATCCACATGGCGACCGGCGCGCTCGTCAACGCGGTGTGGGACCTGCGGGCCACCCTCGCCGGCAAGCCGATGTGGCGGTTCCTGGCCGAGTTGCCGACCGACGACCTGGTGGCCAGCGTCGATTTCAAGCACATCACCGACGCGCTCACCCCGGACGAGGCGGCCACCATCCTCGACAAGGGATTTATCGGAGGGGAGGGCCGGCTCGCGGAACTCAAGCAGAGTGGTTTCGCTTCGTACACCACCTCGGTCGGCTGGCTCGGCTACCCGGACGACAAGGTGCGGGCGCTCACCCGGCAGGCGTACACCGACGGCTGGCGGGCGGTGAAGATGAAGGTCGGCGGCCCGCTCGCCGACGACCTGCGGCGGGCCCGGATCATCCGGGAGGAGATCGGCCCGGACGCGCTGCTGATGATGGACGCCAACCAGGTCTGGGACGTGGACGAGGCGATCACCGCGATGGCCACCCTCGCGGAGGTGGATCCGTACTGGATCGAGGAGCCGACCCACGCCGACGACATCCTCGGGCACGCCCGGATCGCCCGGGCGGTCGACGAGTTGACCGGTGGCCGGTGCCGGGTGGCCACCGGTGAGGTGGCGGCCAACCGGGTGATCTTCAAGCAGTTGTTGCAGGCCGAGGCGATCGGGGTGATGCAGATCGACGCGTGCCGGGTCGGCGGCGTCAACGAGGTCCTCGCCGAGTTGCTGCTGGCGGCGAAGTTCGGAGTGCCGGTCTGCCCGCACGCCGGTGGGGTCGGCCTCTGCGAGTACGTCCAACACCTGGCGATCTTCGACTACCTGCGGGTGGGCACCGGGCTGGACGGTCGAATGATCGAGTACGTCGACCACCTGCACGAGCACTTCGTCGACCCGGTCCGCACCCGCGGTGGCCGCTACCTGCTGCCCGAGCGGCCCGGTTACAGCGCCACCATGAAGCCGGCGTCGATCGCCGAGTTCCGCTTCCCGGACGGCCCGGCATGGCGGTGACCGTCGGCGCCCGACTCGGCCTGGGCGTGCTGCGCCGACTGCCCGCCGAGGCCCGTCCCCTCATCCGGCCGGGCACGGTGCCGGCCGGCATCGTCCACCTGGGGCTGGGCGCGTTCCACCGGGCGCACCAGGCCGTCTTCACCGAGGCGGCGGTCGGCGCGGCCGGCGGCGACTGGGGAATCGTGGCCGTCGCTCCGCGCAGCACCGCGGTGGTCGAGGCGCTCGCCGCGCAGGACAACCTGTTCAGTGTCAGCACCCTCTCCGCCGCCGGCAACGGCACCCGGGTGGTGGGCGCCCTCAGCGGCGTACTCCACGCCCCCCGCGACCCGCAGGCGGTGGTCGCGCTGCTCGCCGACCCGGCGGTGCGGGTGGTGACGCTGACCGTCACCGAGAAGGCCTATCTGCTCGACCCGGTGACCGGCCAGCTGTCCCCGGACGCGGCGCTCGCCGCCGACCTGGCCGGCGGCCGTCCGCCGACCACCGTGCCGGGGTTGCTGCTGCGCGGGCTGGCCGCGCGGGCCACCGCGGACGCCGGACCGGTGGCCCTGGTCAGCTGCGACAACCTGCCGGCCAACGGCCGACGACTGCGCGGCATGCTCGACCAGACGGTCGGCCGTGCCGCCGGGGTGCCCGCCGGGCTGGTCGAGTGGGTGGCCGGCAACGTCACCTGCCCGGGCACCATGGTGGACCGGATCGTGCCGGCCAGCACGCCGGAGACGATCGAGGCGGCCCGCCGGGCGCTCGGCGTGACCGACCTGGCCGCGGTCGCCGCCGAGCCGTACGCGCAGTGGGTGATCGAGGACGACTTCCCCGGCGGCCGGCCGGGCTGGGAGCACGCCGGGGCGGTGCTCACCGACGACGCCGGCTCGTGGGAACGGTTGAAGCTGCGCACCCTCAACGGTGTGCACTCGGCCATCGCGTACCTGGGTGCGCTGGCCGGGCGGGAGACCATCGCCGAGGCGCTGGAGATCCCGTACCTGGCCGACGTGCTGCGCCGGCTGATCGCCGAGGACGTCGCGGCCAGCCTCACCCCGCCGGACGGCGTCCGGGTGCTCGACTACGGCGAGCAGGTCCTCGCCCGGTTCGGCAACCCGGCGATCCACCACCGCACCCTCCAGGTCGCGGTGGACGGCTCGCAGAAGCTGCCGCAACGCGTCCTGCACACCATCGCCGACCTGCGCGCGGCCGGCCGGTCCGCGCGCTGGGGCGCGCTGGTCGTGGCGTCCTGGTTGCGCTTCGCGCTGGGGTACGCCGACGACGGCCGACCATTGCCGTTGCAGGACCCGCTCGCCGGGCCGATCCGGGCCGCCCTGGACGCCGGCGCGCACACCCCGGCCGGCGCGGTGGACGCCGTCTTCGCGCTCCGCGAGATCTTCCCGGCTGAGGTGGCCGACGACGACGAGGTCCGCGCCGAGGTGATCGCCTGGCTGACCGCGCTGGGACGCCACGGCGTCGAGGCGACCCTGGCCGGCGCCCGGTGAGGTGGCCGGTCGGTGAGCGCGCGCCCCCGACCGGCCGTTGGCGCTGTCGCGGAATGTCGGGTCGGGTCGGCGACGTACGGGCTCATCGACGTGGGGAAGATCGGCTATAAGTGACGCATGGACTTCCCGCCGCACCTGGGCAGCATGCCGATGCACGCGATCACCGAGATCCACGGCGAACCGGGCCTGCTGGAGCGCTTCCGGTTGGAGGTCCAGCAGTTCGACGACGCCGCCCGCGAGCGGTTGACCGCCGCGCTCGACCTCGCCGCCGAGTTGCACCGCGACGACCGGCGCGTCCGGGAGCCGTACCTCAACCACCTGCTGCGGGTGGCGATCCGGTTGATGCACCACTACCAGGTGCGCGACGTGGACGTGATCGTCGCCGGTCTGCTGCACGACGCGGTCGAGGACCATCCGGTCGAGCTGGCCGACGGCGACGCGGGGGCCGACCCGACCGCGGCCGCGCTCACCGCGCTCGCCGCGCGGTTCGGGACGCGCGTCGCGACGCTCGTCGCCGCCGTCACCAACCCGGTGTACGACCCCGAGCGGGACCGCAACACGCAGTACCGGGAGCACCTGGCGGTCAGCCTGGACCGCGAGCCCTGGGCCCGGGTGATCAAGGTGTCGGACTTCACCGACAACGGCGTCGGGGTGATCCACACGGTCGGGCCGAAGGTGGTGTCGTCGGCCCGGAAGTACCGGCCGCTGGTGCCGCTCTTCCGGGACCTGATCGGCCGGCCGGACACACCGTTGTCGGCGGTGGTGAAGAGGCACATCTTCGCCCAGCTCGACCTCGCCGAGGAGCGGTTCAGCGCCATCCTGGACCAGCCCGCGCACCCCAACTGAGCTGCCGCTTCATCACCCGACCGGGTTCTGTGACAACTTCTCGGATCTTTCCCGCAGTCTGCGGCGTTACGGTGGTTTTGCGTCAGTTGAGAGGCAAAAGTCCTCTCGATCGAAGCTCTGACGCGACCCCGATCGAGAGGACTCGGACCATGCGCGACCTTTCTCGTCGCGACCTGCTCAAGGCGACGGCCGTCGGCGCCGGAGCGGTCGCCCTCCCGGGCATGATCGCCGGCAGTTCGGCGCTGGCGGCGGACGGCCCGACCCTGGGTGGTGAGAAGTTCCCGCCCGCCACCTTGACCGGCCTGATCGTCCGTCCCCAGAGCCCCACCTACGCGGAGGCGAGCCTCGGCTGGGACGAGTTGTTCGTGCGCTACCCGCTGGTGATCGTCTTCGCCCAGGAGACCCAGGACGTCGTCAACGCCCTCACCTGGGCCCGGCAGCACGACGTCGCGTTGCGGGTACGCAGCGGCCGGCACAGCCTGGAGGGCTGGTCGAACGTCGACAACGGCATCGTGATCGACGTCAGTGAGCTGAAGGACGTCGACATCAACACCGCCAGCCGCACGGCGAAGCTCGGCGCGGGGCTCACCCAGTCCGAAGCGGTCGCCGCACTCGGGGAGTACGACCTCGCGGCGACGACCGGAGGCGAGGGGACCGTCGGCCTGTCCGGTGCGACCCTCGGGGGCGGTCTCGGTTTCCTCACCCGCTACATCGGCATGGCCTGCGACAACCTGATCGGCGTGGAGATCGTCGTCGCGGCGGGGGCCGACGGCGCCAAGGTGCTCGAGGTGGACCCGTGGAACCACGCGGACCTGCTCTGGGCACTGCGCGGCGCCGGAAACGGCAACTTCGGAATCGTCACGTCCCTGACCTACCAGGTGGCTCCGCTGGAGAGCGTCGCCTACCTGCAGGTGACCTGGCCGGGCCTCGACAACCTGCACGACGTCTTCGACACCTGGCAGCACACCGGACCGTTCGCCGACCCTCGTCTCGGCACCCAGGTCGAGGTCCACCCGGACGAGATCCTGCTGTTCGCGGTGCTCGCCGAGGGGTCGGAGGCCGAGGCGAGGCGACTGCTGGAACCGCTCCTCTCGATCGGCAACCCCGAGGTCATCGTGCGGATCGGAGGCTGGGCCGAGACGTACGCCGGATTCCAGGTCCCGAGCGACGAAGATCCGGCGAAGTGGAAGTTCTACTCGCAGTTCACCAGGGAGCCCTTCCCGGCAGAGGCGATCAGCATCGTCCGCCGGTTCATGGAGAAGGCCCCGTCACCGGACAGCAACTTCTTCGCCCAGGCCTTCGGCCGGGGAGCCCAACGGCAGGAGCCCTTCGGCGGCGCGGCGTTCCCGCACCGCGACGCGCTCTTCTACTCCGAGCCCGGCGCGGGCTGGGGCACTCGCGGCGAGCCGGACAGCGACGACGCCGTCACCCCGATCGCCCAGGCCTGGATCGCCGAGTTCAGCCTGGCGATGCGGCCCTACGTGGACGGCGCCTACGTCAACGTGCCGAACATCGGCATGGCGGAGTGGGAGGAGGCCTACTGGGGTCGCAACTTCCCACGGCTGCGCAAGATCAAGGCGAAGTACGACCCGCACAACGTCTTCCAGTACGAGCAGAGCATCCCGCCCGCGACCCACTGACCTGGACGGCCGGCGGCGAGGGTGACCCCCACCCGCGCCGCCGGCCGCTTCCAACCTCGCCCAGCCCCCGTCGGGATGCGAGATCCCGCCGCTCAAGGGGGCGAGGCATGGTGCAGGACGACGCGCAGCGGGTGCGGGGCGGTGGTGGCCAGGTCGTCCAGCACGGCGAGCAGCAGGTCGTACTGACCAGCCGGCTCGTCGGCGAGCAACTCACCGGCGTCGTCGATCAGCAGGGTGAGCGGGCCGGCGTCCAGCCGGTCCCGAAGCACGTCGGCGAGGGCGTCCCAGGTCCCACCCAGGTGGGCGGGCAGGGTCAGCGCGTCGGCCAACGCGGCGACGAGCGCGGGCCTGCTCCGCATCGTCGCGCCGGCCAGCACCGACGCGCCGCGCGCCTCGGGGCACCCGTCCCGGCACACGGTCAGCCACTCGGGCGACCGGTCGCCGTCCGGAGCGGCCATCACGTGCCTCCCTCGTCTCACCGGTGCCGGCCGGGTCGGACCGGCCGGCACCGGAGCGGTCAGAGCCGGTAGAAGTCGGTGTAGTGGTTGGGCGAGAACCAGGTGACCCCGGTGCTGCGGTTCACCACGATCCGGTACGCGTCCCGAGCGGCGCCCTGCGTGCGGGGGTAGACGTCGTACTCGTGGTAGGTGGCGTTGGTGGGCAGTTGACCCTCGTAGTTGTAGAACCGGCCGCCGGCGAAGTTGGAGGTGCCACCGCTCCAGGAATACCAGGCACGGCTGGTCGGAAAGCCCTTGGCGGACCAGCCGGAGCGGGCGGTGCGGGCGTCCGCGCAGCGGCTGCTGGTGCAGGAGCTGTAGACCGCCGCCGAGGCGGAGTCGGTCAACCGGGGGGTCACCACGGACGGGCCGACCAGCGCGGCGGCGACCATGGCGAGGAGCAGGGTGAGGGTGGTGGTACGCCGGCGGATCGCGCCGGGCGTGGCCAGCGGGGACACAGGGGTGGACACAGGCCGCCTCCAGACCGTCCATTACATCGATCCACATGATTGTCGGATCGGGTCCAGTCTCGCCGCTACCCCGCCGGCGGTAACACCCCTGGGCACCTCAACTGCTCCACAATGCTCGGTGAACGCCAGATGATCCTCTCCCCGCGGCACCCACGGCGCTTCCCGGCGGTGCCGGCCACCGAGGTCGACAGCCCGGCAGTGACGCGTGGCGTGCCAGCGGGGCGGTCCGGTTCGCACCGGTATGCGACGGCGTGGCGACGGGCAAATCCGTCACCTGTTGTTAGCGTGAAACGCGGAACCGTGACCGTGGAGGGGTGCCATGACGGACGCCCCGGACGGGAGGCCAAGGCCGGCGGACCAGTGGCGGCACCGAGGCATCCGAGGGCTGACCATCACCCGCGACGCGAGTGTCCGCGGTTGGCGGTGGTGGGCGCGAAGCTGGGATCGACTGGTCGCCGCGCTCCAGGACGAGGCGCCCGTCGGATCTGCCGCCGCACCCTCGCCGTCCGGCCCGCTCGTCGAACAACGCGACGTGCCCCGGCTGATCGCGGTCCCGGCCCGCGGGTACGTCTACTCGTTCTACATCCGCGCCACCTTCGCCTGGTCGTCACCGACGAGCATGCGGGCCGAGGTGCTGAGCTGGTACGTGCAGTACTTCCAGCCCAACGCGATCCAGCGGCTGACCCGGCTCGCCTCCGACGCCGCCCGGGACCTCCCGCCGCACCGGGCCGGGGACCTGGAGTTGGCGTTGCAACAGGCGCTCGCCGAGGATCCCCAGTGGCACTACCAGCGGGGTGACATCGTCATCACCTGCCGCCCCGACGCCGCCGTCCGGCTCGACGAGCGCATCATGCCGGCGCTCCAGCCGCACGTCGACCGGCTGGTGGAGTTGGAGTACCAGTTCGACGAGCAGCTCCGCAAGGCCCGGTACGCCGAGGAGGTGAGCCGCCAGTGGGCGACGCTCCTGAGCGAGCACGCCGACGACCAGGACATCGCCGACGCCCGCGACCACCTGCTCACCGCGCAGAGGGACGCCGCCCGCTGGATCACCGAACTCCTGCGCCGCCACTCCGAGCACCCGGCTGACTCGGTGAGCGCGCCCCCGATCCCGCCGCAACAGAGCCGCCCCAGCGAGCCCTAGCAGCGGCCCCCCGCCGGAAAAAGAGCACGAGTGAAGAAATACCCCCGACCGACGGGATGAGATCGTGGCTGCGCGGCGTCGGTGACGCCGCCCCGCATCGGCAGCCGTCTCCGGGGTGAGGCGTAGGCCCCGTCGGGCCGCGTTGCAGAACCGGAGGGCATCACACTGTGGCGTACATCGATCTGGGAGTCGACGAGAAGCAGTTCCCCGGCATCACCGGCCCGATGCAGTACCGCCCGGAGACGGCCAAGCCGCTCAACGAGCTTGCCGAGGTGCTGCTGCGCGCCCCGCACTCGCTCCCGCCCGGCGAGCGGGAACTGATCGCCGCGTACGTGTCCGGGCGCAACGAGTGCAATTTCTGCTGCTCGTCGCACTCGGCGTTCGCGGCGGCGCAACTCGACGAGGGCATGACCCTCGTCGACCAGGTACGCGCGGATCTCGACAGCGCCCCGATCTCGGCCAAGCTGCGGTCGCTGCTGCGTATCGCCGGCGCGGTCCAGATCAGCGGGCGCAACGTCACGACCCAACTGGTCGCCGACGCCCGCGCGGAGGGCGCCACCGACCTGGAGATCCACGACACCGTGCTGATCGCCGCCGCGTTCTGCATGTTCAACAGGTACGTCGACGGGCTCGGCACCTTTGCACCCGTCGGCGCGGACGCCTACGCGGAATCCGTGCGTCGGATCATCGAGCTCGGCTACGGGTCGGCGACTCCCGTGCAGCAGGTCGCCACACCGGCCAGCTGAGCACAGACAAGGGTGACCACACCCCGATCCCCCTGCGATGGTCGATGGACACGCCTGGTGAGGCCCGTCAGCCGTGTGGTTGGAGGATCGATGGACCACCCCCGCTGTCTGCTCGACGCCGCCGAAAAGCTCCGAAACGACATGGTCGACCGGCTGAGCACGCTCGTCGCATGCGAGTCGGCACCGGGCTCGTTGCCCCATCTCGAGTCCTGTGCCGACCTGCTCGCCCGCTGGGGCGAGGAGGCGCTCGGCCGGCCCGCCCATCGGGTCGTGGTCGACGGCCTGCCACACCTGCTGTGGCCGGCCGTCGGTCGCCAGCGCGTGCTGCTCCTCGGCCACTTCGACACCGTCTTCCCGGTCGGCACGATCCGGTCCCGGCCCTTCACCGTCCGCAGGGACGTCGCGACGGGACCCGGCGTGTGCGACATGAAGGCCGGCATCGTGCAGATGTTCACGGCACTACGCCTGATCGAGGACACCTCGGCCGTCGGCGTGCTGCTCACCTGCGACGAGGAGAGCGGGTCCGGCACGTCACGACACCTGATCGAACGTGAGGCACGACGTTCCGGCGCCGTTCTCGTCTGCGAGGCGGCCACCCCGGACGGGAACGTCAAGGTGGCCAGGAAGGGTGGCTCGGTCTACCGCCTCACCGTTGGAGGTCGCGCCGCCCACGCCGGCGTCGAACCACAGCGCGGGGTCAACGCCACGGTCGAGGTCGCCCACCAGGTTCTGACGCTCGGCACGCTCGGGGCGGCGGACAGCGGCGGCACCTCCGTGACACCGACCCTGCTCTCCGCCGGCACCACGACGAACACGGTGCCCGAGCAGGCCAGCCTGGCCGTCGACGTCCGAGCCTGGACCAGGGACGAGCTCGAACGCGTCGACCACGCCATCCGCGGGCTCGTGCCGTTCCTGCCCGAGGCGACGCTTGCCGTACACGGCGGGATCAACCGCTACCCGATGTCCCCGGAACTCGCGCAGCCACTCCTGGAACTGACCCAGTCGATCGCCCGCCAGCTCGGCATGGCGGGTCTCGTCGGCGCGTACGCCGCTGGCGCGTCCGACGGCAACTTCACCGCCGCGCTGGGCGTACCGACCCTTGACGGCCTGGGCGCGGTCGGCGGCGGAGCGCACGCCGCCGACGAGTACGTCTGCCTCGACCGGATGGCCGAACGAACGGCCCTCCTGGCCGGGCTCGTCGACAGGTTGTCCACAATGGAGCGCTTCGGCACGCAGCGCATCGAGGACATCGCGTAACGTGCTCACCGCCGGCGAACGACCGGCAGTGGGAGGTCGGCGTCGGTATGACTACGGGACAGCGCGCGGGGTCGCCCATCCCCCTCCTCGGCGTCGAGGAGGAGTTCCTCGTCGTCGACGCCGACCGGGGCGAGGTCGTGCCGGAGGCGGCAACCGTCGTCGACCGCGCGCGCCCGACCCTCGGCGCCCGGGTGGGTGGCGAGATCACCAAGCTTCAGGTCGAGACCCGCACCGACCCGTGCCACCACCTGGACGATCTCAGCGCGCAGCTCGTCGAGGGTCGCGCCGCCGTCCAGGCCGCAGCCCGGTCGGCGGGTCTGCGGGTGATCGCCAGTGGCTCGCCGGTGCTCGGCCGTGCCGTGCCGCCGCCCATCACCGAAGGGCCCCGCCAGGACCGGGGCACCGCCACCTTCCGAGGGCTGCACGACGAGCTCGCGATCTGCGCCGTCCACGTCCACGTGGAGGAGCCCGACCGGGACCGTGCCGTGCTGATCGGCAACCACCTGCGCCAACACCTGCCGGTGTTCATCGCGCTGACGGCCAACTCGCCCTACTGGTCCGAACGCGACACCGGCTACGCGAGTTGGCGCAGCGTCACGTGGGGGCGCTGGCCGGTGGCCGGCCCGCCGCCGTACCTGCGGTCCGCCCAGGAGTACGACGACCACGTGGACATGCTGCTCGACGCCGGCGCCCTGGTCGACCACGGCACGATCTTCTGGGACCTACGCCTGTCGAGAACCCACCCCACGCTCGAGGTACGGGTGGCCGACGTACCCCTCACCGCCATCGAGTCCGCGGCGCTCGCCGCCCTGGTGCGGGCGCTGGTGGTCGTCGCCGGGGATGCTGTCGACCGGGGCGACGCGGGACCGGAGCTGGCCCCCGAGCTGCTGCGGCTCGCGTACTGGCGGGCGGCCCGCGACGGGATGAGCGACCGCGGCGTCGACGTCACCACGGGCCGGCTGCTGCCCGCTGCGGCCCTCGCCGAGCGGCTGGTCGAGCGCGCCCGACCGGCACTGGACGAGGCGGGCGACCGCGAGCGGGTGGAGGCCTGGCTGACACGGCTCGCCGCGGACGGCGACGGGGCGACCCGCCAGCGGGCCGCGGCGGCGCTGCGTGGACGCCTGACCGACGTGGTCGACGAGATCGCCACCCGGACCGCACCCGGCGTGCCCACGCGCGAAGACAGCACGCCTACGTAACGACAAAGCAACCCTGCCTGGGAAATGCTGATGGCACCTGGATGCCGGCGGCAGGCAGACCCTCCCGCGGACCGGCACAGCTGATCACGGGAGGCCGCTGGTGATCGACGCAGACCTGCTACCCAAGGTCCCCATCCAGCACCACCGGCGGTCGCCGGCAGACATGGTGCGCGAGGCTGAGGCGTTCGCCGAACGGATGGCCCAACGCCGTTCCGTGCGGGACTTCGCCAGCGACCCCGTGCCCGACGGGGTGGTCGAGGCCGCGATCCGGGCCGCTTCGACCGCACCCAGTGGTGCCAACGTGCAGCCGTGGCGGTTCGTCGTGCTCACCGACCCGGCGCGTAAACGCCGGCTCCGTGAGGCTGCGGAGGCCGAGGAACGCGCGTTCTACGATCGCCGCGCCTCCGCGGAGTGGCTCGGTGCGATCGCCGGGCTCGGCACTGACTGGCAGAAGCCGTTCCTGGAGACCGCACCGGCCGTCATCGTCGTGTTCGAGGTGCACCAGGGGCCACACAGCCCGAAGCCGTACTACGTCAAGGAGTCCGTCGGCATCGCCGTCGGGCTGCTGATCACCGCCCTGCACCACGCCGGCCTGGTCACCCTGACCCACACGCCCAGCCCGATGCGGTTCCTCAACGAGGTGTGCGAGCGCCCGCCGGAGGAGCGCCCGTACGTGGTGATGCCCGTCGGGTATCCCACGCCGGACGCCCACGTCCCCGACCTGACCCGCAAACCCCTCGACGAGGTCATGGTCCGCTGGTGAGGTCCCCCGTCAGGAACTCGACCAACGGCTCGACGTGTCGGTCCGGTCGCCGCCACTCGGCCAGCAGATCCTCCAGCAGGTGCTGCTCGGCGACCAGCTCCGCCCCCCGGTAACGCCGGATCACCGGGTGGATGAAGGCGCTCTCCCGGGCCCGGTCGGGGGTCGGGTGCCGATCGATGGCGAAGACGTCGCCATAGTCGTCGCGTCCCCACCGGAGCGCGAGCGTGTACCAGTGCGTGGCGGCGGCGAAGCGCTCCACCGCGTAGTCCTCCGGCAGGTCCTCGTAGTGGTGGAAGTCGCCGGTGGCCTCGTCCCGGACGAAGACGTCACACAGGTACTCGAACTGCGTCCACAGCGCCGAGGACCAGTTGACGCGATCGAGCATCAGCTTGGTCAGCGACACGGCGTCGGCCGGCGTCGTCGCGTACGACAACGGCACGTCCTCGTACCGCTCGCGCAGGATCCGGGTGAACGTGCGGAGGTTGTACCGAAATCCGTCGATGAAGGGCGACGACGCGTGCTTGGCGTCCCGAGCCTGGGCGATGGTGCCGGCGAAATACAGGTCGTCGACGTTGCTGGACTGCCAGTCCGGGCGTAGCCCCGGCATGCGGCCGTCGCGCACCAGGTCGGGACGGGACGTCTCGTCGAACACCGAGGTGTCCATCCGGAAACCGGTGCACCTCAACACCGTGTGGTAGTCCAGAACGGCGGTCTCGCCCTGCGCGTGGGTGTACGTGATCGACACCTGGAACCGCCCGTCGACAGGCCGGATCTCGTCGATCGTGCAGTCCAACACCGAATGCAGAGTCTTGAACTGGTAGCTGTCGAGGATCGCCCCGTACTGACCACGGACGTCCCCGGGGTGTTTGGTGTTCCAGGCCAGTCGCAGGGGTTGCCGACTGGCGAGGTGCACCATCGACGCCCGACCGAGAATTGCCGACGCGGTCTCGAAGGCGGAATTGCCCTTACCGATGATCAAAACCCGCTGACCGTCGTACGCCGTGGGGTCGACGACCATGTCCTCGTACCCGATGGCATGCTCGATGCCCTTGATGGCCGGCACGAACGGTTGGCCCCAGCCGGTCGCGACGACCAGGCAGCGCGCACGCACGTCACCCTGGTTGGTGCTCACCGTGAAGCCGTCGTCCGTCCGCGCGATCCGCTCGACCGTCGTGCCGTAGCGGACGTTGAGCTGGTGAACCCGTTGGAACTCGGCGAGGTAGCGCACCAGGTCGTCGGCGGCCGGCAGGTACTCCTCGCTGAATCGCGGGAACAGCAGATCCGGGGAGTCGTTGAGCAGCGAGTTCCAGTCCCAGCGCAGACGAATCTCGGGGTCGGCGCTGTCGGTGTGCACCTTGTTCAGCGAGATGAGCCGGCGGTGGCGCGGAAACCGCCGGAAGAAGCCGCCCGGCTCGTCGCCACTTTCGAACGTCAGGTAATCGGCGCCGTGTTGTTGAAGGTAGTAGCTCAGTTGCAGCCCAGCGGGCCCCGCCCCGACGATGACGTACCGGTGTTCGCTGGTGACCATCCTGCGGCCCTTCGACGGAGGAACGAATCCATCGACCATGGGTTGCGAAGCGGAAAGTGTCAATGCCCGGTCACTGCCGGTCACTCCGACGAGAATGGTTGGCGGCGAGGCCGACGAGTGCGGTGACGATTGCCCCGACGGCCGCCACCGCAGCGGTCGCCGTACCCTCAGGTCTGGTCAGCGCGCCACCAGAAGTACGGCGCTGGCCCCGGCGCCGACCGCCAGCGTTCGCTGCGAGAGGGCGAGCGGCGATTGCCAGCTCTCGTGCGGTCAGGGGGAGCCGTCGAGATCAGCGACGGCGCGTAGGCCATCGCTGTCCCGGATGACAATTTCGCGATAGCCCGTGGCGATGATTCCAGCCCCACGCAAGCTCCCGAGAGCCTTCTGCAGGCTGATCTCTGCGGCTCCACACAGAGTGGCCAGTTCACTCTGTGTGAGGCGCACGTTGATGACGAGCCCCTCGCAACTTCGTCGGCCGTATGCCGCAGCAATCTCCCACAGCACGCGCGCCAAGCGGACCTTGACCGAATAGGAGGCGAAGTCCACCCGTCGTCGGTTGGCCCAGCGCAACCTGTCGGCCACGATGCCGGCGACCTCCATGGCGGCGTCCGGATTGGCTCGGAGAAAGGCTCGGAACTCACTGCGGTGGACAATCCGAGACGTCCCGGTGCCGTTCGACCGACGCACAGGCGAACACCACCAACATCCGCAGGACGCGCACGGTGTCGGCACCCCAGTCCCGATGCCGACAAGCGCTGACCCTGGGACAGCCTGGTCGGTGCGTTCTCTCTGGGTCTAATCGCCGAAGCTCAGCGCCTGCCGCAGGCCCACGTCCAAGCTCTCGTTGTACTGCGGATCGGGCTCAGCCCCGGAAGCACTGAGGACGGTGCTGAAGAAGCATCTGGCGCCGACGGCGAGGATCACGCGGAAGATCTCCGTGTCATCGAGACCGTGACCGCGCAGACCCACGACGTCGGCCTCGGTGACGGAGTTCGCATCCGCCGCGACCTTTCCGGCGAAGTTGACGACTGCGACCTCCTGCGCGGAGAGACCGGCGCTGCCGTGGTCCGACGCGATGGCGGCGACGGTCGGCGCGTCGAAGAACTTGTCGCGTAGGACCTTCCCGTGTGCCAGGCCGCAGTAGGAGGATTTCAGAGCCCGAGCTGCGGCGAGGGTTACCAACTCATAGCGGCGCAGCTCCATCTCTGCCTTCACCGCACCGTTGAGCTGCTGCCATGCCAGGTACGCCGCCGGGCTGTGCGCGAACAACCTGGTGTAGTTGGGCAGGTAGCCCATCGCCTTCGTGTCCGTGTCGAACATCCGCTCGGTGTCCGGCGACTGCTCTGCCTGCTGCAGAAGACTCATCCGACTCCCTCCGTGTTTGACGCGGACGGTACGCCGTCGCGCCGTTCAACTTGGGCAGCAACGCCGGATCCTCCATCGGGCAGAGCAGCCACACGTCTCCCGCCCCGCCGCGCGCCGCATCGGCCAGCTCGTGCAGCCGCTCCATCGCCCGGGATCACGCCAGCACCGCCGCGTCGTGCAGCAGCACCGGCCCGTCGGCCGAACCATCGGGGGACCCACCTGTGCGATCAAAGCCGGGACAGGACTTCCGCCTTCTTGGTGGTGAATTCGACCTCAGCCAACTACCGCGTCACACCCTGCGGATGGCAAGGATGGCCATCGTTTCCCGGCGTACCTCGTCGATCTCGTGCACCAGACGACGGTGGGCGAACCGGACCACCACGATTCCGATGGTCGCGAGCAGCGCGTCCCGGCGCAGGTCGATCTCCCGCTGGTGCGGGTCGCCGTGGGTGGTCGTACCGTCGAGTTCGAGGTTGACCCGTTCCCGCTCGGCGAACATGTCGAGGTAGATCGTTCGCCCGACGCTCACCGGCACCTGTCGGCGGAACGCCGGCATGCCGGGGCCGGTGAAGACGTGCTCATGTCCCCAGATCTCCAGCGGGCTGCGGCAGCCGTCGGCGAGCTTGGTCAGCAGTGTTCGGAGCACCGCCCGGTCGGCGAGCTTCGGCACGGTGTCCAGGGCCGCTGTGAGCCGTTCGGGTGTGGTGAGCCAGTTGTTCACTGCTCGGATCACCGGCGCCCGCCGCTCTGCGGGTGGCAGCATCGGCCAGGAGTCGACGAGGGCCCGCTCGATGCGCCTGACCGGCAGGTCCCGCCGGACGACGACGTGCGGTGGTCCGATGCTCAGGCCGCGGCGTCGATGCACGACAAGTCCGGGTCGGGTGCGCAGGCTGGCGCTCGCCGGCGTGCTGAGGTGCACCGGCTCACCGGGCGCCGACGGGCGCAACCCCCAGAGATCGAGCGCGCTGAGGTGACTGAGCGCGCCGCGGCCGTCTGCCCAGGCGAGAGCCGCCCGTTGACCCAGGGCAGGGCCGAGCCGACTGACGGCAGGGGCGCCGGGTCGATCGTCGAGCAGGTACGGCGCCACGAAGACCTCGGGCAGCACGCGCACTAGCTCACCGTTACGACAGGCCTGCCGCACCGTCCACTGCGGCACCACCTGCCGCAGGGCCCCGAGCGTCACCAGCCCTCCGCCGCGCCGAACCATCTCCTGAAGCGCCACCTGCACGCGAAGACCGTGCCGCCCCACCTCCACCTTCGGCAACCACACCGCAGCTGTCCTGTGGAAACGCAACCACCTGTGGATAACGCCCCGCCCAGCTCGGCTTTTGCTAGCCGCACTGATCGTTGGCAGTTCAGCAGGGCGGACAACGGCGTGTCGAGTTGCTCAGCTGCCAACGGTCGAGGGGAATGCGGCCTCGCTGCGCTCAGTTGCGCGCCGCCGGGGTCCGTCGCTCGGTTGGACGCCGAAACTGCTCGACGGTCCCGCCGCGTACGCCGAGGCCGCCGCGGGCGGCCCGGTAGAAGTCGTCGCGGGCCTCGTCGGCCTGACGGACCAGGGCGGCCAGGTCGTCCGGTGGGTCCGGCAAACTCCGTGCCGCCTGCTCAAGGTCGCGCACGGCTCGCCGCCAGGTGGAGGCCGCGCGCACCGTCGTCGCGTCACCGAGCAGCAGGACCGCCTCCCAGGTCAGGGTGTGGCGCACGTCCGCCTCGGCCAGACGGGTGATCCCGTCCTCACGGTCCAGGACGGGGGTACGGGAGCCGGGGCGGTGTCCGCTCAGCATGCCCCGGGAGACCAGGTGGATCTCCTTCACCGCACGGGTGAAATCGGCGTACGCGTCGAGCCTCCGCTCGTCCCAGCGGACCGTCTGGTTGCGTCGCCATCGGCCACGCTCCGTCACCGCCGTGGCGACCATCGTGCCGATGGTGCCGACCAGCACGCCGAGCAGGGCGGGCAACTGCGTCAGAACGCTGTCCATGTGCTGAGCCTGTCATCTCGGCACCTGTTTGGTCTCGCCGTACTCGCCACGGATGGGTAGGTAGTAGGCGGGGAGGAAGCCGGCGATGATGGCGACGCCCGCGATCGGCACGAACCCGCCGACGAGGATGCCGGAGCCGATCCAGAGCAGCGCGAGCGCGAATCGGCGACCGATGGCCCGGACACCGGATGCGCCGAGGGTGGGGTCGAGCAGTCTGGCGCGGCGGAGGTAGAGCCAGATGATGTTGAACAGGGCCGCCGCCATCCACAGTGTGCTGCCGTAGACGAGGACCGCGGTCCGCAGTCCCTGTTCCGCGCGAAGCGCCCCGGCGAGAAGCGAGGTGGAGAACGGCAGGAACGCGATGACCATCAGGAGCACCGTGTTGAGGAACAGGACTCCCCGGTCGACGTGTCGGACGCGGTCGTACATGACGTGGTGGTTGACCCACACCTGCCCGATGAGCAGGAAGCTCAGCGCGTAGGCCAGGTACGACGACCAGAGCGCCCCGAGGCCCCGCAGGAGGTGTCCGAAGTCCGGCGGCGGTTGGATCTCCAGCACGAGCAGCGTCACGGCGATGGCGAAGACACCGTCGCTGAAGGACACCAGCCGACCCGGCTGACGGGTCAGTGGCGGCGTACCCTTCTGGGCGTTCATGCACCAATCATGCTATATGCTGATTTCGCCCCGGTTGCGCGGCGCGCCCGACGGCACTCGTCTGGCGAGATGCCGCCACTGGCTCGCCTGCCGTGAGCCGTTCGCCGGACGGTCAGGGCCGCATTCGTTTCGGCGTGCCCCGGATCAGCAGTTCGACGAGTTTCGCGAGCCCGGCTGCACCGTACTTGTCGTGCGCCTGTCGGACTGTCCTCAACAGCGGTGCGGCGCGGTCGAGAATCACACCTTCGCGGGCGAGCACGAAGTAGAGCGCCAGCATGGCCGAGCGGGCGTTGCCGTCGTCGAACGGGTGGAAGAACGCCACGTCGAGATAGACCCGCGCGGCTCGGGAGGGCAGGGGCAGGTCGTCCTCCGTCGCCTCGAGCAGGCACGCCTCGAACCGGCTGGGAAGGTCGGCGTGCCAGTAGTAGCGTTCACGGCCGCCCTTGGCCCAGGCCGGGCCATCGCGGAACGCAGGCTCGGGCACCCCGAGCAGCGTGCCCTGCCACTGCGCGAGCAGAGCGAAGCCGAGCGGTCCACCCGCAGCCGCCGCCCGTCCTGCCTGATCGACCGCGGCGGCAAGCTGTGGGCCGCCCGTCGGGCGGCTGGCCGCGTGCTCGGCGATGGCGTCCTCGCCCGTACCGACGGGGCCGGACACGGGCTCGGACGCGGTGCCCCAGTCGACCTGGGCACGAACGGCCTGCCACGTCTCCAGATCGTCGGGACGCCTACCCTCCGGCCTACGCTCGTCTCGACCCCGCGTCGACCTTGTGGCCGTTCGGGACGATGGCCAACCCTGCGGCCAGGTGTCGGGCCACTCGTCGGTGGCGTGGACGTACGCAGGGGGCAGGTCGACGCCGGACTGCGCGACGAGCTGCTGTGCCAGGCGCTCCGCGACGTCGGCGACATCGGCGGCAGACGGCTGCACCCAGCTGCGGAATCGTCCGCCGATGGCATCGTCGATCAGGGTCGAGTGGCGGTCCTCGGGCAGACCGGCTGCGACGAGAAACCAGGAGAGCACCTGCTTGCAGTGGCCGTACCAGCCGCTGTCGCTGCTTGTCCGGCCCACGGTCAGGTTCACCAGCTGGGCGACCGCGACGTCCCAGGCCACGACGAGGGCGTCGGGTGATTCGTCGGGATTGGGCAGTGGCAGGAAACGGTCGAAGCGTTCGGCGAGATCCTCCAGCCAGGCTCGCCACTGGACCAGTGAGCCGGCGACGAGGGCCAGGGTCTCCTCCGGTGAGCTGATCGAGTGGGAGACACAGCACCATTCGGTGCCCGGACCACCGTCGTAGTCGCCCTCGCCCTGGGACCAACACCAGCCGTTGGCCCAACGTCCGTAGTGGTCGACGAGGGCGTGACTCACCGTCTCCCGCCACCGCTCGGCATCGCTACGGCCGATGGACACAGACCCTTCCCAACGCGGCGGCGGTGGCACCGGCGGCGCGAGGCTACGCACCACATCGAGCACGCCGGTCGGGTCGAACGGGTGTCGCGCGGGGTCGACCTCCGGCCAGGTGAGCCAGCGCGGGGCGATTCGCTTCCACGTTTCGTCAGCCGTCATCGACGGCCATCCTGCCACCGGGCGTCGCGCCGCTGTCCGCCGCCTCGCGTCAGTGCGAACCGCCCGCCGCGATGGACTCCGGCGTGGGTCGTCCCGTCCACGCCCACATCTCCAGTGCGTGCCGGTCGACGAGGGTGATGTCGAGCTGTCGGGCGATCTGGATGCCGTCACCCGCAGTGAAGAAGCTGTTCGTCACGAGCAGGCAGATCTCGCCTCGGTGGATGTCCCGACAGGTGCCGGCGAACCGCTGGATGGCGGCACTGCCGACCCGGTTGCCGATGCTCTGCCGCTTGCACTGCGCCACGACACGTCGGCCGTCCGGGGCGGTGGCCGTGACGTCGGCTCCCCGGTCACCGGAGCCGCCGCACACCTGCACGTTCCGAAAACCGGACGCGACCAGGATCCGCGCGAACCACTGCTCGAACTCGGGCCCGCTCATCGCATCGGTCACCGCGATCAGCCTGTCCCGCTGAGCTTGGTCGGCCCGCTCGCGGGCGCGCTGCTTCGACGCGAGAAGACCGACGGTGGTCGCCCCCGCGACGACGAGGCTCACCAGGAGGGCGGTCCAGTATGGATGCCGCTCGACGACGTCGACGACCATGCGCAGGAGCACGAAACCGACGACGGCGCAGAGCAGCAGGAACCAGCCGTTGGTCGACCTGCCGCCTCCGGACACGCGGCGGACCGCCGATCGCCGCCGGACACTGCCGGTGCGCCGCCTTCGGTAGTGGGCCCGAACTCGGGCTCCACCCCTCCTGGTGTGTGATCTGACGTACGGCACGAGGCACCTCCTCGTTCGCGGAAGCCTCAGTGTCGCGGCGGCCTCCGACAAACCGCGTGCATGACCGTCAAGACTGTCCGGTACCCGTCACTCCCCATGTCGCTCCCCCGAACCGGCTACGCGGCCAGGGTGGCGTAGCGGCCGTTGCGGTCCAGCAGGCTGTCGTGGGTGCCGGCCTCGACGATCCGGCCGTGGTCGAGCACCGCGATCTGGTCGGCGTCACGCACTGTGGACAGCCGGTGGGCGATGGTGATCGTGGTACGCCCCTCGGCGAGCACGTCGAACGCCCGCTGCACGGCCCGCTCGGTCTCGGTGTCCAGCGCGCTGGTGGCCTCGTCGAGGACCAGGATGCGCGGGTCGCGCAGCAACGTACGGGCGATGGCGAGCCGCTGCTTCTCACCACCGGAGAAGCGGTGGCCGCGGGAGCCGACCATGGTGTCGTACCCGTCGGGCAGCCCGGCGATCAGGTCGTGGATCTGGGCGGCGCGGGCGGCGTCCTCGATCTCGGTGTCGGTGGCGCCCGGCCGCGCGTAGCGCAGGTTCTCCCGGACGGTGGTGTGCAGCAGGTACGTCTCCTGGCTGACCACGCCGACGATCGCGGCCAGGTCGGCCAGGCGCAGGTCGCGCAGGTCGACGCCGTCGACGGTGACCCGGCCGGCGGTCGGGTCGTGCAGGCGGCTGACCAGGCCGGCGAGGGTGCTCTTGCCGGAGCCGGTCTCGCCGACCAGGGCGAGGCTGGTGCCGGCGGGTACGTCCAGGGTGATCCCGGCGAGGGCGGCGGTGTCGCTGCCCGGGTAGCCGAAGGTGACGTCCTCCAGGCGCAGGTGTCCGCGTACCCGGGCGGGGTCGAGATGGACCGGTTCGGCGGGGTCGGCCACGTCGACGGGCAGGTCGAGGTACTCGAAGATCCGGGCGAAGAGCGCCAGTGACGCGGTGAGCGAGACGCCCACGTTGAGCAGGCCCATCAGTGGCCGGAACAGGCCGCCCTGCAGGGCGGTGAACGCGACCAGGGTGCCGATGCTCAGCGTGCCGGCGGTGCCGGGCAGGCCGGCGGCGAGGTAGATGACCGCCGGTACGGCGGCGAAGATGATGCTCATCGAGGCCATCCGCCAGCGGCCGGCCAGCTCGCTGCGCAGTTCCAGGTCGACGAGTCGCTCCGAGGAGGCGGTGAACCTGTCGACAAGCGCGGGGCCGGTGCCGAGGGTCTTGGCGAGCTGCACGCCGCTGATCGACAGGCCCTCCTCGACCGTGACGTTGAGGTCGGCGAGTTCGCGTTGCCGCTGGGCGGTGATCTCGCGGCGCATCCGGGCGACCCGGCGGGTCAGCCAGATGGCCGGCGGCAGCACCACGAGCGAGACGAGGGAGAGCTGCCAGGAGAGCGCGACCATGGCCACGGCGGTGGCGACCACCGTGGTGAGGTTGGCGGCGACGGCGGTGGCGGTGGAGGTGACGACCGACTGCATGCCGCCGATGTCGTTGGTGATCCGGGACTGCACCTCGCCGGTGCGGGTGCGGGTGAAGAAACCCAGCGACTGGCGCTGGAGGTGGCTGAAGACGTCGGTGCGCAGCCGGTGCATCACCCGCTGCCCGACCTGGGTGGAGATCCAGGTCTGCACGACGCCGAGGGCGGAGGTCACGGCTGCGACGGCGACCATGCCGAGGACCAGCCAGACCAGCAGGGTCACGTCACCCTGCGGCAGGGCGCGGTCGATCACGGTACGCAGGAGGAAGGGAGTAGCCATCGCGATGATCGAGGAGAGCACGATGATCACGGTGACCACTGCCAGGGCGGGCCGGTGGGGAGTGAACAGGCGGCCGATGCGGCGTAGTGACACCTGGCGGGCCTGCGTCTTCTCTTCGGCGCTGAGGGTGCGGCGGCCGCGGTCGCGGCCCATGGGGGTGGGTTCCAAGGGGCACTGCCTTTCCGTCGAATATGCTGAGGTTACCTCAACATGAGGTTGCAACCGCATCGGCTGCTACGGTATTCCGGTGACCGAGGACACCACCGGGACCGGCGACGACGACAGCCTGGCCGAGACGTTCTGGGCCGTGGCGTCCCGTTTGCGGCGGCAGACGCGGGAATCGTTGGCCCCGTGGGACATCACCCCCAGCCAGTCCCGAGCCCTCGGTGTGCTGGGCCGCCACGGTGAGGTACGCCCCGGCACGCTCGCCGAGCACCTGCGCATCGCGGCCCGCTCGGCAACCGAGGTCGTCGACGACCTGCAGACCCGGGGGCTCGTCGAACGCCGACCCGACCCGGCCGACCGGCGCGCGACCCTGGTCGCGCTCACCGAGGAGGGCAAGCGCCTCGGCACCGCCATCCGCACCGCCCGGCGGGCCGAGGCCGATCGCTTCTTCGGCCACCTCAACGACACCGACCGCGCCGAGTTGGCCCGCATCCTGCGCACCCTGCGCGCCTGACCGACGACGGCCCGCCCGCCCCGCGCAGGCGGCGGGTTTGCCCACCTCGCGCACGGGTAGCCAGCGCCCCCGTCCGGTCGGCGGGACCGGCCGTCACCGGCCGGGGGCGAGGTGACAGGAGGACGCTCGTGCCGCTGGTGCCACACCCGAACAACCGCCCCGGCTGATGTGCGGGATCAGCGGGGAGGCACGCTTCGACGGCCGGTCGCCCGACCCGGCGGCGGTCACCCGGATGACCGAGGCGATGCGCTCACGCGGCCCCGACGACGAGGGCCTGCTCGCCGACGGTTGGGTGACCCTCGGCCACCGCCGGCTGACCATCATCGACCTGTCCGACGCGGGCGGGCAGCCGATGGTCCGCGACGACCTGGGCCTGGCGCTGGTCTTCAACGGCTGCGTCTACAACTACCCCGAGCTGCGCGAGGAGTTGCAGAACGCCGGGTACGCCTTCCACTCCACGAGCGACACCGAGGTGATCCTGGTCGCGTACGCGCACTGGGGTGAACGCTTCGTCGACCACCTGGTCGGCATGTTCGCGATCGGGCTGGTCGACCGGGTGCGGCGGCGGCTGATCCTGGCCCGCGACCGGCTCGGCATCAAACCGCTCTACCTCGCCGAGACCCCCGGGCGGCTGCGGTTCGCCTCCACCCTGCCCGCGCTGCTACGGGCCGGCGACGTCGACACCGGCATCGACCCGGTGGCGCTGCACCACTACCTGTCCTGGCACTCCATCGTTCCCGCACCGCGCACGGTGCTGCGCGGTGTGCGCAAGCTGCCGCCGGCCACCCTACGGGTGATCGAGGCGGACGGACGCAGCCGCGAGGAGGTGTACTGGCGGCCCGACTACGTGCGGGAGCCCGCCGACGCGGGGATGGACGCCGTCGACTGGCGCGCCGCCGTCGGGGACGCGCTGCGCACGGCGGTACGCCGACGGCTGGTCGCCGACGTTCCGGTCGGTGTGCTGCTCTCCGGTGGGCTGGACTCCAGCCTCATCGTGGCGCTGCTCGCCGAGGCCGGCCAGCAGCACCTGCGCACGTTCAGCATCGGCTTCGACAGCCGCGACGGCGAGTCCGGCGACGAGTTCCACTACTCCGACCTGGTGGCCCGCGCGTACGACACGGACCACCACCGGATCCGGCTGGCGGACGACGACCTCGTGCCCGCGGTCCGGCGTGCCGTGCTGGCGATGACCGAGCCGATGGGCAGTCACGACGTGGTCGCCTTCCACCTGCTGTCCGAGCAGGTGGCGCGGCACGTGAAGGTGGCACAGTCCGGGCAGGGCGCCGACGAGGTGTTCGCCGGCTACGGCTACCACCAGCCGCTGGTCGAGACCCCCCGGCACAGTGCTGCCGAGACGTTCGCCGCCGCGTTCTTCGACCGCGACCACGACGAGCTGCGCGCCATCGTCGGCCCGGCGTACGCGCTGGAGCACGACGCCGGCCGGGAACTGCTCACCGAGCACCTCGCCGCGCCCGGGGCGCAGACCGCGCTGGACGCCGTGCTGCGCCTGGACACCCACCTGATGCTGCCGGACGACCCGGTCAAGCGGGTGGACAGCATGAGCATGGCGTGGGGCCTGGAGGTGCGCACGCCGTTCCTCGACCAGGACCTGGTCACCCTGGCCGCGCACTGCCCGCCGGAGCACAAGGCCGCCCAGAGCGGCAAGGGCGTGCTCAAGGAGGTCGCCCGGGAGGTGCTGCCCGCCGAGGTGATCGACCGGCGCAAGGGCTACTTCCCGGTGCCGGCACTGCGCAACGTGGACGGCCCGGTGCGCGAGCTGGTCGCCGAGGCGTTGCAGGCGCCGGCCGCGCGCGAGCGGGGGCTGTTCCGCCCGGAGTACGTGGCACGCCTGCTCGCCGAGCCGGACCGGGCCGAGGCGGCGGCCGGCAGCAACAAGCTGTGGCAGCTCGGCCTGCTGGAGCTGTGGCTCCAGACCCACGACATCCGCTGAGCGCCGCCGATCACCCGGCCGTCGTGCGGGCGGCCAGGTCGTCGAGGACGGCGCGCACATCACCGGTACGCTCCAGCACCCGGCGCTGCCGGGTCGCGCCGGTGCCGTCACGGCGCAGCCGGGCCAGTTGCGCCAACACGTACCCCAGGTCGCCGTGGCGCAGCAGGGCCGGAGCGATCACCGCCATCAACTCGTCGACGAGCGCCCAGGCCGGCCGGGTGCCGCCGGCGCGCAGATCGATCAGCTCGCCGCCGAGGCCGTCGTGGGCGGCCCGCCAGTGCGCGGCGGCCACCAGACAGTCGCGGACGGGCGGCGCGGTCACCCCGGCACGTGCGTCGTCGGCGAGGGTGGCGACAAGCGACCGGACCAGGGCGGCGACCAGCACTGCGTCGTCCACCTCGGTGCAGACGTCGCCCACCCGGATCTCGACCGTCGGGTAGGCCGACGACGGTCGGGCGTACCAGTAGACCATCGCCGCGTCCAGCATGATGCCGGCGGCGATCAGCTCGCCGACGGTCCGGTCGTAGTCGGCGGCGGAGTCGAAGTACGGCGTCGGGCCGATGCTGGGCCACCGCTCCAACTGCATCGAGCGCCAACTGGCGTGCCCGGTGTCGTGCCCGTCCTGCAGCGGCGAGTTGGTGGTGATCGCCTGCACCACCGGCAGCCACACCCGCAGGTGGTTACAGACCTGCACGGCCAACTCCCGGTCGGACAGCCCGACGTGGATGTGGCAGCCGCACACCGCCGGGTCGTGCGCCACCGGCCCGTACCGGCGCGACATCGCGTGGTAGCGCGGCTCGTCGGGGACCGTCCGGTGCGGCTCGGCCACCGGCGTGGCACCGATCGCCACGAGCCGCGCCCCGGCCGCAGTGGCGGCCTCGGCGGCGGAGTGGCGCGATGCCACCAGGTACGCGCGCAGCTCGCCGAGGTCGGCACAGACCGGGGTGACCATCTCCACCATGCTGTGCCGGAACTCCTGCCGGCTCTGGTCCCGAGCCGGGCCGCGCAGCGCGGCCAGCACCTGGTCGGCCACCGGCAGGTTGCGCCCGCTGTCCGGGTCGAGCAGCAGGAACTCCTCCTCGACGCCGAGCGTGAGGGTGGACAGGTCGGGCACGATGCCGGCGGTCGCCGAACGGTACGCCATGGCGCCTCCCCCACTGCTGCGGCCGGCGCCTCGGTTTCCCGGGCTACCCCGGCGGCAAACGCCCGCTCAGGACGTCGCCAGGGCCGTCGCGCGTGCGCTGAGAAAGGCCCGTTCGGCCGCGTTGTCCGTCCGGGCGACAGCCATCCGGTACGCCTCGACGGCCTCCCCGCCCCGGCCGAGGCGGGCCAGCAGGTCGGCGCGGACCACGTGGTAAACGTGATAGCCGACCAGGTCGAGGCGGTCCACCTCGGTCAGCGCCACCGCCGGTCCGGACAGCTCGGCGAGCGCGACGGCCCGGTTCAGCGCCACCACCGGGCTGGGGGCGGCCACCGTCAGCTGGTCGTACAGCTGGAGGATCTGGGCCCAGTCGGTGTCGGCGGCACGCCGCGCGGCGCTGTGCACGGCGGCGATCGCGGCCTGGATCTGGTACGGGCCGGGCCGGTCGCGGCGCAGGCAGCGGCGCACCAGCGCCTGCCCCTCGATGATCAGCTGGGCGTCCCACCGTTCCCGGTCCTGCCGGGACAGCGGCACCAGCTCACGTCGGGCAGGTCGGCGTCGCGGGGCACCCGGTACGGGATCCGGGCGTTCCGGATCTTCGACTTGGCCCGGACCAGCCGCTGCGCCATGGTCGGCTCCGGCACCAGGAAGGCTCGGGCGATCTCGGCGGTGCTCAGTCCGCCGAGCAGCCGCAGGGTGAGGGCTACCCGGGTGCTCGGGGCGAGCGCAGGATGACAGCAGGTGAAGATCAGCCGTAGCCGGTCGTCGTGCACCGGTCCCTCCTCGACGGGACTGTCGGCGGCGTACAACAGGGCCGCCTGGGCGTGCCGGTCGACCCGGGACGCGTCGCGGCGCAGCCGGTCGATCGCCCGGTTCCGGGCCGTGGTGATGATCCAGCCGGCCGGACTGGGCGGCAGGCCGGTCGTCGGCCAGCGCGCCACCGCGACGACGAACGCCTCCTGGACGGCCTCCTCGGCGAGGTCGATGTCGCCGAGGAGGCGCACCAGGACGGCGACCGCACGGCCGTACTCCGCGCGGAAAACCGCCTCCACGTCGGGCACGGTCAGTCGCCGGCCCCGCCCTGGAAGGGGCGCACCTCGATCGGCAGGGTGGTGGCCAGCGCGTAACGGCGACCCCAGTGCAGGGCGGCGTCCAGGTCGGGCACGTCGATGATCGTGATGCCGCCCAGGTGCTCCTTGCCCTCGACGAACGGGCCGTCGGTGACCAGGACGTCGCCGTCGCGGGCGCGCAGCACGGTTGCGGTCTCCGTGCCGTGCAGACCCTGCCCGAAGACCCACGACCCGGTGGACATCAACTCGTCCCGAAACTCACCGAGCTGACGCATCACCCCGGCCAGGAACTCCGGCTCCGGCGGCAGTTCACCCTGCGGCTGGTGAAGGCTGAGCAGGTAGAGCGTCATGGTTCCTCCTCACGGGCGGCCGGCCGTCGCCGACCTCTCATCCTCCACACGATCGGCCGCAGCCCAGATCGACAGGCCGCCGCTGCACGAAATCTCGGGGGCGACTCCGCCCCAGTATCGGCGCGTCCTTTGCTCTGCTTCACCTGACGCGACGACGAAGGGGATCGAGTGTCGCGTGGGTTGAAGCAGAGCAAAGGACGCGGGACAAGGGCACGACCCTGCCCTGCCGCAGCGTGATCAGCCGTTCAATCAGCGCCGGGAGTCATGCGCCGGGCGGTTGCGGGTAAACAGCGCGCCATGACCGACGGCATCCGGGTGGTGGTGGTCGGCGCCGGTTTCTCCGGGCTCGCCGCCGCGCTGGCGCTCACCCGTGCCGGCGCCGAGGTGCGGGTGCTGGAGGCCCGCGACCGGGTGGGCGGTCGGGTGTTGACCCGTTGGCTGCCCGAGGTCACGCAGCTCGACCTGGGGGCGCAGTGGATCGGCCCGACCCAGGACCGGATGTACGCGCTGGTCGCCGAGCACGGGCTGGCCACCTTCGCGTCGGCGGCCCTCGGCGCACCCACCCTGCTCTGGGCCGGCCAACGCCGGGCCGAGCCGCCGGCGGACGTCGGCCGGGTGCTCGCCCTGCTCGACGGGTACGCCGCCTGCCTGGACCCGGCCGCGCCCTGGCAGGCGCCGGAGGCCGCGCGGTGGGATCGGACGAACCTCGGCGGCTGGCTGCGTGCGACGGCCGGGGACGACGACACCGCCGACTACCTGGGGCGGCTGCTCGCCGGCGGGCTGCTGGCCACCGGCGTGGACGAGCTGTCCCTGTTGCACCTGCTGTTCTACCTGCGCAGCGCTGGTGGGACCGGGCCGTTGCTGGGGATGGCCGGCGGCGCGCAGCAGGACCGGATCGTGGGTGGGCCGCCGGCGCTCGCCGAACGGATGGCCGCCGCCCTGCCCCCGGGAACGCTGACGTTTGCCACACCGGTGCGGTCGATCGAACAGACCATCGGCGGGGTGACGGCGTGTACCGACACCGGCCGCGTCGCCGGCGACGCCGTGGTGGTCGCGCTGGCCCCGGCACTGGCCGGCCGGATCCGGTACGACCCGCCGCTGCCCGCGCTGCGCGACGGGCTGACCCAGCGGATGCCGATGGGTTCGGCGTTGAAGGTGCACGCGGTCTACCCGGAGCCGTTCTGGCGTGCCGACGGGCTGTCCGGGGTGTCCACCAGCAGCGCCGGCCCGCTCACCGAGACGGTGGACAACTCCACCCCGACCGCACCGCTCGGCGTGCTGACCGGGTTCAGCTACTCCGCGGACGCCGCCGCGCTGCGGGGCATGTCCCCCGCGCGGCGTCGGCAGTGCCTGCTGGAGGCGTTCGCCAGCGTGGTCGGGCCGCGCGCCGAGGACCCGCTGGACCTCGTCGAGTACGACTGGTCGGCCGACGAGTGGACCCGGGGCTGCTTCTGCGGCGCGCTCACCCCGGGCACCTGGCAGACGTACGGTCCGCACCTGCGGGCGCCGGTGGGGCGCGTGCACTGGGCGGGCACCGAGACGGCGACCCGCTGGACCGGCTACCTGGAGGGCGCGGTGCGGGCTGGTGAGCGGGCGGCGGAGGAGGTGCTGGCTGGTTGAGCGGGCACGACCGAGGCCGACCCGGTCTCGGCGGGACCGGGCCGGCTCGGCCCACGGTGGCGACCCGCGCCAACCCGGCAACCACCGGGCCGGCGCGGGCGCACCGGTCAGGGGTAGGTGGTCAGGTACACCTGCTGGTTCGCCGCGTTCGCGGTGCCACCGGCGTTGTTGATCACCCGGTTGATGGTGCCGACGCCACCGAGCGAGACGGTGACCATGTTGGTGAAGCGCACGTTCGGGTTGGTGGGCACCTCGAAGGCCCGTTCCTCCACGACGGCGGGGTTGACGTTGAAGTAGCTGTAGCTGCCCAGCCCGAACGCCTGGTGGCTGGTCACCGAGTCGGCGACCTTGTACGCGGCGTAGCCCCGGGTCGACCCGTTCATCCAGGCCGCCTGGTTGGGCGGGTCGTACGGCAGTTCGTTCTGGTAGAAGTACGTCCGGCCGCCGTTGCCGTTCCAGATGGTCTGGTACTTCTGGTAGTGCTCGACGAAGAGGCCGTACATGGTGACGTTGTCGCCGTTGACGGTGAGCCCGGTGTCGGCGGTGTTCAACGTCCACCCGGTTGGTACGCCGCTGGCGGCGTGGTCGGCCCGCCACAGCCACATGTGGTCACCGATCACGTTGTCGCTGTTGACGGTCAACGTGTTGGTGGCCTTGCCGACGTGTGGCCCGCCGATGCGGAAGAACACGTCGTGCAGCGAGGTCGGGTTGCTGGCGTGGCTCGCCGACGATCCGGACGGCCCCACCTCCATCAGCACCGGCGAGTTGGTCGTGCCGGCCTCGAACATCAGGCCGGCGACCTTGACGCCGTCCACGTCGGCCACCCGCATCCCGACGCTGCCGTTGTCGGCCTGGATGGTGGCCAGGCCGAGGCCGAGGACCACCGTGTCGGCCCGGTTGACCTGGATCGGCTCGGTGACGTGGTGCACGCCCGGGGTGAAGAGCAGGTGCTTGCCCTGGGCGAGGGCCGCGTTGATGGTGGCGGCGCTGGTGCCGGTCTGGACGACGAAGAACTGCGACAGCGAGATGGACGAGCCGGCCGGGGTCTTGTTGTACCAGCTGGTGCCCGTCGAGTTGGTGCGCAGCGCCGGCACGAAGACCCGGTACTCACCGGTGCCGTCGACGTAGAGGAACGGCTTCTCGCGGACCTGTGGGGTCTGCGCGATGACGGTGTGCGACGGGTTGGGGAAGCTCGGCGCGGGAGCGCCGTTGACGCCCTGGAAGACCATGTTCCACACCGAGCCGGTCCAGCCGTTGCCGAACTCGCTGTTGCGGGAGTACCACTGCTGCTGCGAGCCGGAGACGACCAGGCCGTCGATGCGGGTGTCGGCCATCAGGCCGCCGCTGGACCAGCCGTCGCCGCCGTTCCAGAGTTGGATCTGGTTCTGCGCGCCGCGCAGGTGCATCCGCCGGTACGGCGCGGCCTGGGACACCGCCCAGCGCTCCACGGTCTGCCCGGCGGGCAGGGTGACCGAGAGGTTCTCGGCGGCCCGCCAGAAGTTCTGGGTGGCGTTGCCGCCGAACCAGAACGCCTCGGTGCGGACGTGACCGTTGAGGTTGACGTCGTCGGGGCTCATGCCGAGGCCGGCGACCTGGGTGAAGAAGCCGAGGTTGACGTCGGCGGTGTAGGTGCCGGGCTTGAACAGCACCGCGTAGCGCTGCGGGCCGAACTGGTTGGTCTCCTGCTGGGTGAAGAGGGTGTTCAGTCGACTCTGGATGGTCGACGTCGGGGTGCTCGGGTCGAAGACGAACGTGTTCGGTCCGAGGTTCGGGTTGCGCGGATCGGTCGTGTCGACCGGGGGCTCGCTGGTCCCGCCGCCGGTGGTGTTCACCGCCAGTTCCCACAGCGAGTAGCCGTAGGCGGTGCCCCGCGCGGTGCCGTACATCCGCAGGTAGCGGCCGCTGCCGCCGACGGTCAGCGACTGCGTGCCGCCGGCGCCGGTGGTGGTCGAGTAGATCGTGGTCCAGGTGGCACCGTCGGCCGAGGTCTGGAGCTGGAAGGCCCGCGCGTACGCGGCCTCCCAGGTGAGTACCACCCGGCAGATCGTGCGGGTGCTGCCCAGGTCGACGCGCAGCCACTGCGGGTCGCTGGCGGTGCTGGCCCAGCGGGTGCCGGTGTTGCCGTCGACGGCGGCGGACGCCGCGAGGCCGGCGTCCTGGGTGGACGAGGCGGTCGCCGGGCTGCCCTGGGCGACGTTGGTGCTGCCGCAGGTGGGCGTGCTTCCGCCGGTCTCGCCGTAGACCTGGAACTCCCAGAGCGAGTAGCCGTAGCCGGTGCCCCGGGCGGTGCCGTTCATCCGGACGTAGCGGCCGGCGCCGGTGACGGTGAGGTTCTGGGTGCCGCCGGTGCCGGTGGTGGTCGAGTAGATCGTGGTCCAGGTGGCGCCGTCGTCGGAGGTCTGGAGCTGGAAGGCCCGCCCGTAGGCGCCCTCCCAGAGCAGGTTCACCTGGCTGATGGTGGCCCGGGCGCCCAGGTCGACCTGGAGCCACTGCGGGTCGCTGAACGCGCTGGCCCAGCGGGTGCCGGTGTTGCCGTCCACGGCGGCGCTGGCGGGGGTGCCGGCGTTCTCGCTGGACGAGGCGGTGGCGGGGCGGCCCTGCGAGAGCAGGGTGGGCGCGGCGTGCGCGGGGGTGGTGGCACCGGCCGGCGTGAGCGCCGCGACCAGGGCCACGGCGAGCCCGACGAGCAGGTGTCGAACGGCCCGTCGGGGACGCGGGCGTACGGATGTTGCACGAGATGTCATGACATCGCCTGTCGATAGGGGGTTACGGATGCCGCCGAGGGTGGGATCGGGCTCGCCCCGTGGTGCCGTGGGTGGTGCCGCCGATGCGACGCCACAGTTCTGGGTGCCGCCGGTACGGCACCGCGGGCCGGAGAGCGCTCTCGTAGGAGTGTTGCGGCGAGATTGCGGCGGCGTCAAGACATCGATCTATAACTTCGTTATTTATCCCGAGGATTCTTTTTGTGTAATTCGCCGGGGGCGCTGCCGTCGTCCCGGCTCAGCGGCGGACGCCGCCCTCGGTGAGGAAGCGGGCGATCGGCAGCGTGGCGGCACCCAACGCCACCGCGTCCACGCCGAGGCGGCACAGCTCGATCGACGCCTGCTCGAACGGTTGGCGCAGTGCCTGTCGACCGGCGGCCTCGCGGACGGCCGGCAGCAGGTCGCCCAGCGCCATCGCCGCCCAACCGCCGAGCACCACCCGCTCCGGGTTGAACAGGTTGATCAGGTTGGCCACGCCCGCGCCGAGGTAGCCGGCGGTCTCGTCCAGCACCCGCCGGGCGGTCACCGAGGTGTCGGCGGCGGCGACAAGCGCGGCGAGCTGGGACTCCTCGTCCTCGCCCGGCACCTGTCGACCTCGGCGCGCCTCCCGGTAGCGGTCGATGATCGCCTCCGCGCCCACGTACGCCTCCAGGCAGCCGCGCGCGCCGCACCGGCAGGCCCG
Organism: Micromonospora sp. NPDC048839; assembly: GCF_040649915.1. Classification (NCBI taxonomy): domain Bacteria; kingdom Bacillati; phylum Actinomycetota; class Actinomycetes; order Micromonosporales; family Micromonosporaceae; genus Micromonospora; species Micromonospora sp. NPDC048839. Next base: position 106,290 of record NZ_JBEZGL010000005.1, read on the forward strand.
GCCGCCGTACACCAGGGTGGTGTGCCCCCACTCCCCCGCGCTGCTGGACGCGCCCCGGTAGGTGGCGCCGCCGGTCACCACCGACGCGCCCACGCCGGAGCCGACAAGCGCGAAGACGGCGTGCCGGGCGCCCCGGCCGGCGCCGAACCACATCTCGGCCTGGCCGAGGGTCTTCGCGCCGTTGTCGATGTGCAGGGGCAGGTCGGTGCCCGCGCTGATCAGCCGTTCCAGCGGCACCCGGTCCCAGCCGAGGGCCTGGGCGTGCACGACGGCCTCGACGCCCTGCTCGACGACTCCCGAGACGCCGATGCCGACGCCGAGCACGTCGCCGGGGGCCACCTGCGCCTGACCGGTCACCGCGTCGATGCCGGCCAGCACGTGCCCGGCCACCAGGTCCGGCTCGGTGCGGGCCGGGTCGAGCGGGTACTCGACGCTGGCCAACAGGGTCATCGCGAAGTCGAACAGCTCCACCCGGACCCGGGTCTCACCGACGTCCACGCCCACCAGGAACGCGAAGCGGGGCGCGATCCGCAGCAGCATGCTGGGCCGCCCGCCGTCGGACTCGGCGGCCCCGGCCTCGGCGACCAGCCCCTCGTCGATCAGGTCGGCCACCACGTTGCTGACCGCCGGCTGACTCAGCCCGGTACTGCGGACCAGGTCCTGGCGGGTGAGCGGGCCGTCGAGGAAGAGCTTGGTCAGCAGGGCGGACCGGTTGCGCAGCCGCACGCTGCGGTTGGTGGCACGCGCCAGCTCCACTCGACACCTCGTTCCCGTCGGTCGTTCGAGGCGACTGTAACCGCCTCGTGCTTGACGACCCACCGGCCAACCACTTTAATGACGACATAAATTAAGCCGTGATGTAACTCCCGGGAAACGCCGACGGACCCCGACGGCGCACCCCCGAACCCTGTCCCGCAGCCGGCCACCCGTCGCCCGACCCCTATCGGCGACGGAGGTCGGCGGACCCCCACCACGCACCGGAAGGGCTGACCCGTGTCGAGACGACACCTCGGGATATTCACCGCCGCCGTACTGGCCGCCGCCTCGCTGACCGCCTGCGGCGGCTCCGGCGACGACTCCGCCGCATCGCCCAAGACGCTCACCTACTGGGCGAGCAACCAGGGCGCCAGCCTGGAGGCCGACAAGACGACCCTCCAGCCCGAGCTGGACAAGTTCGAGAAGCAGACCGGGATCAAGGTCACCGTCGAGGTGGTCCCCTGGTCGGACCTGCTCAACCGGCTGCTCGCCGCCGCCGCCTCGGGCAAGGGCCCGGACGTGGTCAACATCGGCAACACCTGGTCGGCGTCGTTGCAGGCCACCGGCGCGCTCGTCGAGTTCGACGACGCCACCCTGCAGGCCGTCGGCGGCAAGGACCGGATCGTGCCCGCCGCGCTCGCCGCCGCCGGCGCCCCCGGCAAGCCGCCGGCCGCCGTGCCGCTCTACAGCATGGCGTACAGCCTGTACTACAACAAGAAGTCGTTCGCGGACGCCGGCATCACCGCGCCGCCGACCACCTGGGAGCAGCTCGCCGAGTACGGCAAGAAGCTGAGCACCGGCGGCAAGTGGGGCCTGGCCATCGAGGGCGCCAACCCGTCGGAGAACGCCCACCACGCGTTCACCTTCAGCCAGCAGTACGGCGGCGAGTGGTTCGACTCGGCCGGCAAGCCGACCTTCGACACCCCGCAGAACGTCTCGGCGATCAAGCGGTACATCGACTTCATGGCCGCCGACAAGATCACCAACCCGAGCAACGCCGAGTACGCGCAGAACCAGTCGGTCTCCGACTTCGCCAACGGCAAGGCCGCCATGCTGCTGTGGCAGTCCGCCGGCTCGAACCTGAAGACGCAGAACATGCCCGCCGACGCGTACGGGGTGGCCCCGGTGCCGTTCCTGGCCAGCCCGCCGGCCGGCGGCAAGAAGGTCAACAGCATGGTCGCCGGCATCAACATGGCCGTCTTCAAGCACACCAAGAACAAGGACGGCGCGCTGAGCTTCGTGAAGTTCATGACCAGCGACGAGGAGCAGACGATCCTCAACAAGACGTACGGTTCGCTGCCGGCGGTGAAGACCGCGGGCGCCGACCCGGCGTTCAGCGCCACCGAGCAGAAGACCATCCAGGAGACCCTGGTCACCACGGCGGCCCCGCTGCCGCAGGTGCCCGAGGAGAGCACCTTCGAGACCCTGGTCGGCACCGCGATGAAGGAGCTGTTCGCGGACGCGGCCAGCGGCAAGCCGGTCACCGAGGCCTCGGTGAAGGCGAAGCTGACCGACGCGCAGCAGAAGATGCGCTGACCCAGGCGTCACCGGTGGCCGTGGTCAGGCGCTGAGCCTGGCCACGGCCACCGCCTCCGAGAGGACCCCGATGGCAACCAGCACCACCGCGTCGGACGTCGACCGGCGCGAACCCCGGGCCGGGTCACCGGCCCGGAGGCCGGAACGTCGGCCCCGCGGCCCCCGCCGCTCCCTCCTGCCGTACCTGCTGCTCGCACCGGCCATCGTGCTGGAACTCGCCATCCACGTGATCCCGATGGTGGTCGGGGTCTGGATGAGCCTGCTGGAGCTGACCCAGTTCCACATTCGCAACTGGTCCACCGCGCCCTTCGTCGGGCTGGAGAACTACCGGGCGACGCTCGACCTGAACAGCGCCGCCGGCAGGGAACTGCTGCACTCGTTCTGGATCACCCTGGCCTACAGCGTGCTCTCGGTCGGGTTCGCCTGGCTGCTCGGCATCTCGGCGGCGGTCGTCCTGCAGAAGCCGTTCCGTGGGCGGGCGATCCTGCGGGCGCTCTTCCTCACCCCGTACGCCCTGCCGGTCTACGCCGCGGTGATCACCTGGAGTTTCCTGCTGCAACGCGACACCGGCCTGGTCAACCACGTGCTGGTCGACCAGCTCGGGCTGCTCAACGAGCGGCCGTTCTGGCTGATCGGCGACAACAGCTTCTGGTCGCTGCTGGTGGTGTCGGTGTGGCGCAACTGGCCGTTCGCGTTCCTCTGCCTGATGGCCGGGCTGCAGAACGTGCCCGGCGAGCTGTACGAGGCCGCCGCGATCGACGGCGCCGGGTTCTGGCGTCGGCTGCGCTCGGTCACCCTGCCGATGCTGCGGCCGGTGAACCTGGTGCTGCTGCTGGTGCTGTTCCTGTGGACCTTCAACGACTTCAACACCCCGTTCGTGCTGTTCGGCGGCTCCGCCCCGGAGCAGGCCGACCTCATCTCCATCCACATCTACCGCAGTTCCTTCAAGACCTGGGACTTCGGCTCCGGCTCGGCCATGTCGGTGGCGCTGCTGCTGTTCCTGATGATCGTCTCGGCCGCCTACCTGCTGATCACCAACCGTCGGAGGGACGACCATGCGTGAGACCGCCGGTGAGCGCTGGGGCCGGCGCATCGTGCTGACCCTGCTCACCCTCTTCGTCGTCATCCCGCTCTACGTGATGGTCACCTCCGCGGCGAAGCCGTTGCAGGACGTGCAGAACGGCTTCACGTGGTGGCCCAGCCGGCCCACGCTGCAACCGTTCATCGACATGTGGAGCACCGTGCCACTGGCCCGGTACCTGGTGAACAGCCTGGTGGTGTCGAGCATCGCGGCGATCTGCTCGGTCGCGGTGGCGATCTTCGCCGCGTTCGCGGTCAGCAGGTACCGGTTCCGCGGCCGGGGCGTCTTCACGGTGACGGTGCTGTCCACCCAGATGTTCCCCGGCATCCTGTTCCTGCTGCCGCTGTTCCTCATCTACGTCAACCTCGGCAACGCCACCGGCATCGAGTTGTACGCCAGCCGTACCGGCCTGGTCATCACGTACCTGACCTTCTCGCTGCCGTTCTCGATCTGGATGCTCGTCGGCTACTTCGACTCGATCCCCCGGGGTCTGGACGAGGCGGCGCAGGTCGACGGCGCCGGGCCGCTGCGGACCCTGTTCCAGGTCATCCTGCCGGCCGCCGTGCCGGGCGTCGTGGCGGTCACCGTGTACGCGTTCATGACCGCCTGGGGCGAGGTGTTGTTCGCATCGGTGATGACCGACGAGGGCAGCCGCACCCTGGCCGTCGGCCTGCAGGGCTACTCCACCCAGTTCAACGTCTACTGGAACCAGATCATGGCCGCCTCGCTCGTGGTCAGCGTCCCGGTCGTCGTCGGTTTCCTGGCCCTGCAGCGGTACTTCGTCGCCGGCCTCACCGCCGGCGCGGTCAAGTGAGTAAGTCAATCCCAGAGGAGACCCGTCCCGTGCCCGACCTGTCCAAGCTGCCACCCGACTTTCTCTGGGGTGTCGCCACGGCGGCGTACCAGATCGAGGGCGCCGTCGACGTCGACGGCCGGGCGCCGTCCATCTGGGACACCTTCTCCGCGACCCCCGGCAAGGTCGAGAACGGCGACACCGGCGCGGTGGCCTGCGACCACTACCACCGATGGCCGGAGGACCTGGCGCTGCTGCGCCGGCTCGGCGTGGACGCGTACCGTTTCTCGGTGGCCTGGCCCCGGGTGATGCCCGACGGCGTCGGCCGGGTCAACCCCGCCGGACTGGACTTCTACGACCGGCTCGTCGACACGCTGCTCACCGACGGGATCCGGCCGTTCGTCACGCTCTACCACTGGGATCTGCCGCAGACGTTGCAGGATCGGGGCGGCTGGCCGGAGCGCGCGACCGCCGAGGCGTTCGCCGACTACGCGGCGGTGGTCGCCGCTCGCCTCGGTGACCGGGTCGGCGACTGGAACACGGTCAACGAGCCGCTGTGCGTGTGCTGGATCGGGCACCTGGAGGGCAACATGGCCCCCGGCGAGCGGGACCTCACCCGCGCGGTGCACGCCTCGCACCACGTGCTGCTCGGGCACGGGTTGGCCACCCAGGCGATCCGCGCCAACGCCGCCCGGCCGGCCTCGGTGGGTCTGGTGCTCAACCTCAGCCCGATCGAGGCGGCCACCGACCGGCCCGAGGACGTGGCGGCGGCCCGCCGGGCCGACGGGCACGTCAACAGGTGGTGGCTGGACCCGATCCACGGGCGCGGCTACCCCGCCGACATGATCGCCACCTACGGTGTCGAGCCACCGGTACGCGGTGACGACCTCACGGTGATCGCCACGCCCACCGACTTCCTCGGGGTGAACTACTACTTCCGGCAACTGGTGGTCGACGACCCGACCGGCGCGGCCCCGTACGCCCGGCAGGTGCCGGTGCCCGGCTCGGTGGAGACCGCGATGGGCTGGGAGATGTACCCGGCGGGACTGGAGCGGCTGCTCGTCGACGTGCACGAGGAGTACCGGCCGGGCCGGATCATCGTCACCGAGAGCGGCTCGGCCTGGCCGGACGAGGTCACCGCGGACGGCCGGGTGGAGGACAAGGAGCGCACCGACCACCTGGAGCAGCACCTGGCGGCGTGTGCGTCGGCGGTGGCCCGTGGGGTTCCGCTGGACGGGTACTTCGTGTGGTCGCTGCTGGACAACTTCGAGTGGGCGTACGGCTACGACAAGCGCTTCGGTCTGGTGCACGTCGACTACGCCACCCAGCGTCGGACGGTGAAGGCGAGCGGCCTGCGCTACGCCGAGCTGATCCGCGCCCACCAGCGGCTCGCCCGCACGACCGGGACGGCTGCGCCGGTGGCCTGAACACCTGCGGGGCGAGCGGCCGCCCCGGGGTGTCGACCCCGGGCGGCCGTTTCCGTCCCGATCCGAGGAAACCGCCACTGACCGCGTTGCAGCGCGCGGCCGTCGCCCTGTACGCGCTGTCCGCCGCGCTGATGTCGGCCCCCTGGCTGGTGTTCTTCGGCTACCTGCGGCGGCACCCGGTGCTGCTGCGACGCGGGGTCAGTCCCGAGTACGTGCGCAGGCAGCTGCCGCGGCCGATCACCGGCCTGGTCCTGTACGCGCTCGGCGGCCTGCTCGGCTGGTTCGTCAACCCGCTGCTGGGCCTGCTCGCGGTCATCTTCATGATCATCTATCATGCGGTGACGAGCGAGGGGCTGCCCCGGTGGCTCACCCGTCGCCGACCAGCCGGGGCAGGTCGGCGGGAGTGTCCACGTCCAGCGGTGAGCCGACGTCGTCGCAGGGCACCTCGACCACCAGGTCCGGCCGGTCGCGCAGCAGGTCGCGGGCACCCCGGTCGCCGACGGCGTACCGGTCCAGCAGCGGCCAGACGTCCCGGCCCAGCAGCACCGGGTGCCCCGGCCGGCCGGCGTAGGTGGCGACCGCGACGAGCGCACCGCTGGCGTACGCCGTGCGCACCCGGCGCACGGCGACCGGGCTGAGCAGCGGCTGGTCGACGAGGACCACGACCACGGCCGGTACGTGGGCCGGCAGGGAGGCCAGGCCCCGGCGCAGCGACGAGCCCAGCCCGTCGGACCAGCGATCGTGCCGGACCGGCACCGCGCCGGGCAGGTCGGGCACCTCGTCGGCGCCGGCGCCGAGCACCACGTGCACGGGTGCGCAGCCGCCGTCGCCGAGCAGCCGGACTCCGCGCCGCACCAGCGGCTCACCGTCCAGCTCGACAAGCGCCTTCGGGAGGCCGTAGCGCCGCCCGGCGCCGGCGGCGAGCAGCAGTCCGGCGGTCACCGTCGTCACCTCCGGTTCGAAGGGCTTTGCGTTATTCGCCCTGAGATATACCGACAAAGCTAGTCTGGGCCGGTGCCGGACCGAGCAGAGAACGCGACGACCACCGACGAGCGCCACTCGTCCCGGGTGATGGTCGAGGTCAACGGCGCGTCCCGCGAGGTGACCCTGGACAACCGCACCACCCTGCTCGACACGCTGCGCGAGCACCTCGACCTGACCGGGGCGAAGAAGGGCTGCGACCACGGCCAGTGCGGCTCCTGCACCGTGCTGCTCGACGGCCGGCGGGTGAAGAGCTGCCTGGTCTTCGCGGTCACCGTGGACGGCCGGTCGGTGGTGACCGTCGAAGGGCTGGCCGGTCCGGACGGGCTGTCTCCGTTGCAGGCCGCCTTCATCGCGCGCGACGCGTTCCAGTGCGGCTACTGCACCCCCGGTCAGCTCTGCTCCGCGCGCGGCATGCTCGACGAGGTCGCTCGCGGCTGGCCCAGCGCGGTCACCGACGACCTGAACACGTCCGCCGAGTTGACCGACGCGGAGATCCGCGAGCGGATGGCCGGCAACCTGTGCCGCTGCGCCGCGTACCCGCACATCGTGGCGGCCGTCCGCGAGACGGCGGCGACGCGATGAGGGCGTTCCGCTACCACCGGCCGGCCGACGTGGTCGACGCGGTCGCCGTGCTCGGCGCGGAACCGCACGCGGCCTACCTGGGCGGCGGCACCAACCTGGTGGACCTGATGAAACTCGGGGTGCAGCGCCCCGACGTGCTGGTGGACGTGACCGGGCTCCCGCTGGACACCGTCGAGGAGTTGCCCGACGGCGGGCTGCGCATCGGCGCGACCGTCCGCAACAGCGACCTCGCGGCCCACCCCGTGGTCCGCCGGGACTACCCGGTGCTGGCCCGCGCCCTGCTCGCCGCCGCCTCCGGACAGCTGCGCAACATGGCCACCACCGGCGGCAACCTGTTGCAGCGCACCCGCTGCGTCTACTTCCAGGACACCGGCAAGGCGTGCAACAAGCGGGAGCCGGGCAGCGGGTGCGCCGCCCTGCACGGCCAGAACCGCGACCTGGCGGTGCTGGACTGGTCCGAACAGTGCGTGGCCACCCACCCGTCCGACCTGGCCGTGGCGTTGACCGCACTCGACGCGGTGGTGCAGGTACACGAGACCGACGGCCCCCGCGACCTCCCGATCACCGCCCTGTACCGCTCCCCCGGCACGCACCCGGAACGGGAGACCACCCTGGGCCGGGGCGCGCTGATCACCGCCGTCCGGTTGCCACCGCTGCCGGCCGCGCGCCGCTCGACGTACCTCAAGGTGCGCGACCGGGCCTCGTTCGCCTTCGCCGCCGGTTCGGTGGCCGCCGTGCTGGACCTCGACGGGGACGTGGTCCGCGACGTGCGGCTGGCGTACGGGGCGGTGGCGCACCGGCCGTGGCGGGCGTACCGGGCCGAGGAGGAGCTGCGGGGTCGACCGTTCAGTCCGGAGCTGGCCGGACGGGCCGCCGACGCGGAACTGGCCGAGGCCCGCCCGTTGCGGCACAACGGCTTCAAGGTGCCGCTGACCCGGGCCATCACCGTGCGGGCGCTCAGCGAGCTGGCGGCGTCGTGAGCACCGACGCGGTCGGCCACGCGTACCCCCGGCTGGAGGGCCGCGCGAAAGTCACCGGCACCGCCCGGTACGCGGTGGAGTACCCGGTGGACGGCATCACCTACGGCTGGGCGGTGCCGTCTGCGGTGGTGCGCGGCCGGATCACCCGGGTCGACACCACGGAGGCGCTGGCGTCGCCGGGCGTGCTGGCCGTCGTGCACCACGGCAACGCGCCCCGGATGGCGCCCGGTCCGCAGCCGGAGCTGTGGCTGTTGCAGGAGCCGGCGGTGCACTACCGGGGGCAGTACGTCGCCGTGGTGGTGGCCACCAGCCTGGAGGCGGCCCGGGAGGGCGCCCGGCTGGTCCGCATCGACTACGACGCCGGCCCGCACAGCACCGTGCTCACCGACGACCACCCCGGCCTGTACCAGCCGGACCACGTCAACCCCAGCTACCCGACGGACACCGCCGAGGGTGACTTCGACGCCGGGTACGCGGCGGCGCCGGTGCGGGTGGACGCCACGTACCGCACGCCGGCATACCACAACAACCCGATGGAGCCGCACGCCACGACGGCACAGTGGCGCGACGGCCGGCTGCTGGTGCACGACTCCACCCAGGGTGCGTCACCGGTGCGGGCCACCCTCGCCGAGCTGTTCGAGCTGCCCCCCGAGTCGATCCGGGTGGTCGCCGAGCACGTCGGCGGCGGCTTCGGCAGCAAGGGGTACGCCAAGTCGTCGGTGGTGCTGGCCGCCCTCGCGGCCCGGCACGTGGACCGACCGGTGAAGCTGGCGCTGACCCGCCAGCAACTGTTCGGGCCGGTCGGTTATCGCACCCCCACCATCCAGCGGGTCCGCCTCGCCGCCGACGCCGACGGGCGGCTCACCGCCATCTGCCACGACGCGATCAGCCAGACCTCGACCATCCGGGAGTTCGCCGAGCAGACCGCCGTCTACACCCGCAGCATGTACGCCGCACCCCACCGCCGCACCACGCACCGGCTGGTCCGCCTCGACGTGCCCACGCCGTTCTGGATGCGCGCCCCCGGCGAGTGCCCCGGCGCGTACGCCCTGGAGTCGGCGATGGACGAGCTGGCCATCGCCGTCGGCGTCGACCCGGTGGAGCTGCGCATCCGCAACGACACGGCGGTCGACCCGGACCAGGGGCGGCCGTTCACCAGCCGCAACCTGGTGGCCTGTCTACGCGAGGGTGCGCAGCGGTTCGGCTGGACCGACCGGGACCCGACGCCCCGCGCCCGGCGCGACGGGCGCTGGCTGATCGGCACGGGGATGGCCGGGTCGAGCTACCCGGCTCGGGCCCGGCCGTCGTCGGCCACGGCCACCGCCCGACCGGACGGGAGCTTCCTGGTCCGGATCGACGCCACCGACATCGGCACCGGCGCCCGGACGGCGATCTGGCAGGTGGCCGCCGACGCCCTCGGCGTGCCGCCGGAACGGGTGGAGATCCACATCGGGGACAGCGCCCTGCCGACCGCGCCGTTGGCCGGGGGCTCGATGGGCACCGCCAGTTGGAGTTGGGCGGTGATCCGCGCCGCGCAGGCGCTGCGCGACAAGCTGCGCGACGGCGGACCGCCGACCGGCGAGGTGACCGCCGAGGCGGACACCACCGAGGAGGTGGGCGGGCAGCCCGCCCTGCCCCGGTACGCGTACGGGGCGCAGTTCGTCGAGGTGCGGGTGGACGCGGACACCGGCGAGGTACGACTGAACCGGATGCTCGGCGTGTTCGCGGCCGGTCGGGTGGTGAATCCGACGACGGCCCGCAGCCAGCTCATCGGCGGCATGACGATGGGGCTGTCGATGGCCCTGCACGAGGAGGGCCTGCTCGACGAGCGGTACGGCGACTGGGTCAACCACGACCTGGCCACCTATCACATCACCGGCTGCGCGGACGTCGAGTCCATCGAGGCGTACTGGCTGGACGAGCGGGACGACGAGCTGAACCCCGCCGGGGTGAAGGGCATCGGCGAGATCGGCATCGTCGGCGCGGCGGCGGCGGTCGCCAACGCGGTGCACCATGCCACCGGCGTGCGGATCCGGGACCTGCCGATCCGACTGGACAAGCTGATCGGGTTATCACGCTTGGCTTAAATAAGCTGCTGCTGATATAACTGTCGCGTGCACGCCTTCGACGTGCTGGGCGATCCGGTCCGGCGCCGCATCCTGGAGTTGCTCGCCACCGGCGAGCAGACCGCCGGCGCGGTCAGCGCGGTGATCCGCGACGAGTTCGGCATCTCCCAGCCCGCCGTGTCCCAGCACCTCAAGGTGTTACGGGACAACGGTTTCGCCACCGTGCGCCCGGAGGGCGCCCGGCGGCTGTACGCGGTCGACCCACGGCCACTACGTGAGGTCGACGGCTGGCTGGAGCACTTCCGCCGGTTCTGGACCCCGCCCCTGGCGGCACTCGCCACCGAGCTGGCCCGGGGCCGACGCGAGCGTCGGCTGCGCGAGGCAGCCGACCCACCCGACGAGAGGAACACCTGATGTTCGACGCCACCGAGCAGATCAACGCCGTGCGGCGCACGGTCGGCAGCCGCACCCTGGAGGCCGGTGCGGCTCGGGTGACCACGATCAGCCAGACCTACCAGGCGACGGCCGAGGATCTGTGGGACGCCTGCACCAACGCCGAGCGCATCCCCCGCTGGTTCCTGCCGATCTCCGGTGACCTGCGGCTGCACGGCAAGTACGAGCTGCAGGGCAACGCCCACGGCGTCGTCGAGACCTGCGAGCCGCCACACCGCTTCACCGCCACCTGGGAAATGGGCGGCGAGGTGAGCTGGATCGAGGTGCGGATCACCCCGGTCGACGACGAGCGGGCACGCCTCGACCTGGACCACATCGCGCACGTCGACCAGGACCGGTGGGCCCAGTTCGGGCCGGGCGCCGTCGGCGTCGGCTGGGACCTCGGGCTCCTCGGTCTCGCCGCCCACCTGGCCGGCGACGGCAGCGGGATCACCCCCGAGCAGGCCGCCGAGTGGAGCGCCTCGCCCGAGGGCCGACGGGCGGTGGAAGTGAGCAGCCGGCTGTGGGGTGCGGCGAGCATCGCCGCCGGCACCGATCCCGACGAGGCGAACGCCGCCGCCGCGCGTACCACCGCCTTCTACACCGGCGCCCCGGAGGCCTGAGCCTGAGCGGCGGCCCGAGCGCGGGCGGCGGCGCGGCAGAGTGGGCGGCGGCGGGGGTAACGTGCTGCGGATGACCGGCACGCCGTACTCGCACTGCTCCTACTGCGGCGCCGCCTACCCGCCGGCCGCCGGATGGCCGCGGGTCTGCGCGGCCTGCGGCGAGACCGTCTGGCGCAACCCGCTGCCCGTGGCGGTCGCGGTGCTGCCGGTCCGCACGGCCGACGGCCTGGGTGTCGTGGTGGTCCGCCGGGACATCGAGCCGGCCCGCGGGCTGCTCGCGCTACCCGGCGGCTTCGTCGAGTACGGCGAGGAGTGGTCCGACGCGCTCGTTCGTGAGCTGCGGGAGGAGACCGGCCTGGTCGCGGCCGCCGGGGACGCCCGACTGCTCGCGGTGCACGGCGCCCCGCACGGCGGCACAATGATGATCTTCGGAGTGCTGCCCGAGCGAGCGGCCGAGGATCTGCCACCGTCGACGCCGACGGAGGAGGCGACCGAGTGGCTGGTGCTCTCCGAACCTGCCGAGTTGGCGTTCTCCACCCACACGCGGGTCCTGGCCGAGTTCCTGACCGGCACCCCCTGACGTCTCCAGCATCGGGTACGGCACCTGCCCAGGCGGCCACGGCAAGAGCCTCGATCCATTCTGGTGGCCCGACGACCTCTGACCGTGGCCCTGCCGCCATCAAGGGTTTCGTCGATCCGCAGTACCATGCGAGCGCCGCCGCGCCGCTAGGCTACGGCTCGACATCGCATGGCTGGTAAGGGGAGACGGACATGTCGCAGGACCACGCTGAGCAGTCGGTGGGAGGTGCTGAGCAGTCGGTGGGAGGTTCGGCCGCCAAGCTGGACACGACGGTGCCGCACTCGGCACGGGTGTGGAACTACTGGCTCGGCGGTAAGGACAACTTCGCCCCGGATCGCGAGGTCGGCCAACAGGTACGGGCGGTCTTCCCGGAAATCGTCGAGGCGGCCCGGTACTCGCGCGCGTTCCTCGGACGAGCCGTGACCTATCTCGCCGCAGAGGCGGGGATCCGCCAGTTCCTCGACGTCGGTACCGGCCTGCCCACGGCCGACAACACCCACCAGGTCGCCCAACGGATCACGCCGCAGGCGCGCGTCGTCTACGTCGACAACGACCCGATGGTTCTCGCGCACGCCCGGGTGCTGCTGACCAGCAGCCAGGAGGGTGCCACCCAGTACGTCGACGCCGACCTGCGCGATCCGGAGAAGATCGTCCAGGACGCCCGCGACACATTGGACTTCGGTGAGCCGATCGCGCTGATGATGCTGGGCGTCATGGGTCACGTCGAGAAACCGGCCGAGGCGCGGGCCATCGTCGACGCTCTGGTCTCGTCCCTACCGCCGGGCAGCTTCCTGGCGATGTCCGACGGTACGGCTACCAGCGAGCGGGTCATCGAGTCGCATCGGCAGTACAACGAAAGCGGTGCTCTGCCGTACCACCTGCGTGCGGTCGCGGACTTCACGGCGTTCTTCGACGGCCTCGACCTGGTCGAGCCGGGTGTCGTGCCGCTGGGGCACTGGCGGACCGACAGCAGGCCCCCGGCCCCGGTCGATGGCTACTGCGGCGTCGCCCGCGTGCTCTGACGCCCTGGCATAGACTCCGCCGATGCATGAGGTGTCGGGGGACTTCGAAATCCACATCACGGTCCGAGAGCACGAGGCGGACGCGCTGTCTGCCTTCGCGGCCCGGCACCGGCTGAAGTCCGTGCACATCGTGCTCGACCGGGGCACGTTCGCCTCCCAGCCGATGCTCACCCTGACCGGGCGAGGCACGCTGGCCGAGCAGCAGGCCGTGGCGCAGCGCTGGCAACGCGAACTGCGGTCCACCGGCATGTACGTGAACCGCACGAAGATCGAGGCGGCACCGTGGTGCGTCGGTGTGCCGCAGTCGGACGAGCAGGCGGCGACGGAGCCGAGAGGTCGGTACTTCGAGCATCACGTCAAACTGCTGCTGACCGGCCCGGTGGTGGCGCAGGTGTTGGCGATCACCGATCTGGTCGAGCCGCACGGGGCGCGACTGTCCCGCAACGCCCGCCGGGAACGCGCCGGTGGTGCGCAGGAGCGGTTCGTCAACCAGCGCTGCCACGGCGTGGGGCTCACCACCGCCAAGCAGCGCCTGGACGACCTCGTCGCGATCCTGGCCGCCGCCGGCTATGAGGCCGTCGCCGTCGAGCAGGAGTACGTCGTTTTCGACAACAACCTGGCATACGACCGCAGTTGGCTGGACGTGCCCGAGAGCCGGGTGGACGAGTGGCAGGTGGAGCGCGAGAACGCCATGAGGTCCGCGCCGGAGGGCTCGCCGGACTTCCCGCCGACCTACCGACCGCTGCCCGCCGACGTGCCCGTCCGCCAGCGGGCGGCGTTCGATCCGGCGCTCAGGCAGTATTCGAACGCGTACCGGGCTGGTGAGCCCGACTTCCTCGTGGCCGCCACCGGTGAGCGATGGACCGCCGCCCGGCGCGCCGCGATGCGACAGGTCCTGGCGGTCATCGCGGCGATCCCCGAGAGCCGCCATCTCGTGCTGCGCGGCAGTGTCCTCATGCCGGCCCAGGTCGGAGACGGCGCCCGCGAGCCGGGCGATCTCGACTTCGTCGTCGTCCCACACATGATCACCAGCGACAGTGCCGACGCCCGTGTGCTACTCGACGCCGTCAAGGCCGCCGTCCGGGCCACCCCGGATGCCGGCCTGCGACCGGACCGGATCAGCGAGGCCGCCATCTGGACGTACGACCGGGCCGACGGCCGCCGCCTCGTCGTCCCGTTCAGCGCGCCCGGGGCTCCGGACGGCCACGTACAGCTCGACATCGTCTTCGGCGAAGAGCTTCCCCTCCCACCGGAGACGGTCCTGCTGCCGGGTGTCGCGGAGCCGATGCTGGCCGCACCCGCCGCGCTGGCGCTGGCGTGGAAGCTGCTGTGGCTGGCCACCGACTCGTATCCGCAGGGCAAGGATCTCTACGACGCGGTCCTCCTCGCCGAGACCACCACCGTCGACCTGGACCTGGTCCGCCGGCTCATGCGACCGGACCTCGCCTTCGAAGCCGACCGCTTCGTCGCCGAGACCGTGCTGACCTGGGGCGTCGACTGGGACAACTTCACCGACGAGTACCCAGGTATCGAGGGCACCGTCGAGCAGTGGCTACAGCGGTTGGCGCTGGCCCTCGACCGCGCCTGGGCATAGGGCCGCGGCAGCCTCCTCGGCTGGGCTCAGCCAATCTGGTCAGCGGGTGTCGGCGGGGCGGCGTTCGTCGGTGCCGGTCAGGTAGCCGCTGGCCTGTAGGTCGAACAGCTCGCGGTAGAGGCCCCCGGCGGACATCAGCTCGTCGTGACTGCCGTGCTGGACGAGTCGACCCCGTTCCAGCACGAAGATCCGGTCGGCGTGCCGGACGTTTGCCAGCCGGTGGGTGATCAACACGACCGCCCGGTCGGGGCGGCGGCGCAGGTGCTGGAACAGGGCGTGTTCGGCACGCGCGTCCAGGGCTGCCGAGGGTTCGTCACAGATCAGCAGGGCGGCGTCGCGGTAGAGGCCGCGAGCCGCGACGAGCCGCTGCCACTGCCCACCGGACAGTTCGTGGCCGTCCTTGAACTCCCGGTCGAGCAGCGTGTCGTAGCCGCGCGGCAGGCCGACGATCATGTCGTGCGCGGCGGCCGCACGGGCCGCCTCCTGCACACTCGGGCCGGACCGGTCCGGTGGGCGGTCGTGCCGGCCGACGCGGATGTTCTGCCCGGCGGTGAACGGGAACTTCCACCACTCCTGGGTCATCACGGCCACCTCGGCGCCCAGTGCGCGCGGGTCCAACTCCGCCGCGTCGACGCCGTCCCAACGGATCACCCCGCCGGTCGGCTGGTAGAGGCCCGCGATCAGTTTGGCCAGGGTGGTCTTGCCGGAGCCGTTCTCGCCGACAAGCGCGATCACCTCGCCCCGGCGGACGGTCAGGCTGACCCGGTCCACCGCCGGGGTGTCGGTGTCCGGGTAGCGCAGGCTCACGTCGTCCACCTCGATCACGTCGACACCGTCGGTCACCCGGTTGCCCCCGATCGGCACCCGGGCGTGGGCGCGGGCCAGGAAGTCCTGGTAGTCCTGGTAGTAGAGGGCATCCTCGTACAGCGAGTTGGTGGCGACGACGGCCACGCCCAGGCTGGTCCGCGCGGACTGCAACGCGAGCAGGGCGGTGGCCGCGGCGGCGAGGGCCACCATCCCACTGAGCAGCAGGCCGCCGAGGACCGCGTACACGCCGAAGGTGGCCAGCCCCGCCACCGTGGCACCGATGACCCGGGTGCCGGTCTGCGAGCGGACCAGCCGCAGCTCGGCGCGGGTCTCGACCGCCATCACCCCGCGATACTCGGCGAGCAGGAAGTCGCGCATCTGGTACGCGCGCACCTCGGCGGCGGTGTGCCGGTTGGCCATCAGGTGGGCCAGCATCCACATTCGGCGTCGCCTGGTGATCCGGGCCAGCATCGCCAGGTACTCCCGGCGGGCCATCCGCACCGCGGTGACCGCCTGGGGCACCGCGGCGAGCAGCAGGCAGGGCAGCAGCAGCGGTTGGATGACGGTCACCGCGACGGCGGTGGCGAGCATCCCCACCACGCCGGTGACCAGGTTGACGGTGTGGTCGACGATGTACGCGGCCTCCGCCATCCCCCGATCGCGCGCCCGGTCCATCTCCTCGGCGAAGCCGGCGTCGTCGAACGCGGCGAGGTCCACCGCCGTGGTGGCCTCGAACAGCCGCAGCTCCACCTGATAGTTGATCTGCGGGATCAGCCGGGCCTGTGCCCAACCCGCCGCGATGGTCAGGCCGCCGCGCGCCGACACCGCCGCCGCCGCCACGATCAGCGCCGGCAGGGCCGAGCGGACCCGGTCCGGGGTGGGACCGACGGCGAACAGCTCGCGCAGCACGCTTGTCGTCGCGAGCAGGCCGAATGTGGTCATCACCCCGGCGGCGATGTTCAGGCCGATGGAGGCGACCGTGTCCCGGCGGTTGGTGGACCAGGCCAGGCCGACCGCTGCCCGGACCAGCCGGGGCAGCCGGCGGGCCACCGCCCAGAAGCTGGTGTGCGCGAACTCCTGTGCGTGGTGCAGCCACTCACGATCCTCCAGCTCCGGCAACATCGTGTCCGGTGGATCATCCGGCTGGTCGTTCTCCACGGTGGTGCGCTGGCGTGCCATCGACTCCACGGGACCCTCCTCGGGGGCGGGATCACGAAACGCCGCCCGAGACTACTGCCCGCTACCGCCTGCTGTCTCTAGGTAGCCGGCGCGTCGCCGGGCACCTCCGGTGCGCCCTCCGTGATCGGCAGCAGCACCCGGAAGGTGGTCCGTCCCGGCTCGGTCTCCACCCGGATGTCGCCGTGGTGCTTGTGCACCACGATCCGGTACGAGATGTCCAGCCCCAGGCCGGTGCCCGCGCCGACCGGCTTGGTGGTGAAGAACGGCTCGAAGATGCGTGGACGCACCTCGGGCGGGATACCCGGGCCGGTGTCGGTGACCTCGACCGCCAACTGGTCACCGACGCGGCCGGTGTGGACGGTCAGCACCCCCTTCTCCCCCATCGCGCCCAACGCGTTGTCGATCAGGTTGGTCCACACCTGGTTCAGCTCGGCCGCGTACGCCGGGACCGGCGGGATGCTGCGGTCGTACTCGCGGACCAGCTTCACCTCGGCGGGGATCTTCCCCTTGAACATCACGAGCGTGGCGTCGAGCAGGTCGTGCACGTCCACCACCCGATGCGCCGCGCGGTCCAGCTGCGAGTACTGCTTGGCGGCGCCCACCAGGCCGGAGATCCGGGTGACCGCGTCGCCGATCTCCCGCATCAGCAACTCGGTGTCGACCGTGTAGGTCAGCCAGCGCACCGCCGCCTCCAGGTCCGCGGCACCGACCGCCGCCTTCACCCGCGCCAGCCAGGGCGCGTCGAGACCACCACCCACCAGGATCGGCGCCAGGTCCCAGGCACCACTGACGCCGTGCTCCTCCAGCCAGTCGGTGAGGATGTCCTCGGCATCGGCGGTGGCCATCGGGGTCAGCTTCGGCGCGGTGGCCACCCGGGCCACCGCCTCCTCCTGCAACGCGACAAGGCCGTGCAGGGCGGTGCCGTCGAGCCGACCGTCGGCGATCATGGCGAGCTTGTGCCGCATCCCGGCGACCCGGTCCCGCAGCACCGAGGTGGCGCGCACCGCCGCCGCGGCCGGGTTGTTCAGCTCGTGGGTCAGCCCCGCCGACAGCGAACCGAGCGCCAACAACCGCTCCCGTTCGCCGACGATGGTCTGCGAGTCCCGCATGCCGAAGAACAGCCCCTCCAACAGATGCATGGGCATCGGGAACCACGACCGCAGGGCGTGCGCGAAGTCCTCCGCCGGCAGCACGAAGAGGTCGGAGTCGGCCACCGCCCGCATGCTGTTGCGGTAGACCTGGTCGACCTGGTCACCCAGGTACGCCTGGACCGCCCCGCCGTACACGCCGCGCTGGTCGGTGCGGCTGACCTCGACATCGTCGCCGCGCACCTGCCGGCTCAGCGCGACCGCGCCACGCACCAGCACGAAGAAGCAGGTCGCCGCCTCGCCCTCGGCGTACACGAGGGTGCCGCCGGCGCGCTGCTCGACCCGGCCGCGTTCGGCCAGCCAGTCGAGCTGCCCCTCGTCGAGGGACTCGAACAGGAACAGGGTGCGCAACTCCGCAGGTGTCAGCCGATCAGACTCGATGCTCACTGGGTCTCCTTCGTTGCGAGGCTCACTGAACCGGCTCACTGGGCCTCCAGGTAACGGTGCACGAGGGAGACGGCCATCGCGCCCTCGCCGACGGCCGAGGCGACCCGCTTGACCGACTCGGCCCGCACGTCCCCGGCCGCGAACACCCCCGGCACACTGGTCTCCAGGTGGTACGGGTCGCGCGACAGCGACCAGCCGGCCGGCCGGCGTCCCCCGGCCAGCAGGTCCGGGCCGGTGACGATGAAGCCGCGCCCGTCCCGGACCACCACCCCGTCCAACCAGTCCGTACGGGGCTCCGCGCCGATGAAGATGAACAACCAGGAGGTGTCGACCGAGCGGGCCTCCCCGGTACGGGTGTCACAGAGGGTGAGCCGTTGCAGGTGGTCCTCACCGGCCCCGCCAACCACGGCCGTGTGCGGGTGCACGGTGATCCGGTCGATCCGCTCCAACTGGTCGATCAGGTAACGCGACATCGAGGCGGTCAGGTCCGCGCCCCGGATCAGCAGGTGCACCCTCGACGCGTACCGGGAGAAGTGCACCGCCGCCTGGCCCGCGGAGTTGGCCCCGCCGACGATGTAGACCTCCTGCTCGACGCAGCTCGGCGCCTCGGTGGCGGCCGCGCCGTAGAACACCCCCCGACCGGTGAAGTCAGCCAGCCCGGGGGCGTCCAGCACCCGGTACGACACACCGGTGGCCAGCACCACGGTGTGCGCCGCGATCTCGGAGCCGTCGCCGAAGCGCAACAGCCGGGCGCCGCCGGCCTCACTCAGACCGACCACCTCCCGGGCACTGAGCAACTCGGCGCCGAACTTGACCGCCTGCCGCCGGGCCCGATCGGTCAACTGCGCGCCCGAGACGCCGTCGGGGAAACCCAGGTAGTTCTCGATCCGGCTGCTCTGCCCGGCCTGCCCGCCGGTCGCCCGCCGCTCGACGAGCACGGTGCGCAGCCCCTCCGACGCGCCGTACACGGCGGAACCGAGGCCGGCCGGGCCGCCACCGATCACCACCAGGTCGTAGAAGTCCGACGCGGGCACCACGGTCAGCCCCGCCAACGCGGCCAACTCGGCCTCGTTCGGGGCGATCAACGCCTTACCGTCGGCCGTCACCACCAGCGGCACGTCCGCCTCGGTGGCCCCGGCCGCGTCGAGCAGGCGGGCGCCCTCCGGATCGTCGGAGAGCATCCACCGGTACGGCACCAGGTTGCGGGCCAGGAAGTCACGGACCTTGAACGACGGCGCCGACCAGCGGTGCCCGACGACCCGGATCTCGGCGCTCGCCGCGTCCGGGGTGACCGACCACGCCTCCAGCAGCCCGTCGACCACCGGGTACAGCTTCTCCTCCGGCGGATGCCAGGGCTTGAGCAGGTAGTGGTCCAGGTCCACCACGTTGATCGCCTCGATCGCGGCGTCGGTGTCCGCGTAGGCGGTGAGCAGCACCCGGCGGGCGGCCGGGAAGATGTCCATTGCCGCTTCCAGGAACTCCACGCCGGTCATCTCCGGCATCCGGTGGTCGGCCAGGAGCAGCGCCACCTGCTCGCCGCGCAGCTTGACCTCCCGCAGCGCGTCCAGCGCCTCCGGCCCGGAGGAGGCGCGCAGCACCCGGTAGCGGTCGCCGTAACGGCGGCGGATGTCCCGGGCCACCGCGCGGGACACCACGGGGTCGTCGTCGACGGTCAGGATCACCGGATTCGCCATAGCGCCATGAAATCACCTGTTGACGGTCGGCCGCACCATGGCCCGGGCTCGGCGGATGGTTGACCGGGTTCGGGATGGGTAAGCCGGGGAGCCGCGTGGGTGGTCGTCCGTCGACGACCCGCCCGGCTGCCGCGCACACCTCGGGGGGCCCATGGCGGACGTGTCGCCGACCGGACCGACCACGTCGGGCGGGATCGTGGAACTGCGGGTGCACGGTGTCTCCGGCGCGGGGGCGGATCAGGTGCTGGGCCGGCCGTACGTGCACCAGGTCGCCGGGGACCGCAGCGGCGGGTTCTACCGACCGCGCCCCGGCTACCCGGACTCGACCGGGACGGACGGGGTGACGCTGGAGGCGTACCGGTGGAGTGACCTGCCGTCCGGCACGGCCGTGCGGACGCTGTCGCTGGTGTTCCTGTTGCCCTTCATGCTCTGCAACGTGGCGCTCTGGATGCGCCCGGCGAACACCGCGTCGAAGCTGGGCGTCATGGCGCTGTGCCGGGTGCTCGCCCTCACCCTCACCATGCTCTACGTGCTCTCCATCGTCGGGGTGGCGTTGGACCTGGTCGCCTGGCGCTGCATGGACACCCCGGCGTGCCTGGCCGGGCGGAGCTGGCTGTCCTGGCTCGGCGGACGCCCGCCCGGGCTCCGCCTGGGTGTGCTGGCGTTGGTGCCGGTCGCCGCCATCGGTGTGGTCTGGTGGCTCGGCGCCCGCCCGGGCCACTCGTTCGACGCGTTCCGGACCCCGTCGACCCGGACCTCGAAGCACCGGTTGAGCGCGGTCGGCCAGTGGGACGGCGAGCCACTCGTGGGTCGGCTGCGCTCGGTCCACGTCGCGGCGGGATTCGCCACCCTCGACGGCAGCCTGCTGGCCGCCCGCGCCAGCCAACACCGCTCGTGGGTGATGGTGCTCCTGCTGGCGGCCACCGGGGCGGTACTGCTGGCCTGCCTGGTCCTGCTCACGGTGGTGCCGAGCATCGACCGGACCGACCCGGCGCCCCGGGTGGACGCCCTCTTCCGCGGGCTGCGCACGATCGCCTGCGGCGTGACGATGCTGGTGATCGTGCACGTCGTCATCAGTCCCGCCCCGTGGCCGCAGGGCGGCGCACTACCCGGCTACGGAGCGATCGTGGCCTGGCTGTTCGTCAGCCAGATGATGCTGGTGACCATCCTCGCCGCGCTGGTGCTCTGGCGGCGGGGCGGGCAGCGCGGGGCGCCGCTGCGCGCGTTGGGAGCGCCGGTCTTCGTCACGATCGCGGCCGGCCTCGCCGTGGCGTTCTCCGCCGAACTGGTCTACCGGGTGGCGGACCTGCTCGATCGCGAGGGCACGACCGCGGACGGGCTGGAGACCAGCCCGCCCCTGGCGTACAAGTGGGCGATCTTCGGGTTTTTCCTGGCGGTGGTGACCGCCCTGCTGGTGGCCGCCCTGGTGACCAGGCTGACCCGCCGCGGGCGGCGGCGGGCCGCCCAGGCGATCGTGGCCGCCGACTTCCCGCACGCGCCCCCGGCGGCGGCGGACCGGCTGCGCCGGGTCGAGCGGGCCGTCGCCCGCGCCCGGTTCACCGAGCGGCTGGAACCGCTCTCCGTGGTGTACGCCGGGCTGGCGGCGCTCGGCCTGTCCACCAGCGTGCTCGGCCTGCTCCAGCTTCTGCCGGGCGAACTGGCGCAGCGCTACGTCGGAGTGCCCGAGAGCATGGTCAACTTCCTGATCGGGTCGGGCAGCTACGCGATCGCCGTGATCCTGCTCGGCCTGGTGGTGGGCGGCATCTTCGCGTACCGGACGGCGCAGTTCCGTCGCTACGTGGGTGTGCTCTGGGACCTGGGCACGTTCTGGCCCCGGGCGGCACACCCGTTCGCGCCGCCCTGCTACGCCGAGCGGGCCGTGCCCGAGTTGGCCAAGCGGATCACCTACCTGGTGGAGCAGGGACAGGGCGTGCTGCTGGCCGGGCACAGCCACGGCTCGGTGCTGCTCGCCGCGACGGTGCTGCAACTGCCCACCCGGATCACCGACCGGGTCGCGCTGCTGACCTACGGATCGCCACTGGGTCGGTTGTATTCGCGTCTGTTCCCGGCCTACGCCGACGAGCCGGCGCTGCGGGAGATCGGCGAGCGGGTCGGCTGGCGCTGGATCAACCTGTGGCGCGACACCGACCCGATCGGTGGTTGGATCTTCGCCGCCCACCGGCCCGGAAAGGCCGAGACGCTGACCGGGCCGGCGGCGACGGTGGACCGCCGGTTGGTCGACCCGCAGGATGTGGTGCCGGCGCCCAGCGACAGCGTTCCCCCACCGATCCTCGGGCACTGGCCGTGCGAGTCGCAGGACGAGTTCGCCGAGGCGGTACGGGAGCTGACCGGGCGACTGCTCCCCGAACGCCGGACGACCGACTGAGGCAGCGGCCGGATATCGTCGCGGGGTGAGCCCGTCCAAGCAGCCCGAACGCCGGTTGATCGCCTCGAACAAGAAGGCCCGGCACGAGTACACCGTGCTGCGCACCTACGAGGCGGGCATCGTGCTGGTCGGGACCGAGGTGAAGTCGCTGCGCGAGGGGCGGGCCTCGCTGGTGGACGCGTTCGCGCACGAGCGCGACGGTGAGATCGTGCTGTACGGCCTGCACATCGCCGAGTACACCTACGGCACGTGGACCAACCACGCCCCGCGCCGCAACCGCAAGCTGCTGCTGCACCGGGCCGAGATCGACCGGATCCTGGACAAGGTCCGCGAGGGCGGGGTGACCCTGGTCCCGCTGTCGATGTATTTCGAGAACGGCTATGCCAAGGTCGAGCTTGCCCTGGCCAAGGGCAAGCGCTCGTACGACAAGCGGCAGACGCTCGCCGAGCGCGACGCGAACCGCGAGATCGCCCGCGAGCTGGGACGACACCTCAAGGGCCACCCCCGCCGGCCCTGATCTCCTTCGATCGCGGTTCTTCTCACGCGGTCGCGGTCCTGTTCACGCGGCACGCCCCGCGGTTCTGTTCACGCGGCACGCCCCGCGGGTCGTTCACGCGGCACGCCCGCGGGTCGTTGACGTATCTCCGAGGACGTCGTCTGCCAGGCCCCGGGAGCGACTTCGGGTGACTCGCATCCGTTGGTCACGCTCGATCCTGGAAGTAGTGGCCTCACCAACACACCGATGCCACTACTTCCTGGATCGAGCACGATCTTGCGGCGAGAGGGGCCGAGACGTGCGAGGGGCCGAGACGTGCGAGGGGCCGAGACGTGCGAGGGGCCGAGACGTGCGAGGGGCCGAGACGTGCGAGGGGCCGAGACGTGCGAGGGCGGTGCGTGTCGGCTTGCTATCGCAACTGCTGACGTTGATACCTGTGCGCCTACGCAGATGATGACTATGGGGCCTTATCAGCTCGCAACTGCGGGCGCTAGGGTGAGCCGGTGACGACGTACCGGATCGGGGAGGCCGCCGACCTGCTCGGCGTCAGCGCCGACACCATCCGCCGCTGGGTGGACGCCGGGCGGCTGACGGCCGGGCGCGACGAGCACGGCCACCGGGTGATCGACGGGGTCGACCTGGCCGCGTTCGCCCGCGCGCAGGCCGGCGACCCGGACGCGGGCGCCGAGTTCTCCTCGGCCCGCAACCGGCTGCGCGGCATCGTCGTCGACGTCCGCAAGGACACGGTGATGGCCCAGGTCGACATCCAGGCCGGCCCGTTCCGCGTCGTGTCGCTGATGAGCCGGGAGGCGGTCGACGAGCTGGACCTGCGGGTCGGGTCGATGGCCGTCGCGGTGATCAAGTCGACCACCGTGGTGGTGGAGCGGGCCGCACCCGCCCCGAGCAGGGGAAGGTCGGCGGGATGAGCGCGCGGGTGCTGCGCGCGGTGGTGGTCGTACTCGTGGCGGTGGCCGTTGCCGGTTGCGGCGCGGGCGGCGAACGGGCCTCCGGCGGTGCCGCGGACGGCCGGGTGACGGTGTTCGCGGCCGCTTCGCTGACCGAGTCGTTCCGCCGCATCGGCAAGGACTTCGAGGCCGCCAACCCGGGCAGCACCGTGACTCTCAACGTGGCCGGCAGTTCCGCGCTGGCCAACCAGATCAACCAGGGTGCACCGGCGGACGTGTTCGCCTCCGCCGCCCCGGCGAACATGGCCACGGTCACCGCGGCGGGCAACGCCGACGGCGCACCGAGCGTCTTCGCCCGCAACCAGTTGGTGATCGCGGTGCCCCGCGGCAACCCGGCACGGGTGACCGGGTTGGCCGATTTGAGCAGGTCCGGCGTGAAGGTGGCACTCTGCGCCAGCCAGGTGCCCTGCGGGGCGGCTGCCCGCACCGCCCTGGACGCGGCCGGCGTCGCGCTGACCCCGGTGACCCTGGAGCAGGACGTCAGGGGCGCGCTCGCCAAGGTGAAGCTCGGTGAGGTCGACGCGGCCCTGGTCTACCGCACGGACGCACGAGCGGCGAGCGCCGACGTGACCGGGGTGGAGTTTCCCGAGTCGGCGCGAGCGGTCAACGACTACCCGATCGTCGCGCTGAAGGACGCCCCGAATCCGGCCGGCGCGAAGGCCTTCGTCGCGTACGTCCGCTCGGCGCCGGCGCAGGCGGTCCTCGCCGAGGCCGGTTTCCAGGCGCCATGAGCCGGGTCCTCGAGCACGCCGCGCCCCGACGGCGGGGGCGGGTGCCGATCGCGCTGCTGATCCCCGCCGGGTTGGGGCTGCTCTTCCTCGTCCTGCCGCTCGTCGGTCTGGTGATCCGGGCGCCCTGGACGACCCTGCCGCAGCGGCTCACCACGCCGGGGGCACTGACCGCGCTGCGGCTGTCGGTGCAGACCGCGACCCTGGCCACCGTGCTCTGCCTGCTGCTCGGGGTGCCGCTCGCGTGGATGCTGGCCCGGGTCGAGTTTCCCGGCCGGCGACTGGTCCGCGCGCTGGTCACCGTGCCACTGGTGTTGCCGCCGGTGGTCGGCGGGGTGGCGCTGTTGCTGGTCTTCGGCCGGCGGGGGTTGCTCGGCGGTTGGTTGGACGCCACGTTCGGCATCACCCTGCCCTTCACCACCGCGGGCGTCGTGTTGGCCGAGTCGTTCGTCGCCATGCCGTTCCTGGTCATCGCGGTGGAGGGGGCTCTGCGCGCCGCCGACCACCGCTACGAGGAGGCCGCCGCCACGCTGGGCGCCGGCCGGTGGACCACCTTCACCCACGTCACGTTGCCGCTGGTGGCACCCGGGCTGGCCGCCGGGGCGGTGCTCTGCTGGGCGCGGGCGTTGGGCGAGTTCGGTGCCACCATCACCTTCGCTGGCAACTATCCCGGTCGGACACAGACCATGCCGCTCGCCGTCTACCTGGCGTTGGAGACCGACCTGGAGTCCGCGATCGTGCTCAGCCTGGTGCTGCTCGTCGTGTCGGTGGGCATTCTGGTGGCGTTGCGGGACCGCTGGATGACCAGCGCATGAAGCCTCCGCTGCTGGACGCCCGGCTCGTCGTCGAGCGGAGCGCATTCCGGCTGGACGCCCCGCTGCGCGTGGCGCCCGGTGAGGTGGTCGCGCTGCTCGGGCCGAACGGCGCCGGCAAGACCACCGCGCTGCGCGCGCTGGCCGGGCTGCATCCCCTCACCGCCGGGCACGTCACGCTCGACGGCGTCGACCTGGACCGCCCGGAGACGCGCGGCTGGGTGCCCACCGAGCGCCGGCCGATCGGCGTGGTCTTCCAGGACTACCTGCTGTTTCCGCACCTCAGTGCCCTGGACAATGTGGCGTTCGGGCCGCGCCGGCACGGCGTGGACCGGCGGGGCGCGCGTGCCACCGCCCGGGACTGGCTCGCTCGGGTGGGGCTTGACGCGCAGGCGCACCGCCGTCCCCGACAACTCTCCGGTGGCCAGGCGCAGCGGGTGGCGCTGGCTCGCGCGCTGGCCGTCGCGCCGTCGCTGCTACTGCTGGACGAGCCGCTCGCCGCGCTGGACGCCCGTACCCGGCTGGACACCCGCGCGGAGCTGCACCGGCACCTGTCCGCGCACCCAGGCGCCACGGTGCTGGTCACCCACGACCCACTGGACGCCCTCGCGCTCGCCGACCGGCTGATCATCGTCGAGGGTGGTCGGGTGGTCCAGGAGGGTGACGGACCGAGCGTCACCGCCCGCCCGCGCACCGACTACGTGGCCCGGCTGGTCGGGCTCAACCTCTACCGGGGCAGGGCCGAAGGACACGTGGTACGCGTCGCGCCGGCCCTGACCCTCACCGTCGCCGACCGGTTGGACGGCGAGGCCTTCGTGGCGTTCCGCCCGGCGGCGGTGGCCCTGCACCCGTCCCGGCCGGAGGGCAGCCCGCGCAACACCTGGGCGGGGACGGTGACCGGCGTCCAGCGGCACGGCGACAACCTACGGGTGCAGCTGGACGGACCGATCGGGGTGGCCGCGGACGTCACGCCTGCCGCGGCCGCGCAGCTGCGACTGATTCCCGGTCAGCGGGTCTGGGTGGCGGTCAAGGCAGCCGAGACGCACGCCTACCCGGCCACCGGCTGAACGTCGGGTCGCCACAGACACGCAGGACGAGCCGGCCGCGGCGGTGGTGGTGGTGGTGGTTCCCCTGTCGTTTTCGTCCAAGACAACCACCGGGGTCGCGATCTAGCGTGGACCCGGCAGCTCGCCCGAGCACGAGGAGACAGCACAATGCGCAATCTGGTCTACACCGGCTTCATGTCGCTCGACGGCGTCGTGGACTCGCCCGGCGGCGGCCCAACCGAGGAGCACCGCAGCGGTGGGTGGGTGTTCAAGGACCTCGAGTTCGTCCCGGAAGCCTGGTCGCTGAAGGGCGAGGAGCTTGCCGACACGACGGCGTTGATGTTCGGCCGGCGCAGCTACGAGGCGTTCGCGCCGGTCTGGCCCGGCTCGGAGGACCACGCCGGCTACAAGGAGCTGCCCAAGTACGTCGTGTCGACCTCGCTGTCCGACGACGCCGTCGTCGACGGGTGGGGGCCGACCACGATCCTGCGCTCGACCGGCGACATCGCCGCGCTCAAGGAGAGCGAGGGCGGCGCGATCTTCATCCACGGAAGCGCGGAGCTGGCTCGGCGGCTGTCCGACGCGGGCTTGATCGACCAGTACAACCTGCTCGTCTTCCCCGTGTTGCTCGGTGCCGGCAAGAGCCTGTTCGGCCGAGCCGACCGGGACAAGCACATGCTGACGCTGCGGGAGTCGGAGAGTTACCCGAACGGGATCCTCAAGCTGGTCTACGACGTCCGGCGGTGATCCAGGTCGAGGGCGATCGCGCCGCCGGACCCCTCGCGCAGCTGCCGGGCGGTGCGGCCGACGTAGGAGCGCAGCGCTCGGGCCAGGTGCGGCTCGTCGAAGTAGTCGAGCTTGACGACGACGTCGGCCGCCGGGTCGCCGGCAGCCAGTAACTCCGCCGCCGTACGGGCACGCTCGATCTGCCGGACGGCGCTCTGCGTCAATCCGGTCGAGGCGCGGAACCGGCGTTCGAGCGTGCGCCCCGACACGGCCGGGCGGTGACCCCGCAGCACGTCGGCGACGAGCGCGTCACGGACCACGACCCCGGCCCGGACGAGGCGGTCGACCAGAGCCTCGGCGTCGTCGGGAGAGGGCGTCTGCCAGTGCCCGCCGTCCAGCCAGAACGCCCGGCGCGTGGTGTCGGGAAGCGCGATGCCACCGTCGGTCAGCGTCGAGGTGGGCACGGCCCGCAGCGAGGTGCCCACGGCGAACTCGATACCCGTGAAGGTCGCGCCCTCCGGCACCGGCGCCGTGCCGGTCCGGGTCTCGGGACCGGTGATGCCCGTCTGCGCCCGGCCGGCCTGTGTCCAGAACACCAGGCCCCACCGCACCCCCGCGACGGACGTCATCGCGGTGACCTGGTCGCTCGTGCAGGTCCACACGGTGTCCACCCACGGCGAGTCCGATCCGCGTGTCGTGAACCGCAGCCCCACGGACGAAGGATACGGTGCCGCGCGCTCGCCGTGGCTCGGCCGGCTACGGAGGATCCCGCCGAGAACTGGCCGCGCGGACGCGGTCAGCCGGCGAGCAGGTCGTTGTGCGCCGCGCGCAGCCGGGCCAGCGTGGGGTCGCTGCCCGGGACGACCCGGCGGTCCAACTCGGCCCACGCCTCCGCCAGAGCGGCGCGGATCGCGGCCAATTCGGCGGCGTGCCGCTGGGTGCTACGTCGGTGCTGCTCCTCGAGACGGCGTGCCCAGCCTGCGGTGACCGTGGCGAGCCGGTCGGCGTCGGCGCGGGCCTGGGCGCCGCTGCGCGCGGCTGCGGCGGGGACGATCGCGGCGACCGGGCGGGGATCGCCGTCGCGGGTGACGACGGTGACCGCGTCGGTCAGCTCGGCGAGGGCGACAAGCTGACCGAACCGGGTGCGCGCCTCACGCAGCGGCACGGAACGCGGCGGGTCGGGGTGGGGGGTGAGCGCGGGGACGGCCATGGATGCATGGTGCCGCCGGGGTACGACAAAAAGCGCCGTCGTCAGTGGACGGTGGTCGGTGCCGGGCCGGGGCTGGCCAGCCACTCGTCGGCGAGCACCGACCAGACCTCCAGGTCGATGCGGCCGCGGGGGCTCGGGTAGAGCTGACGCAGGGTGCCGTCGTGGCGCAGGCCGAGTCGGCGGGCCAGGGCGATGCTGCGGGCGTTGGCGGCGTTGGTACGCCACTCGACCCGCTGGATGCCGCGCTCGCGGACGGCCCAGTCGACGAGCCGGCGGATCCCCGGGGCGACAATGCCGCGCCCCTGCGCCGCCGGCTCCAGCCAGCAGCCGACCTCGCAGACGCCCAGCACCACGTCGAACGACACGAACATGACGCCGCCGACGAGCGTGCCGCGCCACCACAGCCCCCAGATGCCGCCGGTGTCGCTGGCCCACCGGTCGGCGTACCGCTGCAACACCGCCCGGGCGGACGGCAGGTCGGTGGCGACGAACGACGGCGACACCCAGGGCTGGATGTGCTCCCGCGCCCGGTCCAGGTGGGCGAGGAACTCCTCGGCCCGCCACGGGTCCAGCGGGCGCAGCTCGACCTCCTCGGTCAGCGGCAGGGCGAACACCGGGCCTCCAGTCAGATGCGGGAAAACAGCCTCGCACACGCCTGTCGCGTCCGCCCGCGCCGGGCACGCCCTCAGGTCGGCAGCTGGGCACGCTGTCGGCGGCCGGCCCAATCAGATGATCATGTGGGTCCAGTAGGTGAGCCAGAGCACGAACAGCACGCCCTGCACCACGGCGAGCGTCGCCGTCAGCCAGAGGTCGACGCCGCCGTGGCGCGCCCACCGGGCCAGCACCAGGGCCACCGGGAACGCGGCGAGCAGGTACCGCAGCAGGCTCCGGTACACCGCCGGACCCATCGAGAGCGGCACCAGCACCATGAGTACGCCGTACACCAGGTAGGCCAGCTCGCGGCGGCGGAACCCGGCGACCAGCACGGCCAACACGGCCACGGCGAAGAGGACCCGGGCGGCGTCGCGGGGCTCCCCGGCCAGCCCGTTCAGCAGCACCGGCACCGGGTTCTGCACCTCGATGCCCCACCCGATCCGCTGGGCGTGCTGGTAGGCGAACCAGTCGCCGCCGCGCCACCGGCAGAACGCCATGAAGGTGAACCAGCCGGCGGGCAGCAGCAGCAACGGCCAGCCGATCCGCAGATAGCCGAGCAGGGCGCGGGGGCCGAGCCGCCAGTCGTGCTGACGCAGCAGGACCAGGGCCAACGGCAGCGCGACGAGCAGGCCGACGGAGCGGCTCATCGCCAGGAAGTAGCCGAGCACACCGACCAGCAGCCACTGGCGTCGCTCGGCGTGGTAGAACGCGGCCAACGCGAGACAGACGAAGAGCGACTCGGTCAACGCGGCCTGGAACAGGAACGCGGTGGGCAGCAGCACGAGATACCTGGTGAAGCGGCGGGCCGCTGGTGCGTCGCCGAGCAGCACCTCGGCCAGCCGGTAGCCGTACCAGAGCGCCAGCAGGAACGCGACGTTGCTGATCACCAGCAGGGCCAGCGCGGTGTCGCCGCCGAGCAGCGCGCCGACCGGCCGGGCCAGGAACGGGTAGAGGAGCGGGAAGCCGAAATCGTTCCAGGGCCGGTTCAGGGGCAGCTCGCTCAGCCGCAGGTAGAGCAGCCCGTCCCAGGCGAACCAGAGGGAGATCCACCGGTGCCCGGAGATCTCGCGCTGCTGCGCCCACATCAGCGCCTCGTCGGGCGGCGGCGCACCGGGCACGCCGTCCCAGGCGTGCAGGACCAGCAGTCCGAGCAGGGTCAGCAGCAGCTTCGCGCCGAGGAACAGGCCGATCACGTACGGCCAGGGCGCCGGCACCCGACGGACCGCCCGCGCTCCGGCGCGGCCGGCAGCACCCATCAGGCCGGCGCGGCCGGCAGCACCCACCAGACCGGCGCGGCCGGCAGCACCCACCAGGCCGGCGCGGCCGGCAGCGACCAGTCGGATGGCCAGCGTCGCCGCGCCGCTCCGCCACCGGTGCATCCGCCCCGCCCCCCGGTTCGCCGGCCCACCCGCCGCTCAGGAGTGTGGTCCAACCCGTTGTACGCCGCCAGACGCCACTCCGGAGTGGAATCGATCGTTGACCGGGAGTGACATTCGGCGCAGACCGGGTAGGCGCGGCGCCACCGACGATCAGCAGAGCGGGGAGTGCGGCAGCATGGGCGAGCAGCACGGCACGGTGGTCATCGGCGCGGGGCCCGCGGGGCTCACGGCGGCGTACGAACTGCTCCGGCACGGCCGGACGGTCCGGGTCTTCGAGGCCGACGAGGTGGTCGGCGGGATCAGCCGGACCGTGGAGCGCGACGGGTGGCGGTTCGACATCGGCGGGCACCGGTTCTTCACGAAGGTGCCCCGGGTGGAGGCGTTCTGGCACGAGATCCTGCCGGACGAGGACTTCCTGACCCGGCCCCGGATGAGCCGGATCTTCTACCGCGGCGCGCTGTTCAACTACCCGCTCAGCGCCGTCAACGCGCTGCGCAACCTGGGGCTGGCGGAGGCGGTCCGCTGCCTCGGCTCGTACGCCCACGCCCGGCTCCGGCCGCCACGCGACCAGACGCACTTCGAGGGCTGGGTGTCGGCCCGGTTCGGCTGGCGGCTGTACTCGATCTTCTTCAAGACGTACACCGAGAAGGTCTGGGGGATGCCGGCGGACCGGTTGCAGGCCGACTGGGCCGCGCAGCGGATCAAGAACCTGTCCCTGGCCACGGCGATCCGCAACGCGTTGCTGCCGAGCCGCCGGCGCACGGACGTGACGAGTTTGATCGAGGAGTTCCAGTACCCGAAGTACGGGCCGGGGATGATGTGGGAGCGCTGCGCCGAGCGGGTCCACGAGCGGGGTGGGCAGGTGTCGACGGGCGCCTGGGTCACCGCGGTGCACCGCGACCCGGGGCGACGGCGGGCGATCAGCGTGACGGTCAACGGCGCCGACGGGCAGCGTACCGAGCCAGCCGACCACGTGATCTCGTCGATGCCGATCTCGGAGCTCGTGTCCGTCCTGCGTCCGGCGGCGCCGCCGGAGGTGCTGGCCTGCGCCGCCGACCTGCGCTACCGCGACTTCCTGACGGTGGCGCTGGTGGTGCCCGCGGAGTTCTCGTTCCCGGACAACTGGATCTACGTGCACGATCCGGGGGTACGGGTGGGCCGGATCCAGAACTTCGGCTCCTGGTCGCCGTACCTCGTCAAGGACGGCCGCACCTGCCTCGGCCTGGAGTACTTCGTGTTCGAGGACGACGAGATGTGGCGTACCCCGGATGCCGACCTCGTGGCCCTGGCCACCGCGGAGCTGGAGCGGCTGGGGTTGGCGCGGCCCGGCGTGGTGGAGGCCGGCTACGTCGTGCGGATGCCGAAGGCCTACCCGGTGTACGACGAGCGCTACCAGCACAACGTGGACGTGATCCGGGCGTGGCTGGCCGAGGCGGTGCCGAACGTGCACCCGGTGGGGCGCAACGGCATGCACCGTTACAACAACCAGGACCACTCGATGCTGACCGCGATGCTCACGGTCGAGAACATCGCCACCGGCAGTACGCACGACGTCTGGACGGTCAACGTCGAGCAGGACTACCACGAGCAGTCCTCCGGTGGCGACCGGCGCGGCACGGGCCGGGACGCGCCGGTGCTGCCCAGCCGGATCGTCGCCGCCCCGATCGTCGCTCCCGTCGGGGTGCGCGCCGGCGGCGACGGCGACCGGGCCGCGCCGCTGCCGGCACCCGTGGACTGAGCGCCCGGCCGCCCCGCCGAAATGCCGGAGGTGTCGCCTGCCCCGCCTCCGAGGATCACGTGGTTTGATCTGCACGTCGATCCGAAGGGGGCAGGGTGGGGCGCAGGGCGATCATCTTCCACGGGACCGGTGGCAACCCGGACGTCGTCTGGTACCGCTGGTTGGCGCGACGGTTGGCGGCCCGGGGCTACACCGTCGAGGTGCCGCACCACCCGGGCATCAACGTCGAACCGATCGCCACGTTCCTGCCGACGGTGCTCAACGGGCACCACTTCGACGAGGACACGATCCTGGTGGGCCACTCCGGTGGCGCGGCGCTCCTTCTGGCGCTCCTCGAACACGTCGACGTGACCGTGGCGCAGGCGATCCTGGTCGCCGGCTACTGCACCCGGCCCAACACCAGCGAGGAACCGGTCCTGCAGCAGAGCTACGACTGGGCCGCGATCCGGTCCCACGTGCGCGACATCTACTTCATCAACTCCCGCAAGGATCCGTACGGCTGCGACGACCGCCAGGGGCGCGCCATGTTCGAGCGACTCGGAGGCACCCAGATCGTGCGCGACGACGGGCACTTCGGCGACCACGACCAGCCGTACGAGCGGTTCGAACTGCTCGACCGGCTCATCCCCTGACCTGCTACCCGCGCTCCCCGCGCGCCCGCTGGCGTGCCGATTCGTACAGCACGACGGATCCGGCGGTGGCGGCGTTCAGGGAGCTGGCCATGCCCACCATGGGGATCCGGATCAGGTGGTCACAGGCGTCGCGCCACGCCGAACTCAGCCCGGACGTCTCGTTGCCGACCACCAGCAGCGTCGGCCGGGTGAAGTCGTACTCCGCCGCCTCCACCGTGCCGCTCTCGTCGGTCCCCACCACCTGCACGTCGACGCCGTCCGCGCGGATGGCCTCGACCCAGTCGAGCACCGTTCGGTGGGAGGGCACCCGCACCGCGGGGACCGAGAAGAGCGAGCCCGTGCTGGCCCGAACCGACTTGGGGTCGTAGACGTCGGCGGCATGGCCGGTGACGATGACGCCGCCGGCGCCGAAGGCGTCCGCCGAGCGGACCAGCGTCCCGATGTTTCCGGGGCTGGTGGGCCTGTCGAACACGACCGCGAGCAGGTCGGCACCCGTCGGGATGCGACCGAGGTCGTCATCGGGCATCGCCACGATGGCGAGCAGTTCCGGGGCGACGTCCGCCTTGCCACCGAGCTCGAGCATCAGCTCGCCGGCAACGGCCACCTTCGTCGCGCGGGCCGCGTCGAGGGTCTCGTGCGCCCAGCTCGACAGGTGTGCGTCCGCGTTGTACAGGAGTTGGCGGACCTGCCACCCGAGCTGGGTCGCGAGCGTGATGGGTCGGACGCCCTGCACGAGGAACTCGCCGCTGCGCTGGCGCTTGGTGCGGTTGCCCAACAGCGCCTCCCACTGTTGGAACCGCGCATTGCGAGTTGTCACCCGTAGGACCGCCACCAACCCCGCCTCCATCGCGTCTGACCGTGCGCCGAGCGTACTGGGGTGGGCACCGCGGTCGGCAGGCGCTCCGGCCGGAGTCGGCGCGGTCGTGGTCGTACTCCCCCCACGGCCACTCCCCCGGCCGGGGACAGCGGATCCCCTACGGAGGGGAGGAGAGGCCACCCCATCGCCTGGGCCACCGGCGACAACGTGGACGGGTCGGCGTGGTTCCTGGCGGTCGTGCTGCCGGCGTACATGCTGTGGGGTCTGGGGCTGCTGGTCGCCGCCACCTCGTACCTCAGCCTGACCAGACCCGAGTGCGCGCTGAGCCGAACGAGCGTTCCCGGGGCCGTACCCCGCCCCCAGCCCTCAGCTCGTTAGGTGCGTCCAGTACGCCACCGTGGCGTCGTCCGGGACCTGGCCGTCGGTGTCGGCTTCGGCCTCCCGGACGGCCCGGATGACGCCGGCCGGGCCGTCGGCGGCGAGCAGGTCCAGCACGCCGGGCCAGTCGGTCCGGCGGTACGGATCGACGATGCGGCTGGCGCCGTTGCTGAGCAGCGCGATGCCGTTCAGGTCGGCAAGGCGCCGGCTGCCGGTCACCGCCTCCCGCGCCGCGCGCGGGTCGTCCTTGGCGATCCAGTAGCCGCCCGGCCGGTTCCGGCGAGCACGCAACGCCCTGGCACAGGAGGCGCGAACGCGGTCGTACTCGGGTGTGTCCCGGGCGACACCGATCAGCGGGGCGGAACAGTCGCGCCGGGCGATCACCTCACGCTCGTCGGTGATCACGCGCGGGCCGCCGTGGGCCTGGTCGAGGACGAGGAAGCAATCCGCGAGGAGCAGGTAGTCCAGCCGGCCCCGATGGGCGCGGGCCAGCACGACCGTCGCCTGCGGGCTGCTGGGGTCCGCGATGTCGCAGGTGTCCCGGTGCGCGGCGGCGATCTCGTCGATGGCGGTGGCGAGGATGTCCGCGAGGTCCCGTCCGTCGTCGGGCGACAGCTGGCCGAGCAGCGCGCTGCCGAGACGGTGGGTGTACCAGGCGACCCCGTGGCGGCACAGCGACTCCGCTCCCGGGATGCCCGCGCCGTCCAACAGGACGACAGCGCCGGGCACCGCACCGACGAAGTCCTCGTTGCGCCGGTCGGCCCTGCCGGGGCTCGTCGCCAGACTGACGTGCACTGCCGACTCCTGACGTTCCGGGCGTCGATCCGCGAGAACGTGTCGGACTCACGATAGGTCGTCGGTTGACGCCGACACGTAGTCTGCTGTCGATGACGGGTCGTGTGGTTGTCGACACTGCGGGAGGTGCGGTCGGTGGGCAGATGGTTCAACCGCGGCCGTAAACGCGACGACGAGCCACCGCGCGAGTCGAAGCCGTCCGGCCCGGTCATCGAGATCACCGTCACCCAGGGCGGTCGGTCAAGCACCACGACTCTCGGTGGTCCGACCGCCTTCGGGCTGCAGTACCACGCCTACCACGAGCAGTACGGCGCGACCGACGCGCGGACGTTGGAGGCGGGGACCCTTTACGCGCAGGAGTTGATGCGCGACAACGACATCGACGAGGCCGTGGCCCTCTATCAGGAGGTCGTGGCGTTGCGCAGCTCGGCGCTCGGGCCGGAGCATCCGGACACCCTGCGCAGCAAGCACAGCCTGGCCTTCGCGCTCTGGCAGCGCGGCTCCCACGCCGAGGCGCAACGGGTGCAACGGGACGCCTACGAGGCACGGCGTCGGGTGCTGGGCGACGAAGACGTCGAGACGTTGCGCAGCGGCAACAACCTTGGCTGGCTGCTGATCGAGCTGGGTCGGATGGACGAGGCCGAGCCGCTGCTGCGGCGGGTCGCCGACGGCATGGCGCGGACGCTGGGCCGAGACGACCCGGACACCCTGACCTGCCAGATGAAGCTGGCGGGGCTCCAGCACCTGCAGGGCCGCAGTCAAGCGGCCGAACGTGCTCTGCGGGACGTGGCCCGGCGGCTGAGCCGGACGGTGGGCTCCACCAACCCGGTGACGCTGCAGGCCCGCAGCAACCTGCTGGTCGTCCTGCTCGACAACGGCCGGGCGGCCGATGCGGTCGACGCGGCCCGGTCGCTGGCGGACGACGCCGGGCGCGCCCTGAGCAACACCGACGGTGTACTCCTGCACGCCCGGCACTCCCTGGCCCGAGCGTTGGACGGAGTGGGCCGGCGGGCCGAGGCGATCCGGTTGCTGGCGGACACGTTGCCGGACAGTGAACGGGGCCGAGGCGTCGACCATCCCGCGACCCTGGAGATGCGGACGCTCTTCGCCCTGCTGCTGGTCGAGGCGGGTGACCGGCGGGCGGGCCAGGAGGCACGGGCCGCGCTGGCCGGGTGCGAACGCGTGCACGGCCCGACCCATCCCCAGACGGAGAAGGCCCGAGCGCTGGTCCGGCGCACCCGCTGACGCCGACGGGCGGCGGTCAGCCGCCGGTGTGGATGTGCGCCGCCCACAGCGTCGGCGCCAGCGGGTAGCGGTCGCGCAGCGCCCGCACGGCCGCGTGCAGCGCGTACGCCGCCGCCCCGGTCGCGTCGCCGTGCTGGTAGAAGGCGGTGGTCAGGGTGAGGGAGACCGCGTCGTCGATCTCCCACAGGGTGCCGATGACGTGCCGGAATCCGGCGAGCTGGAAGGCGCCCGTGATGTGCAGCGCCTCGTCGACGAGGGTCGGCGGGGCCTGGGCGGTGGCGCAGGCCGACAGGAAGGCGAACTCCGCGTCCAGGTCGAGCTGGGACACGTCGGCCACGGTGAGGGGGCTGTCCTGGTGGTCGTGCACGAGCAGTCGGCCCTGCGCCGGGTCGTGCGGATCGGCCACCGCGTGGCACGCGAAGTGCGCGTAGGCCGAGCCGGCCAACCGGTCCAGGACGTGCCGCCGGGTGGCCGCGGCGTCCAGTCCCAGCCACGCTCCGGGCAGCGCCCCCGCCGCGGCCACGGCCTCGCGTTCGGCGCTGGGCAGCGCCTGTGGGCCGCCGGGGGTGGCGCGCATCGCCACGACGCAGGACCGGGCGTCGGCCCGGGACTGCCGCACTCCGGTGCGTTTGCGGGCGAGCGCGGTCACCGTCGGGGTGTAGGAGGAGACCACCCGGTCGAGGGCGGACCGGCCGGCGGCCTGGGCGGCGTGCAGGGGGAAGAACGCCAGCGGGCCGACCGGGCACCACCAGACGCGCGGCAGCTCAGCGGCTGCCCCGGGCGCGTCGATCCGGTCCAGCACCGGCCCGACGAGGGCACGCCACAACCATTCCAGTACGCCGGTGAGCACCGACTGGGCGCGCAGCCTGCTCCGGGCGTCCGCCGTCGGGTCGTACGCCGTGGTGGTGGCCTCCTGGAGCAGCCGTAGCTGCGTCATCGCGTCGGTCAGCGACAGATCCGGCAGCGGCAGCACCGTCACGCGGTGCTGCCGCAGGATGAGCGCGTCGCAGCGCAACTCGCTCGCGATCGGCACGATCACGGTCCCGTCGACCTGGTCGAGCAGCTGCCGGGCGCTGGGCGGGCGCAGGAAGTCACCCAGGCCGGGCAGCTCCCGGATCGTCGCCAGCAGCACGTTCCACTCGGTTTCCCGGT
Source organism: Micromonospora sp. NPDC048839 (assembly GCF_040649915.1). NCBI lineage: Bacteria > Bacillati > Actinomycetota > Actinomycetes > Micromonosporales > Micromonosporaceae > Micromonospora > Micromonospora sp. NPDC048839. Next base: position 143,120 of record NZ_JBEZGL010000005.1, read on the forward strand.
CCCGGCCGAAGGTGGTGGGTCGGGGCGCTTCGGGGGCGGGCGCTTCGAAGTCCCGGCGCATCCGCTGGAAGTCGGCCGCCAGGCGCGGGTCGGCGCGTTGGAGCGCCGCCCACTCGCCGTCCCCCGTCAACCGCTGGTGCAGCAGCAGGCCCCGGCCACGTTCGAGCAGCTCCAGGGCGCGTTCCGGCTGGCCGGCGCCGATCGCACAGGAGGCGGCCGTCGCTGCCAACCCGGCCGTCGAGCCGAGGTCGGCGTACTGGTCGTGGCGGGTACGCCCCCGGGAGGCCAGCCGGGGCAGCAACGTGATGGCCTCGTCGAAGGCCTCCGTCGCCTCCTCCCACCGGCCCAGCGCGGTCAGCGTGTAGGCCGCCTTGTCGAACGCCTGGATCCGGGCGGGCACGGCGCCGGAGTCGATGCGGCCGGCGGCGCGCGCCCGCTCGGCGGCCTTGGTGAGCAGGGCCGTCTCACCGGTCCGCAGATAGGTCGCCCGCAATGCCTGGGCGATGGACAACCCGGTCTTGACACGCTGCGGATCACGCGCGGGCAGGGCGTCGAGCGCCCTGCGCAGCAGGACGAGTGCCTCCTCCAGGTAGGCGGGCTCCCGGGTGGCGTCGTAGAGCAGCCGGAGGCTGTAGCCCAACTGGTCCAGGTACAGCGCGTGGTTGGCCTCGCCGCGGACGGAGAGCGCGAGCGCCCGGCGCAGCAGGCCGATCGCCGACTCCAGGGCGGAGATGTCGCCGGTCAACTGGTGCGTCTTCATGCCGACGTTGGAGAGGCTGGCGAGCGCCATCCGGTATTCCGGATGCCCCTCTCCGACGGTGTTCAGCGCGGCGGTGAACTCCTCCCACGCCGGGCCGAGCAACTCGGCGCGGCCGGTGCGGTCGACGAGGGTGAGCAACGTCTGCCCGGCCAGGAAACGCGGGCCGTTGCTCTGCGGGGTGTGTTCCCGCAGCACCGCGACGGCCCGCTCGACATCGGCGGTGTGAGTGGTCCCGGCCGCCCTGGCCAGCAGGCACCGGGCTCGCAGCATGACGATCTGGTCCTGGTTGGGGCCGGTCGTGTCCACCGAGGACACCAGCTCCATCGCCTCGTCGACGTAGTCCTCCACCCCGGTGAGCTGGTAGGCGCGCAACAGCGCCTCCGCGTGGATGCCACGCAACACGGGCCGGTGTTCCTCGCTGATCCACGACTCGGCCAGTTTGGCGATGGCCGTGAGCCGGTAGAGCGTGTCGACCGAGCCGTCGAAGGTGTGCCGGGCTCGATGGACCTGGCAGGTCTTGAGCATCAGCAACGCGCTGTTGCCGAGGTCGGCCGAGGCGTCCTCGGCGAACTGCAGATACTGCTCGGCGATGTCCAGTAGCTGCGGATCACTGTCGATCCGGGCTCTGGCCAGCAGCACATCGGTGTACGTGGACAGCGCGCGGACACCGTGTGTCGTACCCAACTCCTCGGCCAGAAAGGAGTCGGCCATCGTGCGGATCGCGGCCTCCAGCACGACGGTGGCCTCGATCAGGTCCTCCCGCGCCTGGTCCGCGTGGTGCCTGTCGAGCAGCGCGGCCCCCAACTCCACCTGGGCCTCGGCCCACCGCCGGTCCCCACGCGGCTGCCCGGCCGCGGCACGACGCCAGTGGTCGACGGCGTCCCTTGCGTAGCGGCTCACCGGCACACCCCCCGTCGCGGTCACTCCCCCAGCCTGCCAGCCGCGTGTCGACATCGACAGGAGATAATCAGCCGATGAGTCAATCGGCGCCGGACAGGCGACTCGACGACGACCGGGCGGCCCGGCTGGCCCGGGTCTGCGCGGACATCGCTCAGGTGGGCGACCTGCTCGGGCCGGAACCGGCCCAGACCCTGGCGCGGCTGCGGGACCGGCCGCTGTCCGACCAGGGCGTGGACGCGGTGCTCGCCGAGGTGACCGAGTTGATGCGCCGCAGCGGGCTGGTCGGTGGTGACACGACCGCCCGGGGCCACCACTACCTGCCACTGGCCGGCATCCACGGCCGCCGCCCGGAGGTCGTCCTGGTGTGCCCCGGTGACCTGTGCGACCGGGTGGAGATCCCCCGGCCGGACGCCGGCCCGCCGCACTGCGCCGTGTGGGACTGTCCGCTGCCGACGTTCCGGATGGACCGGTGAACGCGGTCATCGCCTCGCTCGGCGGAAAACTGGCGGAGCGGTGGCTCGCCGGGCTGGCGCTGCCCGGTGTGGTGTTCGTGGCGCTGGCCGCCGTGGCTATGCGCCTCGGCCACTCCCATTGGTGGGACCTGCGGCTGCTGGCGCGGGAGGTGGATCGGCTCGCCCTCGGGTCGCCGGCCCCGGGCACCGGCTCCGCGCTGCTGATCGTACTCGGTGTCGTGCTGGCCAGCGTCGTCGCCGCGACGGCCGCTCAGAGCCTGGAACGCCTGGTCGTGGCCCTGTGGACGCAGAGCTGGGGCCGGGCCGGCGAGGCCGTGACCCGCCGGCGGCGACGCCGGTGGCACGCCGCCGTGGGCCGCTACGAGACCGCCCTGCGGGACAAGGCACGCCGGTTGCGGTCCGCCGACAGCGCCACCGGGCCGCTGCCGGACACCCAGGCGCTCGCCCGCGCCTGCGACCGGATCGCGTTGACCGAGCCGGACCGGCCGACCTGGATCGGTGACCGCATGATCGCCACGGCGGTACGGGTGCGGGACTGCTACGGCCTGGACCTGGCCGCGGCCTGGCCCCGACTGTGGTTGCTGCTGCCCGAGGAGAGCCGGGATCCGCTCGCCCTCGCGCAGGCCGACTTCACCGCCGCCGCCCGACGGGTGGGCTGGGGGCTGCTGTATCTGGCGCTCGGCCTGCTGTGGTGGCCCGCCGCAGTCATCGGCATCGGCCTGTGCGTGGCGGGTTGGCGACAGGGCCGCGGCACGGTGTCCGTGCTGGCCGACCTGGTGGAGGCGGTGGTCGACCTGCACGTACGCGCCCTCGCCGCCACGCTGGGCCACCCCACCGACGGCATGTTCGGCACGGCCGACGGCCAGGCGGTGACGGTCCTGCTCCGCAAGGACCGCTGATCCCGGGGCGCGCAGTGGGGTCACGCGACCCGGACGTCGTCGGCCGGCCGGACCGGCTCCGGGGCCGACCAGTCCTTCCGCCTGGGCAGCAGGAGCGGGGTGGCGAGCAGGAGTACGCCGGAGACGGTGATCGCGGCGAGCGCGCTGGTGCGGGTGGCGAGCACACCCCAGATCACCATCAGGACGGCCTGGAGGAGTCTGCTGCTGGCACTCCAGGTGCTGAGGACCCGGGCGGTGTGCGCCACCGGAGTCCGTTGCAGGCGTTCGGTCGCGTAGATCGGATTGAAGATGCCCATGCAGGTGATCAGCAGGCCCTCGACGACGATCACGGTGACCACCCCGGGGATGCCGGGCTGGACGAACGCGAGACCGAGGGGGAACACCGATCGCAGCCAACCGGTGACCATCAGGACGCGGTGCCGGCCATGGCGGTGCACGAGACGCGCGGACAGGCGGGCGCCCACGAACCCGCCGAGCGCCGGGATGCCGAAGGCGAGACCGTACTGCCAGGCCGGGACGTCGTACTCGCCCAGCAGGAGAACGGCCAGGAGCGGGGCGGTGGCCATGATGAGGCCGCCGACCAGCACCGAGTTGAGAAACAGACCCCGCAGGACTCGGTCGTCGAGGATGACTCGCCAGCCGTGCAGGAGGTCGGCTGGGCGCAGCCGGGTGACGCGGTCGCGGGGAGTCGCGACGTCGCCGCCCCGGATACGCAGGACCGCGAGCGCGGACAGCAGGTAGCTGAGAGCGTCGGCCAGGACCGTGACGACCGGGCCGAGCATCCCGACGAGCGCCCCACCGAGGGGCGGACCCACCGCGGTCGCCGTCCAGGTCGTGCCCTCGAACCGTCCGTTCGCCACCAGGAGGTGCTCACCACGGACCAGATAGCTCAGGTACGCGCCGGAGGCGGCGGCGAACGCGATGCTCGCCGTCCCGGAGACCACCGACACAACCAGCAGTTGACCGTACGACAGCACGCCGAGGACGTACGCGACCGGGACACTGGCCATCGCCGCGAACCGGACCAGGTCCATCACGATCATCACCGGACGCTTGGCCCGGTGCTCGACCCACGGTCCGAGCGAGAGGGCGACGATCGCCGCGACGGCTAGCCCCGCCGCCTCCAGGAGTGCCACGGCGAACGCCGACGAGTCCAGCACCCATACCGCGAGCAGCGGAAACGCGCCGAAGGCGAGCCATGTGCCGTACGCGCTGACACCGTACGCCGACCACAGCCACCCGACGTCGGGCCCCAACCGCGTACGCATGCGACTCCCCCGTTGACCACAGACGTTCCGGTCCGGGCATCCCACCCCACGGGCCGGCGCGGAATCAAACAACCAATGTTCGGGGGAGCCACAACCACTGGTTGTACGTGGGCACAATGGGTCGGTGGATACCGAGGCGGTGCGATCGTTCGTCCGGGCTGCGGAACTCGGGCAGCTGCAACAGGCGGCCGACGAGCTGGGCGTGACGCAACAGGCCGTGTCGAAGCGGATCGCGGCCCTCGAACGTGAACTCGACGTGCGGTTGTTCACCCGTACCGCCCGAGGGGTCGAGCTGACGCTCGACGGCCAGGCGTTCCTCGCGCACGCCCGGGATGTCGTCGCCGGTGTCGACCGTGCCGTCGCCGCGATCAGGCCCGGCTCGCGGGCCCTGCGGATCGACGTCCTCGGCCTGCGAACCGCGCAGGCCGTCGTCCTGCACGACTACTGGCGGTCGCATCCGGAGATCACTCTCGACGTGGTGACCCTGCGGGTCAACGACCCGCGTGCGGCGGCCGCCGCCGTCCAGGCCGGCGACATCGACGCCTCGTTCCGGTCGGTCACCGACCCGGCCGCCCTGCCGCGCGACGTGCGGATGATCCGCGCGTTCGACTCCCCGACGGAACTCCTCGTCGGCCCGAGGCACCCGCTCGCCGGCGCACGGTCACTGACACCGGCGCAGCTACGCGGTCATCGGATCTGGGTGCCGGGCATCGCGCCGCGCAGCGAATGGGCGGACTTCTACGACCAGCTCGCGACCGACTTCGACCTCCGCATCGACGCGGCAGGCCCGCACTTCGGCGACGAGGTCCTCCTCGACATCCTCGCTGACTCCGCCGACGTGGCAACCCTCGTCGGCTCGCGCGACCGGTACCTCTGGCCGGCGAACCACGACCTGCGTCGCATCCCGATCGTGCGTCCGACGCTCGCGTACCCGCTGTCGCTCCTCCTGCCCCGGGCGAACCCGCACCCGGGCCTGCGGGCGGTCATCGACCACGTCGCGAGCCTGACTCCGCTCCCCGCCGCGACCTGGCGCCCATCCTGGGCACCGGCCACCTGAGGTGCCGGTGCCTCTCCGGTCGGATCAACCGGTCAGTCGGGCGGTCAGGGGGCGGCCGTTCGGCGGCCACCGTGCGAGGCGACCAGGGCGTCGGCCACGATCGCGGCGTCGGCCTCGGCGAGGTCGGCGGGATACTCCGGCAGGAGGTCGTCCCAGACGACCAACCAGGATCCGAAGAGCTGCGCCTGCCCCTCGGGCCGGGCGAAGAACCAGACGTGCAGGTGGGCGGCGCCGTCACCGATTCGGTAGACGTGGGCTCGCGAGATGTGCGGCAGGGCCTGCACGTGGCGGACGATTCGCGTGGTCAGCAGCCCCAGCTCGGCGGCGAGGTCGTCGGGGAGGTCGGCCATGTCGTAGTGGTCGCGCGGGTACAGCATCAACGCCAACGGCACGCCCACTCCGGTGACCCGGGCCAGCCGCCAGTGCTCGTTGAACCAGATCCCCTCGTCCCGCTCCTGGCAGTTCTGGCAGTCCGCCGGATCCTCGCCGTGTCGGGCGGGGTCGGGCACCACCGGGGGGCGCAGCGGTGCGACGCGCAACCCATCCTGGTCGAATGGGCTGATGTCCCAGCCGGTCATGTCGGCCAGCGGTAGCCGCCGCTCGCTGTCCGCGACGGACATCGCGTGGTCGTAGAACTGGTCCGGTCGCAAAGCCATGGCGGGAAGACTAGTACAACCAAGATCCTCTTGGTGCCCGTCGCCATCACGACCGTTTCGCGGTCTGGGTCACCCCTTCCTGCCGCAGTTCCAGGATGTGTGGCTGGCCGTCGGACGGTAGGAAGCGGATCTCCAGGTCGAGTCCTGGGTGGAGGTAGCCACCGCCCGAGGCAGCCAGCAGCGTCACCGGTTGCTGGCCGGGAGCGGAGAAGATCAGCTGACCGTCGGTGACCGCGACGTCGATCGGATAGTCGTCGCGCAGGACGTAGTGGCCCGAGACGTCGTCAAGCGGTGCGGTGGCGAGACTGCTGGCGTACCGACGGTCGGCGGCGGCGCGGATGCTGGTCAGCACCTCCCAGCCGTCCTCCGAGTTCGTCATCGCCGCGACCGCGGTGCCGCTGTCGGGCCAGACGTAGGAGAAGCAGGTGTATCCGACGTTCAACCCGGTGTGCCCGAATCGCCGACACCCGGCGCGGTCACCGATCTCGGTGCCGAGCCCGTAGGAGCCGCCCGGAATCTGCGGTGTCCGCATCTGGGTGGCCAGGTCGCGGTCGAGCAGCGTCGAATTCCCCGAGGCCGCTCGGGCGATCTCCAGTTCGAGCCGGACCAGGTCGGTCGGGGTGCTCCACAGCCCGGCCGCCGCCATCTCCGGTTGCGTCCGCCACCCACCGGGGATCCCGGTGCCGCCGATGTGGTGGCCCCGCGCCACCAGATGTGGTCGCTGGTGCGGAAACCGCTGGTCGAAGCTGCTGTCGGCCATGGCCACCGGGTCCAGCACCAGAGTCCGCATCAGATCCTCGAACGGCATCCCGGTCGCGTCCACCAGCACCTGCTGCAGTACGGAGTAGTGGCTGCCCGAGTAACGGAAACGGCTGCCCGGCAACAGGGTCGACCGTACCGGTGCGGTGGTCGTCGGGCCGCTGCCCTCCAGCACCTGCACCAGCGACGGGACCCGATCGGCTGCGTAGCCGCGGTACCAGGTGTCGGACAGGCCCGCCGTGTGGGCCAGCAGCTGTCGTACGGTGACCGCTGGTTGCCGGCCCGCGCGGTCGAGCAGTCGCCACGAGGTGAGGTAGTCGCGGATGTCGGTATCCAGACTGAGGACACCGTCCTGGACCAGTCGCAGTGCGCCGAACGCGGCGACGTGCTTGCTGATCGAACAGGCCGCGAACGTCGTACGTTCGGTCACCGGCGTCGACGTCCCGCCGCCCGTGACGCCGTACCCCGCTGCCCACACCTGCCCGCTCAGGTGCCCGACGGCGATGCTGACACCCGGGACCTGGTAGCTGCTCATCAGGTCGGGCAACGCCGCCGTGTCCGGCGAGAGCTGACCGGAGGACACCTGCCGGTCAAGGTGGCCCAGCAACTGGACCCAGTCCTGCGAAAAATCCCCGTCGTCCACCGCGCCGATTCTTGACCAGACGCGCGGGCGGTTCAAGAGACCCGGTCACGGCCGGCATTCCAGGATCGGCCGAGCAGGCCGGTATCGTGCCGTTGCACGATCTTCGGTTGTCCTCAAGAACCATGACCGCGCCCAATTGAGACACCGCACTGGAGACGACGTGGCGAACCAGTTCCAGCAAGCCATGCGGTTGATGCGCAGCAACGACGCGCAGACCCAGGAAGACGGGTTCCACCAGCTGCGGCCCCACGTCGCGCAGCACCTCGATGAGCTGATCATCGAGTTCGACCGCGAGACTGACCATGGCCTGCGCTGCTGGCTACTCGAACTGATCGGCGACGCCCGCGCCGAACAAGCGCTGCCGGTGCTGATCGACCAACTCCACGGCGACAACGAGTCGCTGCGGGACTGGGCTGCCAGAGGCCTCGAACGGCTCGACACCAAACAAGCACGCCGCGAGCTGTACCAGGCCCGCACCACTGGCTTGATCACCTGACCCGCGTTACGGTCCGTTCGTGGACGAGGACGCGTTCTGGGCGCTTGTCGAGGAGTCCCGACGGGAGAGCGGCGACAACACCGAACTCTCCTCGCGCCTTCTTTTCCGCCGCCTCCGAACGCTCGACGCGACCGAGGTCGTCGAGTTCGTCCGGCTCTGGGAACAGACACGGTCTCGCCTGTACTCATGGCCGGTGACCGACGCGGCCTGCCTGCTGCTCGGCCCGGTCGAGGAGGAGGACCTGCGCCACATCCAGGACTGGATAATCTCCTACGGTCGCGCAGTGGCGGAGCGGATCGCTCGGGATCCGGACAGCCTCACGGACCTTGCCGCGGATGCGGGTAACGCCCGCGCGCAGTGGTTCGACGAGTTCACCACGGAGGCGCATGTCGTCGTCAGCGGCACCTGGCCGCCCGGCTACGACCCGGACGGACCCGAGGATCTGCTGGGTGAGCGCACTGACCTCAACGAGTGGGCCGCCGTCCGCCGACGGTTTCCCAGACTGGCCGCGTATCGGCGGGACCACCCCCAACTCGGCATTCCCGAACTTCGCTGACCAGTTGGGAGCGGGTTCTCGCGTGACGGAAACCGTCCAAGATCTAGGTGGCGGCGCGGGTAGAGCTGTTTGGGTCGAAGCTCGCTGAGCGCTTCGGGAAATGGTCGGGAACACCCTTTTGCCCGCCCCAACTCGATCAATATCGTCACGAATCGCCCCACCGTTCGACCAGGCTCGGCCGAGGGGTGCAGACCGGCGGGGCCCTGGGTTGCGGGATCGTCGACCCCGATTCTGGACTTGCGGGTCCATTATCTGCGAGTCACAGTCCGAAAGGCGTCGAGCAATGGCCCGGCCGTCCCGGAAGCAACGGGGGAAGATCATGGATTTGCAACTTGCTGGCAAGCGCGCGCTGGTGACGGGCGCGAGCAGCGGTCTCGGTGCAGAGATCGCGGCGGTCCTGGCCGCCGAAGGCGTTGCCGTCGTCGTTCACGGCCGAGACCAGACCCGCACCGAGCAGACCGCGCAGAAAGTGGGCGGTCAGGCCGTGATCGGAGACCTCACCACTGATGTCGGCGCCGAGGCCGTGGCTACCCAGGCCGGGGAGGTGGACATCCTGGTCAACAACGCCGGCAGCTACGATCCCGAATCAGGGTGGTCCGAGCTGGACGCGGACGCGTGGGCCGACATGTACAACCTCAACGTGCTCAGCTCGGTCCGCCTCATCCGACATCTGGTCCCCGCGATGCGGGCCAAGGGGTGGGGCCGTGTCATCCAGATCGGCAGCGTGACCGGTGAGACGCCGTCGGCGGGGCAGCCGCACTATGCGGCCAGCAACGCCGCCCGACTCAACCTCGCCCGGTCTTTGTCCCGTGACCTCAAGCACACGGGGGTGACCTCCAACGCAATCGCAGCCGGCGCCATCCTGGTCCCCGCCACCCGCGAGTACCTCATGGAACTCGGCCGGGAGAACGGGTGGGGTGAGACATGGGAGGAGGTCGAGCGCAACGCTGCCCCGATTCGCGCCGGTACCGACGTCGGTCGCATCGGCACTCCTCGCGAGTACGCGGACCTCGTCGCCTACCTCGCCAGCCCACTCTCCGGCTACCTGACCGGCGCCACCCTCCGGATGGACGGTGGCAGGTACGACAGATAGCCGCAGCGGACCGTGGCGGAGCGACGGTGGGGCGGCGCACGTCGGCGCCGCCCCACCCTCTGCTACCGGCTACTCCCAGGAACTCTGCTGCGTGTAGACGAGATTTCCGGGGATGACCGTGCCGTTGGTGCTGTACTCCGTGTACGACCAGAAGTCGCCCTCGGGCAGCGGCTTGTTCGGCTTGAGCGTGAATCCTTGCGTCGCGCCGCGCTCCGCCGTGGAGGGGAGCGTCAGCGTGGCACCCGCGTACTTCGCGTTGCGGCCGATGATGGCGTGGCTGAACTGGAAGTCGACGACCGGGCCGCCGGGGTACTGTGCGAACACGTACGCGGTGTAGCGCCCCGGCTCGGGCAGGAACTTGTACACCTGCTCCAGGCTGGTCCAGTACCTGTCACTGCTGTAGACCAGTTTGTCGCCCTTGTACAGGTAGAGGTCCAGGTTCGTGTTCGGGTCGTCGGTGTTGACCTCGGCCATGATGCCGGCGGTGTTCGCCGGCACGGTGAAGTCGAACTTCTTCACGCCGGTGGCGCCCGGGTCGAACACGCCGCCGTAGACGCCGGCCGGCATCGAGTACGACGCCCGACGCATCGGCGTGTAACCGGTGCTGCGACCGGACAGGGACCCCGTGAAGCCGGGCTGGATCGCGCCGAACGAGCCACTGGTCATCCGGCCGAATTCCTCCCCGTCGTCAGCGTACGGCCGCGGCATGATTCCCCACGGACGGGCGGTGACCGGGATCCGGGCGCTGTGGGCCTTGCCGCGCCAACCGATCGACCCGGCCACGTACCGGTCCCAGGGCGCGCTGCCCCGACGCAGCGTGATGGTCACGGTCGCGGACGTGCCGGGCGCCAGGGTCACCGACGCGGGCGTCACGGTGACCTTCATGCCGTCCAGCCCGGACACCGACGAGCGGTAGGTCTCCCGCGCCTTGCCCACGTTGGTCAGGGTGCGGGTGAGTGTCACCGGGCGGGTCCCGTCGTACTCACGCAGCGAGATGGCCGGCAGGTTGAGTTCCTTGCCGTCCGGCGCGGCCGTCTCGCTGAAGGTGACCAGGTCCGCCGCGGTGGGCTCGATGACCAGTCCGGGGTCGGTGGCCCGGGCCAGGTTGATGAAACCGCTGCCCTGGTCGAGGGGACTGCTGGTGCCGACCGTGTCGGTGGCGGTGGTGCGCAGCGCCGAGGCGACCGCGCCCGGCGACCAGGTCGGGTGCGCGGCACGCAGCACCGCGGCCGCGCCGGCCACGTACGGCGAGGCCATCGAGGTGCCCGAGTACGCGTCGTACGCCCGCCCGAAGTTGCCCGCCGGGGAGACCGCGGCGATGATGTTCGAACCCGGCGCGACCAGGTCCGGCTTCGCGACACCGACGGCCACACTGCTCGGGCCGGTGGAGGAGAAGTCCGCGACGCTGGGCACGCCGGGGACGCTGGAGCCGTCACCGCCGCCGCGCAGGGACACCCGCGCGTCGGTCGGGTGGCGCATCAGGTAGTTGAACAGCGTGCCGGCCTGCTTCTCGGTCGGCAGGTAGACGACCGGGAAGTTGAAGATCGAGTTGATCCGGTAGTTGCCGGTCGGCTCGAACACCACCATCGCCGCGCCGCCCTTGGCCTTGATCTCGGCAGCCGAGCCGAACATGTCGGACAGCGCGCAGGCGACGACCTTGCCCTTGATCTTGGCCGGGTCGAGGCTGCCCGGTTCGCAGTAGACCGCACCCAGATCCGGCGATCCGGCCTGGTCGCCGAAGACCATCGGCGCGTCGCCGCCGGGCAGCGCGTCCAGCGAGCCGCCCACGAGCTTCGTGCCGTCGCCGAGCTTGACGGTCGCCTCGTCGAGCTTGGTCACCGCCGCGCCGACCGTGGTCACCCACGGTGCCGCGTTGCTGATCGCCCCGCTCACGATGCCGGTGTTGCCGGCCGAGGCCGCCACGAAGACTCCGGCCAGCGTGGCGTTGAGGAAGGCGCTGCCGATGGGGGTGTTGGCCTCCCAGTCGCCGAGTTCGCTGCCAATGGAGAAGTTGATCACCTGCACGCCGTCGGCGACGGCGGCGTCGATGCCGGCGATGATGTCGGCGTCGTAGCCCATGCCGTTCCAGAGCACCTTGTAGACGGCGATCTGGGCGTCCGGCGCCACCCCGGAGACGGGACCGAAGCGCCGACCGTCGATGGTGACGTTCGGGATCGGCAGGCCGGCCGCCGTGGACGCGGTGTGCGTGCCGTGCCCGTTCATGTCGCGGGGAGACAGCACCTCGCCCTCGGGCACCGAGCCGCCGCCCGCGAGCCACGTGTCGGCGAAGTACCGGGCGCCGACGATCTTGCCGTTGCAGTGCTCGGCCACGAAGGCGACACCGGTCTGGCAGGTGCCGTGCCAGGTCGAGGGAGCCGGCATCTTCTTGGCGAACGACGCGCTCTCCGGCCAGATGCCGGTGTCCAGGACGCCGATCACCATGCCCGCGCCCGTGCCGGGGCCGGGCTTGACCGGCTTGCCGGCGGGACCTCCCGCCGGGGGCTGCTCCGGCGTAGCCGGAGCGGTGGCGCCCGGAGCGCCGGGTGCCGGGGCGGCCGGCGACGGCGCGGTGGGCGGCGGCGTCCTGGTACCGAGCGCCTGCGCGGCGGTCACCGCGCGGACGCGCTTGTCCGCCCGCAGGGTGGTCACCTGCTCGGCGGTCAGCTTCGCGGAGAACCCGTTGAAGGCGGCGGTGTACGCCGCCTTGACGGTGACCCCGGCGGCGGCAGCGACGGCCTTACGCTGCGCGTCGAGGTGTCCGCGGTAGGCCCGCGAGGGCGCCGAGGTCACGTCCAGCCGGGCGCCCACCTCCGGCCGGGTCCGTGCCAGCCCGGACACACCGCCGGCGTACGCGGTCAGCGGGTCCTCGGCCAACTCGACGACGTACATGCCCGCACCGGTCGTGTCCACGGCGGCGCGTTGGCTGGCCGCGTTCCGGCCGCCGGGTCGACGATCGGCCCCGTCGGTCAGGGTGACCTTCTTGTCCTGCCCGGTGGTGAAGTAGCCGGTGCCGCTGCCCGATGCCCCTCCGGGCGCCGCCGACGCCGATCCCGCAATCCCGGTGGTGCCGGTGATCAGGGCGACGACAAGCGTCGGTATCGCTAGTCGTCGCAGCCTGTATCCGCTCGTGCCTGTAGCCACGAGACTCCTTTCGATGGCTCCCTTGTGGAGCTGTTCCGCGTTCACGATCCGCTCATGGGAGCGCTCCCCCACCTAAGCCGCCGATGGTTAATCGATGGTTTGCGCGGTGTTACGGATCGCCGGTGCGTATAAGATCACGTTCGGTCGGCCGTGCCTAGATCAAGTTTTCCCGATGCCGCCCGAGCTGGGCGTGCACCCCGGCTGGTAGGACCTGACGGTCCACATCGCCGGTGACGCCTGCTTCGCGTACCGCTGCGCGGGTCATGTCGAGATCGGCAGGGACAGCAGCAGCCACCCGGCCCTCGGCGGGCTCGTCCAGGCCATTTTGGTCCGGCGTGGGATAACGCTCGCGCTGGTCGGCGACGGACCCAGCGGTGAGCGTTATGACTCAGGGGCATAAATATGACTCAGAGTCATAACGCTCGTCGCGCTATCCGCCCGCCCGGCCAGTTCGTTCCCGGCGCGGTCGCGGCGCGGGTGCTGCGGTCGTCGCGCCGCCGCAGGCGGTCGGCCAACTCCGCTGCGCGACGACAAACGGGACCTGGGAGTACGCGGTGGACATTGCTGCACTCCGGCAGTCAAGCGGTCGTGGCGAACGTCGGGGACTCCCGTGCCTACCTGATCCGACGCCACGGCTCCCACGACAGGGCCATGGTCCAGCTCAGCGCGGACCACACCTACGCACACCTCGTCGCCGGCGCTCAGGAGGTGCCGAACCTCCCCGAGAAGTTGACCCGCTTCCTCGACGGACGGAATGACGGCCGGTCGGCCGACCTGACGCCTCTCCGGCTCCATCCCGGCGACCGGGTCCTGCTGTGCTCCGACGGACTGAGTTCGTACGTGCCACACGAGCAGATAAGGGCTGCCCTCGACTCCGACGGCAGCCCAGGGGACATCGCCGAGCAACTCGTGGCCCTGGCTATCGACCATGGTGGGCACGACAACGTCACCGTCATCGTCATCGACGTGACATCGGCGCCCGGACCAATCCATTGTTAGTTCGTCGAGTCGATCCATCGAACCCGGATCCTCGAATTCGCCGGCCCCGCCTACTGCCCTTGTCGTACTAGGCTCTCGCCATGCTGATCATCGATGGCGCGGGCCGGTGGACCGCCCCCGCCGGGGCCGCCAACGACTGGGTCGAACAGCTGAGAGTGCCGGACCTGTCGGTGGGGACGTACTGCATCCCGGCGGGCGGTCGCGACGACCAGAGCCCGCACACCGAGGATGAGATCTACGTGGTCACCGCAGGGCGGGCGCGGATCGTGACCCCGGACGGCGCGGCCGAGGTGGGCCCGGGTTCGGTGATCTTCGTGCCGGCCGGCGAGGAGCACCGGTTCGACGAGGTGACCGAGGACCTGGCGCTGCTCGTGGTGTTCGGCCCGGCGTACGGTTCGCGCGCTCCGGGTCGGCCAGCCGAGTAGGGCGGCGACCTCACGGCTGCCACCGCTGCCACCCCGCGGGAAAGGGCTTTCTCTGCGGTACCGTGGCGCCAGCCGGCACGGCGACACGCCGTCGACAGACCGAGAGGACGGGACATGGCGACCCTGTCCGATGTGGCACGCCGGGCGGGCGTCTCACCCGCCACCGCCTCCCGCGTGATCAACTGCAGCAGCAAACCCGTGACCGACGAGCTGCGGGAGCGGGTGCTCGCCGCCGTCGCCGAGTTGCAGTACGTGCCGAACGCCCACGCTCAACTGCTGGCCCGCTCGCACCGCAGCGCGGTGGGCGTGATCGTGCACGACGTCTCCGACCCGTACTTCGCCGAGATCACCCGCGGCCTGCAACGCGTCGCCACCGACCAGGGCCGGCTGCTGATGATCTGCAACAGCTACCGGGATCCGGACCGCGAGCTGGAGTACGTGGAGCTGCTGCGCGGCCACCAGGTGGCGGCGCTGATCCTGGCCGGGTCCGGTTACCACGACGAGGCGTTCACCCGGCAGCTCAACGAGAAGCTCGCCGCGTACGAGGCCACCGGCGGGCGGGTGGCGGTGATCGGCCGGCATGAACACTCCGGCGACGCGGTGATGCCGGACAACCGGGCCGGCGGCTACCTCGCCGGACGCGAGCTGTGCGGGTTGGGGCACCGAGTGATCGGGGTGGTCGCCGGTCCGCGCATCCTGACCACCACGACCGACCGCCTGGCCGGCCTGCGGCAGGCCCTCAGCGAGCAGGGCCGGGACCTGCCGGAACGGCGAATCCGGTACGCCGAGTTCGACCGCGACGGCGGTGCCGCGGCGACCGCCCGACTGCTCGACGCCGACCCGGAGTTGACCGCGATCGTCGCCCTCAACGACTCGATGGCCATCGGGGCGCTCGCCACCCTGCGGACCCGCGGGCTGGCCGTGCCGCAGCAGATCTCCGTGGTGGGGTTCGATGACATGCCGATCGCCCGGGACGTCACCCCGGCGCTGACCACCGTGCGACTACCGCTTGTCCACCTGGGAGTCCGGGCGATGTCCCTGGTGCTCGGTGCGGAGGTGCCGGCCCCGCGGGTCGAGGTGCTCCCCGCCGAGCTGGTCCGCCGGGACACCGCCGGTCCCGTCCCGCCCGCCGCGCCCGTGACCGCCCGCGCCGCACCGCGCGCTCGAGCGGGTGACACCGTCTCGTGACCGGCGTCAGCCCGACGCAGCGCCTGCTCACCGGTGACGACGTGGCGTATCTGGTCCGGGTGTCGTTCGGCCCGCACACCCGGGTCCGGGACGCCGGACCGCTGGCCGGCGGCGGATACGCGACGGTCTGGTGGGCACGCCTCGACGACGACCGCCGGGTGGTGCTGAAGCTCGCCCCGCCGGCCGGGACACCGCTGCTGCGCTACGAACGAGGACTCTGCGCCGCCGAGGCCCGATACTTCCGCCTCGTCGCGGAACGCGCCCCGCAGGTGCCCGTACCCCCGGTGTTGTGGCACGGCACCGACCCCGCGTACGGCGAGTGGTTGGTCACGGCGCTGCTGCCCGGCCGGTCCCTGTCCGAGCTGGCCAGGGCCGACGTCGCCGTCGACGACGGCCCGGCGCGCTACGACCTCGGCGTCGCCCTCGCCGCGTTGCACCGGGTCACCGGCGACCGGTTCGGGCACGACGGCGACCGGGCCGGCGGAGCGACCTGGCGGGTGGCGTTCACGGCGATGCTCGACGCGCTGCTCGCCGACGCGACCGACTGGCACGTGCGGCTGCCGGTGACCCCGGATCGCCTGCACACGCTCGTCGGACGGCACGCCGACGCGCTGGACGAGGTACGCCGACCGGCGCTGCTGCACTTCGACTGCTGGGACGGCAACGTGCTGGCCGCGCCCGACGCGCAGGGTCGGCTCCGGCTGTGCGGCCTGGTCGACGGCGAACGGTTCCTCTTCGGCGACCCCCTGCTGGACCTGGTCTCGCCGCTGCTCTTCCGGCGCGTCGAGGACGAGCCGGAGCATCCGCTGCTGCGCGGCTACCGCGACGCCGCCGACACACCCCTGGTGCTGGACGCCTCGGCGCGCCGCCGACTCGGTCTCTACCGACTGCACCTGTATTTGCTGATGACCGTGGAGATGCCCAGCCGTGGCATGACCCCGAGCAGTCATCCGCAGCGGCACGCCCGGCTCGCGACGCTGCTGGACGCGGAACTTCGCGCGCTCGCAGCCTGAACCCAATTCAGTTGTCCGGGCTGCTCGCCGCTCCTACCCTTCTCGGCGTGCAGATTCGGGAGTTCGTGGCGGAGGACTGGTCGCAGGTGTGGCCGATCGTCGAGGAGGTGATCCGGGCCCGGGAGACCTTCCCCTACGACCCCGCGATGACCGCCGAGCAGTCGTACGGCATGTGGGCGGAGGCGCCGCCGGGCCGGACCGTCGTCGCGGTCGACGGCGAGCGGGTGCTCGGCACCGCGAAGATGGGCACCAACCGACCCGGGCCGGGAGCGCACGTGTCCACCGCGAGCTTCATGGTCGCCGCCGACGCCCGGGGCCGGGGCGTGGGCACCGCGCTGTGCCGCGACGCCCTGGCCTGGGCACGCCTTCAGGGGTACGCCGGCATGCAGTTCAACGCCGTGGTGGAGAGCAACCGGTCGGCGGTCGAGCTGTACCTGCGGGAGGGTTTCGCGGTGGTCGGCACCGTGCCCGGCGCGTTCCGCCACCCCACCCTCGGCCGGGTCGGCCTGCACGTCATGTACCAGGAGTTCTGACCGGCGGCTGACCGGCCGCGCCCAACTCGGCCGCGGCCGGCGGACGACGCGCCTCGGCACCGGCTCGGCGAACCGGGGTGAAGAGGCTACCGACCGCGACCAGCAGGCAGCCAGCACCGGCCGCGAGGGTGACCGCCTGGACGCCG
This sequence comes from Micromonospora sp. NPDC048839, assembly GCF_040649915.1. Taxonomy (NCBI): domain Bacteria; kingdom Bacillati; phylum Actinomycetota; class Actinomycetes; order Micromonosporales; family Micromonosporaceae; genus Micromonospora; species Micromonospora sp. NPDC048839. The sequence goes on from NZ_JBEZGL010000005.1 coordinate 160,125, forward strand.
TACCGGCCGGCGGCCCAGGTCAGCGTCGCGGCGCCGATCGGCCCGAGGGCGTAGTGCGTGCTCCAGAACGCCGAGGTGACCCGGCCGAGCAGGTGGTCGGGGGTGATCTCCTGGCGCAGCGACATCGAACAGATCCCGCCGATGCTCAGGCAGCACAGGTACACCGCGGTCAGCGCGGTGACCGCCGGCACGCTCGTCGCGAGGCCGACGCCCGCCACCGCGAAACCGCAGACCGAGTGCGCGCCGATCCAGGTCGCGCCGAAGCCACGTCGGCGGCGCAGCGGGGCCACCAGCAGCGCACCGGCGACCGTGCCCAGCGCGGCCAGGCCGAGCACCGCGCCGACGGTGCCCGCCGAGCCGCCGAGGTCGTGGGTGACGTGGTAGATCAGCACGTCGGTGAAGCCGTAGGTCAGGAAGATGAACACCGACAACAGGACGGTCAGCGCGCGCAGCACGGGCTGCCGCCACAGGAACCGCGCCCCGGCCAGGAACTCGGCCAGTGGCCGCTCCCGGGTCGCCGGTGCGGCGGCGTCGGCTCGTACGGGTCGCAGCCGGATCAGCCACAGACCGGTTGCCGAGAGGGCGAAGCTCGCCGCGTTGACGGCGATGGCGAGCGCCGGGCCGAAGCTGGCCGACACCACGCCGGCGAGCAGCGGCCCGAGGACGGCCGCCGCCGCGTACGTCGCCTGCAACCGGCCGTTGGCCTCGGTGATCCGGTCGGAGTCGACGAGGTTGCGGACCGCGGTCACCGCCGCGACCTGGAACAGCATGCCAGCCGCCTCGCAGATCGGCAGCACGACGAAGAGCAGCCAGACCTGCGGGCCGGCGAGCCAGGCCAGTGGCACCAGGCCGTAGAGCACCAACCGGGCCAGGTCCGCCACGATCATCAGGGTGCGCCGGTCGTACCTGTCGACGAGCACCCCGCCGAAGATCCCGGCGACGACGGACGCCGCGCCCGCGACGGCGGTGAGCAGGCCCATCCGCGCCACCGACCCGGTGGCCTGGAGCACCAGCAGCGGCACCGCCAGGTAGGCGAACGAGTCACCGGCCGCGGAGAGCGACTGGGCGACCCAGTACGTGCCGAAGGTGCGGTCCCGCCACAGCGGAGGCCGGCCGGGGGCGGCGGATCGGCTCATCGCGACGAGGGTAGTGGACCCGGCCGCCCCGGTGCTGGCCGTGGCGGGCGTCACTCCGGCCCGATGTCACGAAGCGGAGGCCGCCCGCCATCTCGTGGTCGTCAATTCCGGCAGAGAGGCGAAGACAATGAGCACAGCGCACACCACCGGCCCGGCGGGCACGCACCACGTCCTGATCCTCGGCGCGGGCTACGCGGGCCTGGCCGCGGCGACCCAGCTCGCGGCCCGGACCAGGAAGGCCGACGTACGGGTGACCCTGGTGAACGCGCACGAGCGGTTCACCGAGCGCCTCCGGCTGCATCTGACGGCGACCGGGCAACGCGTCGCCGAGTTGGACATCCCCACGCTGCTGGCGAACACGGGCGCGCACTTCGTCCGCGGCTGGGTGACGGCTGTCGACGCGCAGACGAGGACCGTCCGGGTCGACGACAGTCGGGTGCTGCGCTACGACACCCTGGTGTACGGGTTGGGCAGCGTGACCGACACGACGGTGGTGCCGGGTGTCGAGGAGCACGCGTACACGCTGGACGGTCCGAGCGACGCGACGACGCTGGCGGATCGGCTGGCGCGGCTCGACGGCGGCACGGTCGTCGTGGTCGGCGGCGGGTTGACCGGCGTCGAGTCGGCCGCGGAGATCGCCGAACGGCACCCGGAACTCGATGTCGTGCTGGTGGGCCGGCAGGATCCCGGGGCGAGGATGACCGCGAGGGCGCGGTCACACCTGCGGACCGCGCTCACCCGCCTCGGTGTGCAGGTGATCAGCGGGACAGCGGTCACGAAGGTGCTGCCCGACGGGGTCGAACTGGCCGGCGCGCGGACCATGGCGGCCGACGTCGTCCTCTGGACGGCCGGTACGCGGGTGTCGCCGCTGGCCGCCGCCGCGGGGCTGACTGTGGACGACCGCGGTCGCGTGGTCACCGACGCCACGTTGCGGTCGGTGTCGCACCCCGACGTCTACGCGATCGGCGACGCGGCGGCGATCCGGCAGGGCTACGGCGTCCTGCACGGGACCTGCCAGAGCGGCATGCCGACCGGAGTGCACGCGGCCGTGTCGATCGCCCGCGCGCTGCGGGGCAGGCAGCCCCGGCAGTTCCGGTTCGGTTACTACCACACCCCGGTGAGCCTGGGCCGGAACGACGCGGTCGTGCAGTTCACCCGCCCCGACGACAGCCCCCGCCGCGGGTGCCTGACCGGGCGTCCGGCGGTCTGGTACAAGGAGACCGTGAGCGCCTCACCCTGGCCGACGTACCGGCGCATGACGACGCTTCCCTCCTCCGGCGTCTTCTGGCCGCGCGGCGGCCGCCTCACCCGTCGGCGGGACGACGCGCGGTGACGCACCCACCCGACCCGGACGAGCAGGTCTTCCACCGTCACCGCAACCTGCTGTTCTCGGTGGCCTACCGCATCCTCGGCACCGCGGCCGATGCCGAGGACGCGGTGCAGGACGCCTGGATCAGGTGGTCCTCGGCCGACCGCGCCCAGGTCGCCGACCCCAAGGCGTACCTGGCCCGCATCGTGGCGAACCTCGCGCTGGAACGCCTGCGCTCGGCCCGACGGCACCGCGAGACCTATCCGGGACCGTGGCTGCCCGAGCCCGTCCTGACCGCTGGGGACACCGCCGACGCCGTCACCGACGCCGAGTCGGTGTCGATGGCGATGCTCGTGGTGTTGGAGACGCTCAGCCCGCTCGAACGTGCGGTGTTCGTCCTGCGGGAGGTGTTCGAGTTCAGTCACGCGGAGATCGCGGTGGCGGTGGAACGCTCCGAGGCCGCGGTCCGCCAGACCGCCCACCGTGCGCGCGAGCACGTGCGGGCCCAGCGGCCCCGCTTCACGGTGGACCGGTCGCAGCAGCGCGGCGTGACCGAGCGGTTCCTCGCCGCCGCGACCGGCGGGGACCTCAACACCCTGCTGGAGTTGCTGTCCCCGGACGTCACGTTGTGGACCGACGGTGGCGGAAAGGTCCGCCAGGCCCGACGTCCCGTCCGGGGCGCGGTGCAGGTCGCCGCCTGGTTCGCGGCCATCGGCACCGTCACCTACCAGGGCGTCGAGCCGCACGACATGCACGCCGCCCTGGTCGAGATCAACGGAGGTCCGGGCCTGGTGTTCAGCGGTGCGGGCCGGGTGGTCGCCACCATCTGTCTCGACATCGACGCCGCTGGCCGTGTCACCGCCATCCACAACGTGGCCAACCCCGACAAGCTCCGAGCGGTCGCCGACGGCACCACCCACCACCTTGACGCGGGGCGGGCCTGACCGCCCGGGAGGCGGACAGGCGCAGACGGCCGCCGGAGGGATCCCGCGGCCGTCTACGGACGTGTTCGAGACGATCAGGCCTGGCGCAGCGGCGCGAGCGCGGCGCTCCAGGCGACCACCTGGTCGAGGGTGGTGGTCAGCGCGTCCCGCTGGAACTCGTTGGGCTTGAACACGCTGAAGTTCTCGAAGTCGGTGAACAGCGACAGCGCGACCTGCGAACGCACGTCGGCCATCTGCAGCTCACCGGAGATCAGCCGCAGGTGCTCGACGGCCCGCGCGCCGCCGACCGAGCCGTAGCTGACGAAGCCCACGGCCTTGTTGTTCCACTCGGCGTACAGGAAGTCGATCGCGTTCTTCAGGGCACCCGAGGTCGAGTGGTTGTACTCGGGGGTGACGATGATGAACCCGTCGTAGGAGGCGATCGTCTCGGCCCACCGCAGCGTGTGCGGCTGGGAGTACTGGCCCATCGACGGCGGGTACGCCTCGTCGAGGTGCGGCAGCTGGTAGTCGAGCAGGTCGATCAGTTCGTACTCCGCGTCGGAGCGCTGCTTGGCGATCTCGAGCACCCAGCGGGCAACGGCTTCACCGTTACGCCCCGGGCGGGTGCTGCCGAGAATGATCCCGATCCTGGTCATGGTGGCGCCTTTCCTCGGTACGTGGGCTGACGGCCCGACGCTAGCCGGTGGTTGCTTGGTCAAGCAAATGTCGCTCTTATGGTCGTGCTCACACGCTGAGTGAGCAATTGCTCAATCAAGCAAGTATGCTGGGAGGATGTCCAACCCCGCCGCAGAACCTCTGCAACCCCTCAACCCCGACGAGGAGGCCCTGGTCCGTGCCCTGGGCCAGGTGATGCACGTGCTGCCCCGCGCGATCGACGCCGACATGGTCGGTGACCGTCAGCTACCGCTCACCGAATACACCGCTCTGATGAACCTATCCGAGGCGCCGGACCGGCGGATGCGGATGAACGAGCTCGCCTCGGCCTGCTACCTCTCGCTCAGCGGCATGACCCGCACCATCATCCGGTTGGAGACACAGGGCCTGGTCAAGCGGGAGCGCTGCGCGGAGGACGCGCGCGGCTGGAACGCCGTGCTCACCGATGCGGGGTTCGCCCGCCTGGAGGAGTCCTGGCCCAGCCACCTGAACGCCGTCCGCCGGCGCTTCCTGCAGCACTTCGAGAGCTTCGACCTCGCCCAGTTGACCCGCGCGTTCCAGCGGGCCGGCACCGCCGAGAGCACCGAGACGACCGACTGAGCCCGGCCCGGCCCGGCCCAGCCGGTCGCCCGGCGGCTCAACCGGGTAGCTGCCCGGCCGCGACCAGCGCCCACGCCAGCAGCCCGAAGGCACCGGTCGACGCGACCGCGCGGACCACGTTGCCGCGTACCCAGCTCACCTCGAAACGGTCCCGCAGCGCCGCGAGGTCGGTGCCCCCGTCCACGTCGCCGGCACGGGCCAGCACGTTGTTGAGCGGCACGTTCACCGCAGCGGTGACACCGAGCACCACCAGGTACAACAGCAGCCCGGCGACGATCCACGGCAGCACCGCCCGGCGGTCGGTGGCCAGGTGCAGCGCCGCCGCCAGCAGCGTGAACAGCAGCGCACCGCCGAAGCAGACGGCGAACCACCCGTTGAGGATCGACTCGTTGATCCGTCGCATGGCGAGCACCAGCGTCCGGTCGTCGGTGCGGCCCAGGCCCGGCATGACCGCGTACGCGAAGGCGGCGAACAGCCCCGCGGTCAGGCCGGTGGTCAACGTGGCGACGAACAGGCTCGCGGTACTCAGGAATCCCATGGGCCCCATTGCACCCGCTGGCACGCCTGCTGACCAGACCCGATCATGGTCACCGGGTCGGGGCGTGGGCGGCCAACGGGTTGACGAGGGTGCCGACGAACTGCAGCGCCGCCGACGGGTCGGCCAGGTCGATCATCTGCTGGTTGTCGCGTAGCTGGAGCCGGTTGAGGCAGGACAGCGTGAACTCCGGTGCGAACAGGTCGTAGTGGCGGACCCGCTCGGCCAGGTGCGGCACTCGGTCGAAGTAGTCGGCGGCGCAGGCCGCGACCGTACGCCAGAAGTCGTCCTCGGCGAGCACACCGGCCTCGACCAGCACCGCGTTGAGGTGGCGCAGGAAGCAGTCCACCACGTCGGTGAAGATGGTCAGCAGCTTGGTGTCGTCGGGTACGTCGATCCGGATCCGTTCCACCTCGGCGGGCAGCTCGACCTTGTCGCTCATCACCGCGATCTCCTCGGCGATGTCCTTGAAGATCACCCGATGGACCGTGTCGTGCTCGTCGAGGACCAGGATGACGTTCTCGCCGTGCGGCATGAAGGCCAGGTCGTGGGCGTAGAAGCTGTGCAGCAGCGGGGTCAGGTAGGCGTCCAGGTAGCGGCGCAGCCACACCTCGGGGGCCAGGCCGGAGCGGGCGATCAGCGCCGCCGCCAGTGAGCCGCCGTCGTCGTCGACATGCAGCAGCGCGGCCATGGTGGACAGTCGCTGTCCCGGCGCGAGGTCGGGCACCGGGCTCTCCCGCCACAGGGCGGCCAACATCTTCCGGTACGGGGAGGTGCGGTCGGTCGCCGCCTCGTACTGCCGGTGCCGGTAACCCACGGCGGCCCGCTCCCGGATGACGGTCAGGCCGGTGCCGGTCAGCACCTCGTCGGAGGCGATCAGCTCGGCCAGCCAGTCGTTGATCGCCGGGGTGGCCGCCATGTACGCCGCCGACAGCCCCCGCATGAAGCCCATGTTCAGCACCGACAACGCGGTCTTCACGTAGTGCCGGTGTGGCGCGGTGACGTTGAAGAAGGTGCGGATGGACTGCTGGGCGAGGTACACGTCCGGCCCCGGGCCGAGGTGCACCAGCCGGCGCGCGGCCAACTCACCGGCGAAGGTGACCGCCAGCTTGTTCCACCACTGCCACGGGTGCGCGGGGATCAGGTGGTAGTCGGCGAGGTCCAGCCCGAGATCGGCCATCGTGGCCGCGAACCGGGCCAGGGTCTCGGCGTCCAGCTCGCTCTCGATCAGCGTGTCGTAGTCGAGGTCGGCGGCGCTGCTGAACGTCGAGTGGTCCCGGTGCGCGGCGAGCCACTCCAGCCGGACCGGGGCGGCGGCCTCCGGCGCGTACCTGTGGTACTCGTCGACGCCGAAGCCGAGCCGGCCGTTGTTGGCCACGAAGCAGGGGTGGCCCTCGGTCATCGACGTCTCGATGGTCTGGAAGTCCGCGTCGGCCAGTTCGGCGGCGCTCGGCGCGGCCTGGGCCAGCTTGTACGCGGTGCCGGCAAGCGTCGAGGTGATCTCCTCCAGGTAGACCGGGAGCACCCGCGCGGAGAGGCCGAGGGTGCCGCGCAACTCGACGATCAGGTCCACCGCGTCGGGCGGCAGCGTCGTGTCGTCGCGGTGTCGGGTGATGCTGTCCGCGTCGATCTGCCAGTGCGCCAGGGCGAGGACCCGCGCGACGAACCGGTAGGTGACCGCGCCGTCGTCGCTGCGGACCTCGTACCACTGCCGGTCGTCCGGACCCGACACCGGCTGTGGGGTGAGCAGCCGTTCGTGGGTGAACTCGGCGAGCGCCTTGCGGACCAGCAGCCGGTTGGCCCGGGCCCAACGCTGGGGGGTGAGATGCGCGACCGGGTCGCCGGGGCTGTCGTACGCGGCGGCGACGGTGGTCTGGGCGGGGACGGCGGTGGCGGTCACGCCGGGGCTCCTTCGGTTCGGGTGGCGGCGGTTCGGGTGGCGGCGACGTGGTCGGCCGCGGCGCGGTCAACGGCGGCCTGGAACTGTGCTCGGGTGCAGACGCTGAGCAGCGCGTCCTTCTCGGGCTTGGCGATCGGGCCGACGACCTCGAAGCCGACGGCGGCGTTCAACGCGTGCACGGCGGTGTTGCGGACGTCCGGCTCGACCACGACCCGACGGGTCGCCGCGTCGGCGAAGAGCCAGGCCATGACGGTGGTGAGCACCGCCCGGGTGAAGCCGTGCACCGGAGTGCCGACCGGCGCGCAGAGGAAGTGCATGCCCACGTCACCGGGCTGGTGGTCGTACCGGCCGACCAGCTCGACGTGGGCTGGGTCGTAGCGTTCGGCGAGGAACGCCGGACTCCCCCGCCACAGCCCCAGGTACGCGTCGTGGTGCGGGTGCGCGGCGATCTGCCGGTACTCGTCGGCCACCCGGGCCACGTCGGCGTCCTGCATCAGCCAGAACGCCGCCTTCGGGTGGGTGACCCAGGTGTGCAGCAGCGCGGCGTCGGCATCGGGGTCGAGCGGACGCAGCGCGAACTCGCCGAGCCGATCGTCGGCGCGGGTGAAGACGGCGCTCACGACGTCACCCCGAACTCCTGGAAGGTGATGCTCTTCTCGATCGGGTAGTACTCCCGGCCGAGCAGTTGCCGGATGATCCAGGAGTTGCGGTAGGCGCCCATCCCCAGATCGGGTGAGGTGATGCTGTGCGTGTGGGTGCCCGCGTTCTGCAGGAAGATGCCCCGCCCGGTGTGGTCGATGCTGTAGTTGCGGGCCACGTCGAAGCGGCCGTGCGCGTCCCAGCGGATCCGATCGCGTACCGGCGCGAGGAACTCCGGCACCCGGTAGTGGTAGCCGGTGGCCAGGACGAGGCCCTCCGTACGCAGCGTGAGGTCCCGTTCCTGCTCGACCTGACGCAACCCCAACGTGTACGCGCCGTCCTGGTGGGTGGCGCTGACCAGCTCGGTGTTGGTGAGCAGGCGGGTGTTCACCGGCCCGTTGACGCTCAGCGCGTACAGCAGGTCGAAGATGTCGTTGATCAGGTCGGCGTTGATCCCCTTGAACAGGCCCTTCTGGTCGGACTCCAGCCGGTAGCGGGTCGCCTCGGGCAGCGCGTGGAAGTAGTCCACGTAGTCCGGTGAGGTCATCTCCAGCGTCAACTTCGTGTATTCCAACGGGAAGAACCGCGGCGACCGGGTCACCCAGTTGAGCTGGTAGCCGTACCTGTCGATGTCACCGAGCAGGTCGTGGTAGACCTCGGCGGCGCTCTGTCCGCTGCCCACCACGGTGATGCTGCGCTTGGTGCGCAGCGCCGTCCGGTGCTCCAGGTAGCGGGAGTTGTGCACGGCGTCGCCGGCCAGGTCGGCGACCGTGTCGGGCAGGTGCGGCGGCGTGCCGGTGCCGAGCACCAGGTGCCGGGCGCGATATTCGACGGTCTCCCCGGTGCCGGTGCTGGCCCGCACCACGTACCGCTGGTCGGCGGTGTCGAACTCCACGGTGGTCACGGTCTGGCCGAAGCGCAGGTTCGGCAGCTTCGCCGCCGCCCACCGGCAGTACGCGTCGTATTCGCTGCGCAGGGGGTAGAAGCTCTCCCGAATGTAGAACGGGTAAAGCCGGCCGATCTCCTTGAGGTAGTTGAGGAAGGAGTACGGCGAGGTCGGGTCGGCGAGGCTGACCAGGTCGGCGATGAACGGGGTCTGCAACCGGGCCGACTCCAGCAGCATGCCGGGGTGCCAGGCGAGGCTCGGCCGGGCCTCCAGGAACACCCCGTCCAGGTCGTCGATGGGCGCGGTGAGGCAGGCCAGCCCCAGGTTGTACGGGCCCAGCCCGATGGCGATGAAGTCGTGGGTGGACATCCGGGTCTCCAGGGGCGAGTTCGGGTTCACGGCATCAGCCGACGTGGCAGGCCGGTCGGCATCAGCCGACGTGGCACGTCAGCTCGGCGGCGACGTGGTCGTGCACGTACCGGCCGGCGTGGGTGGCGATCAGGTCCAGCACGTAGCCGACGTCGTCGACGGTGGTGGCCGGGTTGAGCAGGGTGAACTTCAGGAAGTGTCGGCCGTCGACCCGGGTTCCGGCGACCACGGCGAGACCGGAGGCCGCGAGGGCCTCCCGGGCGTGCAGGTTGGCGGCGTCGGCGAAGCCCCGGCCCGCTCCGGTGGGGAGATACCGGAAGACCACGGTGCTCAGGTCGGAGCGGGTCACCACCTCGAAGCGGGGGTCCTCGCTGACCAACTGCCACGCGTCGGCGGCCCGGTCGATCACCTCGTCGAAGAGCGCGCCGAGGGCGTCCGGCCCCATCACCCGCAGGGTCAGCCAGAGCTTCAGCGCGTCGAAGCGGCGGGTGGTCTGCAGGCTCTTGTCGACCTGGTTGGGGATGCGCTGCTGCACCATCCGGGCCGGGTTGAGGTAGTCGGCGTGGTAGGTGGCGTGCCGCAGCGCCTGCCGGTCGCGGACCAGCAACGCGCTGGAGCTGACCGGCTGGAAGAAGGACTTGTGGAAGTCCACGGTCACCGAGTCGGCCCGCTCGATGCCGTCGAGCAGGTGCCGCCGCGTCGGCGAGACGAGCAGACCACAGCCGTACGCGGCGTCGACGTGCAGCCAGACGCCTGTCGCCGCGCGGATCTCGGCCAGCTCCGGGAGCGGGTCGATGGAGCCGAAGTCGGTGGTGCCGGCGGTGGCCACGACGGCCATCACCACCAGGCCGGCCTGCCGGCACCGCGCGATCTCCTCGCGGACGGCGGCCGGGCGGATCCGCCGCCGGGCGTCGGTGGGCACCGCGATCACGGCGTCCGGGGCGAGGCCGAGCAGCTTGGCCGACTTCTGCACGCTGAAGTGACCGGCGGCGGAGGTGAGCACGCGCAGCCGGGGCAGCAACTCGGCGCGCGCCGCCGGTCCGATCGCGTCGGCGCACGCCTCCTCCCGGGCCAGCAGCAGGGCCTGGAGGTTGGACTGGCTGCCGCCGCTGGTGAACACACCGTCCGCGGTGGGACCGAGCCCGATCCGTTCGGCGGTCCAGTCGATCAGCCGCCGCTCGATGAGTGTCGCTCCGGCGCTCTGGTCCCAGGTGTCGAGCGACGAGTTCACGGCGGTGAGCACCGCCTCGCCGAGCAGCGCCGGGATCGCCACCGGGCAGTTGAGGTGGGCCAGGTAGCGGGGGTGGTGGAACCAGACGGCGTCGCGCAGGTAGACGTCCTCCAGCTCGTCGAGCGCGGCGCTCGCGTCGCCCAGCGGCCGGTCCAGGTCCACCCGGTCCACCAGGGGGGCCAGCTCGGCCGGCGTGATGCCGGTGAGCGGGCGGTCCACCGTGGCCACCCGGCGGGCGACCCGGTCGACGCCCTCGGCGATGGTCCGCCGATACTGCTCGACCGAGCCGTCCTGCAACAGGTGGGCCCGCGCGGCGGCCGGCGCCGGTCGTGGCGCGGTGGTCTCGACGGGGTACGTCGGCACGGTCACTGGATGTCCTTCCACGTTCTCGACGAGGGCAGCCGGAACCACCCCCGGGGCGGTCGTGCGCCTCCGGGGGCAGTGCTGCCGTTCAGCTGACCTTTTTCGCGTTGCGGGTGGCGGACGTCGCGGCGTCGGTGCCGCGTACGGCCGACCGGATGGCCGGGGTGGCGACGCCACCGGCGCCCGGCAGGCCACCGCGAACGGGGCGACGGGCGGACGGGGCATCGGGCATGGTGGTGTCTTTCGATCAGGGGTGGCCGGGGTCGACCAGGGCAGCGAGGTTAGGTTAGCCTAACCTCGGTCATTGTCAACAGCGGTTCGCCGTCACACCACTGGGGAGCCCACACGTGAATGCTCGGCGTTTCCGCGACCCGTGGGGCGTACCGCACCTGCGGGCCGACGACCCGCTCGCGCTGGCGGCGGCGCAGGGCCGGGTGACCGCGTACGACCGGGCGTGGCAGATCGAGGTGGAACGGCATCGCGCCCAGGGCAGCAGCGCCGCCTTCCTCGGCGTCGACGCGCTCGGCTGGGACCGGTTCGCCCGGCAGGTCCGGCTCGACGACACCGCACGCCGCTGCCACGCGGCACTCGACCCGGCAACCGCCGAGTGGGTGGGCGCGTACGTGGACGGGGTCAACGCGGGCCTCGCCGCCGGGGCGGCACGGACGCCGGAGTTCACCAAGACCGGGCTGCGACCGGGCCGGTGGGAGCCGTGGACACCGCTGGCGGTCTGGCTGGGCCACCACATCCTGTTCGCGGGGTTCCCGGGCAAGCTCTGGCGTGAGCACGTGGCGCAGCGGCTCGGCCCGGAGGCGGTCGACGCGTTCGCCACCGACGGTCCCGCCGTGGCCGGCAGCAACGGGTGGCTACTCGCCGCCGCGCGCACCGGCACCGGCGCGGCGCTGCTCGCCGGTGACCCGCACCGGTTCCTGGAGGATCCCGGCGTCTACCAACAAATCCGGTTGGCCTGCCCGGAGTACGACGTGGTCGGGTTGGCGGTGCCGGGCGTGCCGGGCATCGCGCACTTCGGGCACACCGGTGCGGTGGCGTGGTCGATCACCAACGCGATGGCCGACTACCAGGACCTGTACGCCGAGCAACTGCGCCGCGACGGCGACCACGTGCAGGCCCTCGGCCCGGACGGTTGGCGGCCGGTGCACGCCCACGTCGAGACGATCCTGGTGGCCGGGGCCGACCCGGTCCAGGTCGAGGTGGTGGAGACCGATCGGGGTCCGGTGATCAGCGGCGGGCCGGACGACGCGACGGCGATCAGCCTGCGTTACCCGCCCCGGGTACGCGCCGAGCTGGGCTTCGCGACGCTGCCGGAGCTGCTGCGCGCCCGCACCGTGACCGATGTGGACCACGCGCTGCGGCACTGGGTGGAGCCGGTCAACGTGGTGCAGGCGGCGGACACCGCCGGTGGGCTGCTGCACCGGGTCGCCGGGGCGGTGCCGGTGCGGCATCCGGACAACGGCCGGCGGGTGGTCCCCGCCTGGGAGGCCGCGCACGCCTGGCGGGGCTGGTACGCGCCGATGCCCCGAGCCGAGGTGGTCGGCCGGGCCGTGATGGCCAACGAGCGGGGGCTGGCCACGCCGCTCGGCGTCGAGTTCGCCCCACCGCACCGGGCACACCGGATCGCCGAACTGCTCGACACCGGGCACGCCTGGACGGCCGACGAGATGGCCGCGGTGCACACCGACACTCACCTGGGCTCCGCCGGGCCGCTGCTGGCGGTGCTGGCCGAGTCGACCGGGCTCGGCCCGACCGCCGCGGCGCTGCGCACACGGCTGCTGCGCTGGGACCGACGGATGGCCGCCGACAGCACCGACGCGGCGGAGTTCGCCCTCCTGCGGGCCGCGGTCGTCCGCCGGTTCGCCGCCCACCCGGCGCTGGCCGCGCTGGCCGAGCCGCCCCCGTACCCGGAGGTGTTCGCGCCCTGGTTGGCGCTGACCCCGCGCGTCGGTCACGCGCTGGAGCACCTGCTCGGCGCGGCCCCGCTGCCCGGCGTGGACGTGGCCGCGCTGGTGCGCGCCGCGGCCGAGGAGGTCGCCGAAGCGGCGGACGGCCCGGTGCGGTGGGGGGACCTGCACCGGCTCGCGGCCTGGCGGGCGCTGCCCGACCCGGACGCCGGACCCGGCCCCGGACTCGACGGCGACCACGACTGTGTGCTGGCCACCTCCAGCGTGCCCGGGGTCACCCACTGGTGCTTCCGAGGGCCGGCGGCGCGCTTCGTCTGGGATCTGGCCCGGCGCGAGGACAGCCGCTGGGTGGTCCCGCTGGGCGCCTGCGGGGTGCCCGGCGACCCGCACCACGACGACCAGACTCCCGCCTGGCTGGCCGGAAAACTGTTGCCGGTGACCACGTCCTGGGACCAGCTCACCGAGGAGCGGGAATAGGACGGCCGCCGGCCGGGATGCCGAGGCACCCGACCGGCGGCCGGTCACACGGGCGTCAGCGCAGGCCGAACGCCCGGGTGATGTGCTGACTCACGGTGTTGCCGGCGGCGTCCCGCGCGGTGGTGCGCAGGCTCACGAAGCCGGCCTTCGCCGGTGCGGCGAGCGAGGTACGCCAGCCGTCCCCGTGCCGGCTCAGGCGCTGCTTCTGCCAGGTCGCCCCGTCGTCGTAGGACACCTCGACGGTGACCACGCCGACCGTGCCCGAGACACCGGGCAGGTGGGCGGCGACCACCGTCAACGGTGCCCGCCGCGACGCCCTGCCGGCGGAGTCGAGGGCCACCCGGTAGTCCAACTGGATCATCGGCAGCACCGCCGACGACTCCTCGCCGGTGGCGGCCGAGGTGAAGCCCCACTCGGTGCGGGTCTGCCGGGAGTACGGGTTGGTCCAGGCGGCCCGGTCGTTCTCCACCACCAGCCGGTACGGCAGACGCTGCGCCGCCAGGCCGGAGACCTGGAGATACTCGGCGTTGCCCCAGTTCAGCTCCCGGTCACCCTGGTAGAGGGTGGTCCGGTTGACCATGTCGTAGTTGGCACGCGCCTCACCGATGTGACCACCCCCGTCGCCCCAGCCGGGCGCCGGCAGATAGAGGGTGTCCAGGTAGCGCACCGGCACGTAACCCCCGCCCATCCGGGGTCGCTGGATCGGCCCGAACCACTCGACGGCGCTCGGCCGGCCGGCCGGATAGGTGGCCACCTCCATCAGGTGCTGGCCCGTCTCGCCGACGATGAACGCGTCGTCGATCCACCGCTCGCCGGCGGTCACCCAGTCGGTACGCCGACCCTGGGCCGGGACGGTCTCCTGGTTGCCCGAGGCCATGCCCTTCCAGACGTCGGTGCGGAACTCCAACGCCTTACCCGGCCGGTAGTTGCGGAACTCCACGTCGACCCGGGCCAGGTCCCGCTTGGCGGGCCGGTAGGTGGGGTCGGCCGGCACGGTGCCCGTCCAGTGGTGCGCCACGTCGTACAGGTAGGTGGTCTCCGGGTGCGACTCGGCGGTCAGCCGCACCGGGCCGTGGCCCAGCGCCGCGATGAGCTGGTCGCCCTCGTCGGCGGTCAGCGTCGCCACGGTCACCGGGGCCGGGCTCTGCGGGCTCCACGGCGTCTCGTCCCAGGGGTCGAGCCGACCGACGCCGTCGTTGACCACCAGCAGCAGCTTCGCCCCGGCCGCCGCGACGGCCCGCGCCTGGGCGGCGATGTCCACGGTGTCGCTGCGCCGGACCACCACCGCCCGGTCCCGGACCGGACGCTTGGCCAGCCCGGCCGCCGAGGTGTCGGCGACGTAGACCGCGTCCAGCTGGCGACGACCGGCCGGCAGCGCGGGGGTCGCCCGCTTCACCAGCAGATCGTCGTACGCGCGGCCGGCCGCGGAGATCGTCAACGCCGGCTGTTCGAGCCGCCACCGGGCACCGAACTCGAACTCGCCGTCGGTGACCGTGCGGCTCGTCGGCAACGCCCACATGCTGTCGTACGAGTCGTTGGGCAGCACCTGACTCTCGGTGAGGCCGTTCGCGGTGGACCGGTGGATGTCCATCCGCAGCGAGGTGGCCGTGACCTGCTGCGGCACCGTGGCCCGTACCTGCCGGGCGGCCCGCGCGTCCAGGGTGACGGTGCGGTCGCGGTCCAGGTCGACGTCGGTGAAGCTGAGCATCGCCATGCCCTTGGAACGCGGCCCGTTCACGCCGCGCACGTCCGCGGTGATCCAGCCGGTCCAACTCGCCACCGGCAGCCGCAGCGTGGCGGTGCCGCTCTCGGGCAGGTCAACGGCGGTGAACAGCCCGTCGGTGGTGAGGATGACCTTGCCGACGAGCGGTTTGCCGTCCCGGTCCTTGGCGACGAGCGTCAGGTTCTGCCGCTGGCCCTCCTTACCGGCACCGATCAGGGTGCGACCGCGGACCACGCCGGCGTCGTCGGTGGCGACGATCATGCCGCTGACCTGCTTCTCCACCGGCAGCTTGTCGTACGCCGCGGTCAGCGTCACCGTGGCGGTGCCGCCGGCGGGCACGGTGACCCGGTCGGCGGAGAGGGCGAAGAGGCCGGCCGGCGCGGTGGTCGCGTCGAGGGCCAGCTTCAGCGTGACCGGCGTGGCGCCGAGGTTGGTGTAGGTGACCGTCCGGTCGACGGTCCTCCCCGGCTGCTGCGGCCAGGCCTGGAAGCCGGAGTACGCGCTCGGGGTGGCGAAGACGGTGGCCCGGGTGGCGGCGACCGCGTCGACCCGACCGGCACCCGCCTGGTACGGGGTGTACTGCGGGGTGGCCTTGACCGTGCTGACCAGCGCCTCCTTGATGCGCTGACCGGTCCAGTCCGGGTGCGCCGCGGCAACCAGCGCCGCCGTGCCGGCCACGTGTGGGGTGGCCATCGACGTGCCGCTCATCAGCGTGTAGTCCCCCGACCCACCGCGTACGTAGTGGGAGCGGGCCGCCAGGATGTCCACGCCGGGCGCGGTGATCTCGGGCTTGAGCCCGCCGTCGCCGGCGCGTGGCCCCTGGCTGGAGAAGTCGGCGAGGTGGTCGGTGGCGTCCACGGCCCCCACGGTGAGCGCGGAGTCCGCGGCTCCCGGGCTGCCGATGGTGGCCGGGCCACTGTTGCCGGCGGCGATCACGAACAGCGCGCCGGTCTCGGCGCTGAGCCGTTCGACGGCCTGGCTCATCGGGTCACTGCCGTCAGTTGCCTCACCGCCCAGGCTCATGCTGACGACCCGGGCCTTCTGCTCGCGGGCCGCCCACTCCATGCCGGCGATGATCCACGAGTTCTGCCCGCTGCCCTCGCTGTTGAGCACCTTGCCGATGTGCAAGCGGGCACCGGGGGCGACGCCCCGCTCGACCCCGCCGGACGCGGCGCCGGTGCCGGCGATCGTCGAGGCGACGTGTGTCCCGTGGCCCTTGTAGTCGAGGATGTCCGGCTCCTCGGGCACGAAGCTGCTGGACTCGGCGATCTGCCCGGCGAGGTCCGGGTGCTCGGCGTCGGCACCGGAGTCGAGGACCGCGACGTCGACACCGGTGGCGGTGTTGCCCTCGGCCCAGACGGTCGGGGCGCCGATCTGCGCGGTGGAGTCGGCCAGATCGGCGTGGACCCGTCCGTCCAGCCAGACCTTGGCGATGCCGTTGGCGAGGGTCGGGGCGGCACCCGTACGCCGGGCGGTGCCGGCGGTGAGGGCGGTCCAGAACCGGTCGGCGGTGGCGCGCTGTCGCGTCAACGCGGCACCCCGCACACTGTCGAGCGGGCGGACCAGCTCGGCGCCGTCCACTGTGGGGCGGGTACGGGCGCGGACCGCCGCGTCGGTCATCGTGACGATCAGCGGCAGCTTGTCCGTGTGGGTGTCGTCGTAGCCGTCGGCGATCAGCTCGGTGACGTTGAACAGTTGCCGGTCCAGCACGCCGCTGGTGACGTACGGCAGCGCGCTGTCCGGGTAGACGTACGTGTCGCCGTTGAGCACGGTGCGGTGGAAGGTCGGCGTGCTGCCGTCCGGGCGGCGCACGGTCGACACGGTGCTGCCGTCCGCCGCGGTGGTCACCGTGACCGTGTCACCGGTGATCAGCGTGACGGTGGACGCACGTCCGGCGGCGGCCGGGGGAAGGCCGACCGGACGGTCGGGGATGGTCGGCGGGGCGGCGGACGCCCCCGCGGCGGGTGGGGTGAACCCGGCCGCCAGGGTGAGGGCGGTGCCGAGGGCGATCAGCCCGGATCGGCGACGCCGGCGAGACAGAGCCAAGATGACCTCTTTGCGTCGAGAAGTGGTACGCCGCACAGCATCGACGCAACACCCACCCTCGATGCCCACCAACCCCCGACGCACTTACGCCATGGCACAAACCCGCCACCCCCACTCCCCCGCACCGGCCAGCACCAACTGGATCACCAAGACCATCGGCGTCTCCGCCCAAGCGCTGCGGATGGACCGCATCCTGCACGAAGCCATCACCACCGCCGGAGACGTGCGCCGCCAGACCGACATGTTCGGCGTGTCCGTTCCCCGCCGAGTGGTACGCCTTCACCGGCATCGAACCCGCCGAACCACATACCAGAACGCCGCTGCCGTAGGGTGCCCGCATGGAAATCCCCGGCCTTGGAACGGTGACCGAGGACCTCGACGGGTGGTACCGCAGCGAACCCATCACCGTGCGAGCCCTGGGCGATCGCATCCTCTACGTGATGGTCAACGGCTACGACGACGACCCGGCCAAAGAAGACTTCCACGCGGCCATCGCCGCGTTCCTCAGCATCGACGGCTCCGTCCTGGAGGCCGCCGCACCAGCAATCTTCGACTACTACCAGGACGTCGAATCCGAGTTCGCCGACGGCTCCATGCCCATAACGATCTCCAGCTCTGACCAGGTCTGGGCGCACATCCACCCTGTCGAGGTTGCCGTCGAGCGAGACAGCTTCCGCGACCAGCACGTCTACGTCACGGTCGAGTGCAACTGCGACTGGGAGCCCGAACACGGACTCCAGATCGTTCTGCGAGACGGCCGAGCAGTGACCAAGGTCGGCCCATACGACGGCCACCTCACCAACGCAGCCGCCTTCAACCGCGACGACCTTGAAGGCGTCGTCTACCACCGACTGAGGCCGTCCGGCACCCGCCGCCCTCAATCGACGGACGGCGATCATCCTGCCGTCAGTTCGTGAACCACGGACTCGGATAGCCGCATAGCTGCGTACCTCCCGTCAGTTCCGGCGCAACGACACTTCGGAATTCGCGAACTCGCGGACGTTACGGCGGGAGGAGGAGTCAGCGGGAGGGGCGGGTCAGCTCGGCTAGGGCGTCGAGCTGGGTCGGGTCGGACAGGGCCGAGCCGACCGCCACCACCCGTACGCCGGCCTGGAGGAACGCCTCGGCGTTGCCCGCGTCCAGGCCACCGGTCGCGACGAAGCGCAACTGCGGCAGCGGGCCGGCCATGGCCTTGAACCAGGCCGGCCCGAGCGAGATCGCGGGGAACGCCTTGAGCCAGGTGAGCCCGTGCCGCAGCGCCTGCTGGGCCTCGGTGGGAGTGGCCACACCGGGCAGGTGCGGCAGACCACGGGCGGCGGCCGCGTCGGCGATCGCGAGGTCCAGGCCGGGCGCCACGGTGAACTGGGCGCCCGCGTCGGCGGCAGCCGTGACCTGCTCGACATCGAGCACGGTGCCCGCGCCCACGATCCGGCCGCGCGCGGTGCCCGCCTCGACGGCGGCGCGCAGCGACGCCACGGCGTCCGGGGTGGCCACCGGCACCTCCACCACGTCGATGCCGAGGTCCCAGGCGCGCTCGGCGAGCCGAACGGTCTCGGCGACCGGCAGGCCGCGCAGGATCGCCATCACCCGGGCGCTGCCGAAGATGTGCTCGAAGTCCGCTGTGGTCATGGTGCACTCCATCCGAGATCGCGGTGAATCTGTTGCCTGCTGGCCCGGTCGAACGCCGACCTGGCCGGGTCGGACGGCGACGGCATGACTCAGGTCGTCGCCCGGGCGCCGGTCAGGTCGAGCGGCGACCAGGCCTCGACGGGGGCGTCGATCAGCCTCTCGAACCAGGCCCATGCCGGGACCGGGGCGTTGTCGCCGCTGCTGGTCAACGCCTGTGCCGCGACGAGATGCCCGAGGCGCAGGCGTCGCACGGGATCGAGGCCGCGCAGCAGCCCGGCCAGGTAGCCGGCCGCGAACGCGTCTCCGGCGCCGACCGGCTCCACCACCGCCACCAGAGGCGCGGATACGAAGACCGGCTCGGCGTCCCGGCACAGTGCGGTGGCACCCACCGCGCCATCCTTGACCACCACCGTCTCCGGCCCGGGCAAGAGCCGGCGTACGGCCATCGGATCGGCGGTGCCCCACAGCGTCTCCGCCTCGTCCTGCCCGACGAAGACCAGGTCGCTGCGGTCGGCCAGGTCGCGCAGCACCGGCGCGGCCTGCTCGGCGGGCCACAACCGGCCCCGGTGGTTGACGTCGAAGCTGACAAGCGCCCCCGCCAGCGGCCGGTCCGCCACGGCGTGCTCGACAAGCGCCCGGCAGGAGGCGGAGAGCACCGGCGTGATGCCGGACAGGTGCAATACCCGGGCACCGGCCAGACCTGGTGCGGCAAGCGTGTCGGGACCCATCCGGGAGGCCGCCGAGCCCGCGCGGTAGTAGTGCACGGCGGTGCCCTCCGGGCTCGGGTCCTTGACGTACAGGCCGGTGGGGGCCGCGGAGTCCACGCTGACCTGGTCGACGCGGACGCCGGTGGCGGCGACGTGCCGGACGACGGCCCGGCCGAAGGGGTCGTCGCCGACCCTGCTCGCCCAGGCCGCCCGGTGCCCCAGCCGCGCCAGGTAACCGGCCACGTTGGACTCCGCGCCGCCGACCGAGACAGCGACCCGGTCGGCGTGCTCCAACGGCTCGCCCGGCGCGGGGCAGAGCACCACCATCGTCTCCCCGACCGTGGCCACCTCGATCGGCGCGGAGCCCGGGACGGTCGCGTCGTCAGGTGGGGAGTCGGTCGGCATCGGGCACACGTCCTCGCGGCGGGGGTGCTGGGCGTCGCCGAGCCTAGGTGTTCGGACGCGAGACGGGCAACCCGTCATACGTCACACCTCGACGCTCACGGCACCGTCAGCGCGTACGCGGCCAGCACCTCCCCGATCGGCTGGTAGTAGGTGGTGCCGCCGGAGGTGCAGTTGCCACTGCCGCCGGAGAGGATGCCGAGGATGGTGCCGGTGGAGGCCACGTAGAGCGGCCCACCGCTGTCGCCCGGCTCGGCGCAGATGTTGGTGCGGATCAGGCCGT
Source organism: Micromonospora sp. NPDC048839 (assembly GCF_040649915.1). Classification (NCBI taxonomy): domain Bacteria; kingdom Bacillati; phylum Actinomycetota; class Actinomycetes; order Micromonosporales; family Micromonosporaceae; genus Micromonospora; species Micromonospora sp. NPDC048839. Next base: position 179,877 of record NZ_JBEZGL010000005.1, read on the forward strand.
AGATCACGCCGGTGGCGTAGTTGACGGTCTGGTTGAGGCCGGTGACGGTGCCGCACCGCACGCCGGTGGTGACGCCGCTGCGACAGACCGCCTGACCGACGTACGCGGTGCCGGGTCCGTGGATGGTCAGCAGACCCGGGTACGTGTAGACCGCGCTCGGGTGGGCGATCCGCCCGGTGTAGCGGATCAACCCGTAGTCGTTTGTCGGATAGCTGGTGGCGGTGCGGGTGCCGAGCACGGTGGTCCGCGCGCTGTCGGTGTACCAGGTGGCGGCGGCGGTGGTGCAGTGCCCGGCGGTGATCACGTAGTAGGTGCTGCCGCTGCGCGCGTTCGCGCCGAGCGAGCAGCGCGCACCACCGCCGTAGATGCCCTGCCCGCCGGCGATCAGGGGGCGCAGCGTTCCGGGTTCGCGGCGCAGCGCCACGCCGGCCCGGTCGGTCACCGCCCGCAGTGCGGCCAGCTCGCTCGGGGCCACGGTGTCGTCGACGGTGAGGGTCATCCGGCCGGTGGCGGGGTCGAGACCCCAGGCGGTGCCGGCGGTGCGTACCCCGGTCAGTGTGGCCACCGCGTCGGCGGCCCGGTCCGGGACGGCGGCCCGCACCGTGCTGGGCGTGCCGAGCAGGAGGGTGGTCAGGACGAGGGCGACGAGCGGGGAGCGGCGCATCCGAACCTCCGCGAGGATCGAGCATGACGGATTCCCTCAAGCATCGCCCCGGGTCCGCCGCCATGGCAACCTCCGGCCGCCCCCTCCCCGACCGGCGGGAATCGCCGATCCGGAGACGGACCCCGCCGACGCCGCCGATAATCCTCGGGAATACGGCGGGAGGCCGGGCATGACCACCGGAGAAGACGCGGCGCTGGTACGTCGGATGGAGGGGTCGACCCGGGCCACACTGCTGGAATTGCTCTTCGACGTCGTCTTCGTGGCCGCCCTCGCGCTGCTGTCGACACTGTTGACCGAGGAGCACACCTGGGCCGGCAGCGCCAAGGTGCTGCTGATGCTGACCGCCATCTGGTGGACCTGGTCGCTCACCGCGACCACCACCGAGTTCTACAACCCGCGGCAGCGCCCGATCCAGGCCGTCCTGATGATCGCCATGGTCGGCTCGGTGGGGATGGCGGTGGCGCTGCCGATGGTCAGCGTCGCCCACCTGCTGCTCTTCGTGATCTCGTACGTCGGCACGCACGTGACCCGCTGCATCATCCTGGTCGTCGCCCTGCACCGGCAGGGGCACCAGACGGCCAGGGAGCGGGCCACCCGCTTTCTGTTCTGGTTCACGGTGTCCGGCGTCTTCTGGGTCACCGGCGCGCTGTCCCCCCGTCCCAACTGGGGACTCTGGACCATCGCCATCACGATCGACCTGGTCGCCTCGGCCGCCCGCTACCCCACGCCCCGGCTGGGCAAGGTGCCCATCGACCAGTACAAGCGGATCACCGGGCACCTGGGCGAGAGGTACCAGCAGTTCGTCATCCTGGCCCTCGGCGACATCATCCTGTTGCCGACCCTGCAGGTCAGCCGCGGCGAACTCGAATTTCTCCGGGTCGTCGGCCTGCTCTGCGCATTCGCCACCATGCTGCTGCTCTGGCAGATCTACGTGTTCCGCGCCAGCGAGTTGTTGGTGGCGGCCGAGGCCAGGGCGCCCCGGCCGGTACGGCTGGCTCCGTACACCCATCTGGTGCTGCTGGCCGGTGTGGTCGCCACGGCGGCCTCGTTCGAGATGGTCGTCCGCCATCCGACCGGCACGACACCGGTGCGGTGGCTCGTGTTGATCATCGGCGGCCCGGCGCTGTTCGTGCTCGGTCGCGTCCTGTTCGCCCTGCTGGTGGGCTGGACGGTGCCGTGGCCGCGGGTGGCCTGGCAGCTCACGCCCCTGCTGGTGCTGCCGTGGGCTGGCGGCTGGCCGCCGCTGCTGGTCGCCGCCGTCGTGGCGCTCGCGCTGGCTGGTCACGTCCTCGTCCCCGTCGGAGACCGGGAGACCACGCCGGGGCTGAACGTCCGGCGAACCGACGACGACTGACCTCCGGCGAGGTGCGGGCCGACCCGACGCCGCCCTCCTCCCTGACCGGTGGGAATCGCCGATCCGGGGACGGTCTCCACCGGCACCGCCGATAATTCTCGGGAGACACGGCGGGAGGCCGGGCATGACCACCGGAGGCACCGCGGCACTGGTACGCCGGCCGGACGGGTCAACCCGGGCCACGCTGCTGGAACTGCTCTTCGACGTGGTCTTCGTGGCCTCACTCGCGCTGACCTCGACGCTGCTCGCCGAACGCCACACCTGGGCCGGCGCGGCGACGGTGCTGCTGATGCTGACGGCGATCTGGTGGACGTGGTCGGTCACCTCCACCACCACCGAGTTCTACGACCCGCAGCAGCGCCCCATCCAGGCCATCCTGATGGTCGCCATGGTCGGGTCGGTGGGGATGGGCGCGTCGCTGCCGAAGGTCACCAGTGGGCACGCGCTGGTCTTCGCCATGGCGTACGTCGGCACGCACGTGATCCGCGGCATCATCCTGGTCACGAAGTTGCACCAGCAGCGGCACCGGTCGGCCATGATCCGCGCCACCCGGTTCCTGTTCTGGTTCCTGGTGTCCGGCGTCTTCTGGATCAGCGGCGCGCTGTCCGAGACGGCCCTCTGGACCCTGTGGAGCATCGCCATCACGATCGACCTGGTCTCCGCGGCGGCCCGCTACCCCACTCCCGGACTGGGCCGGGTGCCCTTCGACCAGTACGAGCGGACCACGGCGCACCTGGGAGAGCGGTACCAGCAGTTCGTCATCCTGGCCCTCGGCGACATCATCCTGGTGCCCACCCTGCAGGTCAGCCGGGGCGAGTTCGCCGGGCTCCGGGTCGCCGCGCTGTTCTGCGCGTTCGCCATCATGCTGCTGCTCTGGCAGGTCTACGTGTTCCGGGCCGGCGAGCTGCTGGAGGCCGGTGCGAAGGCGGGTCGGCCGGCGCGGGTGGCGCCGTACACCCATCTGGTGATGCTGGCCGGCGTGGTCGCCACGGCGGCCTCGTTCGACCGGGTCGTCACCCGGCCGACCGGCACGACACCGGTGGGGTGGCTCCTGCTGATCCTGGGTGGTCCGGCGCTGTTCGTGCTCGGCCGCGTCCTGTTCACCCTGCTGGTGTCCATGGTCGTGCCGTGGCGGCGCATGCTCTGCCTCCCCCTGCCGCTGCTGACGCTGCCCTGGGCCGGCCGGTGGCCGCCGCTGCTGGTCACCACGGCCGTCGCGCTCGCGCTGGCGGCGCACATCCTGATACCGGGGGCGGCCCGGGAGACCACGCCGGGCCTGCGGGTGCGGCGACCCGACGACTGACCCGGCCCGGTCAGCCGAGGTGTCGGCCGGCCCACTCGGCGAGGTCCCGGGCGCACGCGTCCACCGACTCCCGCCAGGTGCGCGCCGCGCCGTCCCCCGCCTCGTCGCTGACCTGCTTGACCAACCGGCACGGCACACCCGCCTGCGCGGCCGCCCACGCCACCGCGTACCCCTCCATGTCGACCAGGTCGGCGCGCTGCGCCAACCGGTCCCGCGCCGCGTCGTCGGCCACGAACGTGTCACCGGTGGCCAGCACCGCGCCCTCGGCGGTCAGGGCCAGCGGCGCACCGTAGGTCTCGCCGGTGAGCGTCCGCAGCAGGTCGGTGTCCAGATCGTGCTGGAGCACGGTGGCGACCTCGTGGATGCCGGCCCACCCGGGGCGCAGCGCGCCCGCCGTACCCAGGTTGAGCAGCAGGCTGGGGCGCGGCCCGGCAGCCAGCACGGCGGCCACCGCGCTGGCGGCGTTCACCTTGCCCATGCCGGTCAGCAGCACCGGCAGCTCGGGCGGGAGATAGCGGGCCTCCTCCCCGACGGCGAGCACCACCAACGGACGATCGGCGCGGACCGTACCCCGAAGATTCACCGGAGCATCGTACGAGCCGGCTTCGGGGCCGGCGACGTCAGTCCGTGGTGAAGCGGTACACGACGAAGTCCTTGTCCGCGCCGCAGGCGATCACGTGGGTGTTCCACGAGCAGGACGAGCTACGGACGTCCTTCAGCTCGCCCAACTCGTCGACCTCCCCGGATTCGGCCCACACGCCGGCCAGCACCCGGTTGTCCGCGACGACGCTGGGCGCCTTGGCGAAGACCAGCAGGTTGCCCGCGTCCAGCCGGACCCCCACACCGCTCCGGTCGCGCAACACCGGCTGGCCGGAGGCGTCGAAGAGGGTGAACGCCGGCTCCGGGTACTCCCGCTGGGCGAGCAACTGCTCCCCCACCGGCACCAGGTCGGTCACGCCCGGCGCCGGCCAGTGGTCCGCCTGTTCGCCCTCGGTGGCCGCCACCACCTCGGTGCGCTGGACGTCGCTGTTCGGGACCTGCAACAGGCACGCCCGCCGCTCACCGCAGGCCACGAGTGCCTTCGGGCGCTGCTCGTCGTTGCCGGAGCGGTAGAGCACCACCGGTTCCGCGGTGGACCCCAGGTCGTACGCCAGCAGCTGGTACCCGCCCTCGTTGGCGGCCACGAACAGGCGGTCCTCGTGGGCGACCACCAGATCGTCGAGGTCGGCGACGTTGCCCCACTGGCGGAGCACCTTGCCGGATGCCAGGTCGAGCAGTCGCACCGACCGGTCCGCACCCACCTGGACCAGTCGCCGCCCCTTGTCCGCCCACGGGTCGCGGGGCGTGCCGTCGAGGAAGGCGGGTCCACCCGCCGCCTCGTCGCTGCCCACCGGCCGGACCACGGTGCGACTGCTGTCGTACTGGTCGCGGGGATTCGGCTGGTTCCACTTCTCGGTGCCGTCGCTCAGGCGCAGCCCGACCAGCCGGGCCGCCCCCCGGTCCACCAGCACCGCCGTGTCGTCCGCGACGTAGATGTCGTCGTCACCGCGCACTGTGCGCTGCCAGCGCTGGGTGCCCGAACGACCGTCCAGGACAGCCAGCGGGCGCGGGGTGCTGTCGCCCGGCGCGTCGGCGAGGACCGCGACCGCACCGGGGGCGGCGATGATCGCCTTCCAGTCGTCGGCCCGCACGTCGGTCGCCCTGCGCCACAGCTCGTCGCCGGTGCCGGTGTCGACCGCCACCACCTCCAGCCGGTCGTCCGGCAGGGGGAACCCGAGGTAGGCCCGGTTGCCGAGGACCGCCGTCCACATCTCGGGCGGTCGCTCGCCGCCGGCCGTCGGCCGGGACAGTTCGCGCAGCGACGACGCGAACTCCAGGTCCGGGTAGCGGTCCCGGGTCAGGTACAGCGTCGCGGCGGCGCCCACCCCGAGCAGGGCCAGCACCGCGCCCAGCACCACCCAGCGCGCCCGCCGCAAACCAGGAGCGCCCGCCGGGCCCTGCGGCGCGGCACCCGCCCAACCGGGCGCGGGCGAGCCCGGCGGAGCACCCGCCCAGCCTTGCGCGGGCGAGCCCGGCGGCGCGGGCGGACCGGCCGGTGGGGCACCCGCCCAACCCGGTCCCGGCGCGGGCGAGCCCGGCGCGGGCTGCGACGGCACGGCCCCCGCCGGCCCCGCCGGCGCGGGCGGACTCACCGGAGCCGGTGGGGCGAGCTGCGGTCCGGCGTACGCCGGTGTGGGCACCTGTCGGCGCAGCGGGAGGTCGGTCAGCGCACCCTCGGCCACCGGCAGCTCGGGCTGGTCGAGCACCGTCGGCGCCACCCCCAGTTCGGTGTGCAACATGCGGGCCACGAGGGGGATCCGCGACGAGCCACCGACGAGGAACAGCCCGGCGAGCTGGTCGGGGCTGAGCCCGGCGGCGGCGATCACCTCCCGGGCCCGGTCCACCGCGCGGCGCAGCAGCGGCGTGGCCGCCCGCTCGACGTCGGCCCGGGTGAGCTGGACAGCTTCGGGTACCCCCGGCACCGCGACCGGCGCCACCGTCGAGCGGGACAGCGTCTCCTTCGCACCTCGTACCTCGTCCCAGAGCCGCACCTGGTCGCGGCGTTGCGTCGGGTCCTCCGGTCGGATCAGCCGGGTCCACTGCGCGGCGTGCCGTTCCCCGACCAGTTCGCCGACCCGCCGCACCAACGCGGCGTCGAGATCCAGACCGCCCAGGTCCGGCAGGCCACCGTCGGCGACCACGCTGAACCCGGAGTCACCCCAGGGGTCCGCTCCCTCGTTGCGCAGCACCGCGACGTCGAGCGTGCCGCCGCCGAAGTCGAACACCGCGATCGCGTCGCCGACCGGCACCGGACGATGCAGCACCTGCGTGTAGTAGCGGGCGGCGGCCACCGGTTCCCGCAGCAGCCGGGTGCCCGGCGGCGTGGGCCCGGCGAGGGTGTGCTCGGCCACCTGCGGCCAGCCCGCCAGCAGCAGGGCGTCGGCGAGCACCTGCCGCCGCGTCGCGTCCCAGGCGGCTGGGCAGGTGAGCACGGCCGGGGGCAGGAACCCCACCGCCCCCACCGCGGCCCGCGCGACCGCCGCCAGCACCGCGGCGAGCAGGTCGGCCGGCGGGTACGAGCGGTCGCCGAGCACGATCGTCGGCTCGTCCACCCGGCGCTTCGGGTTCGCCTCGAACCGGGCCGGATCCGTCTGTGCCAACCGGCGGGCGTCCCAACCGGTGTGCAGGGTGCCGTCCGGGTCGGCGTACACGGCGGACGGACTGAGTGGCTGACCGTCCATCAGCAGCGGACGGGTCCGCCCGTCCGGCCAGCGCAGCACCGCGACCGTGTTGGACGTACCGAGGTCGACGCCGAGGGCGAAACCCTCGTGCTGGCCTGCCATCTGCCCGATACCTCCGCCGCGACGAGGGGAACTCGACCCCGCATCGTACGCAGGCCCCGCCGCACCGCTGATCAGTCGGTCAGGTGCCGGATCCCGACGATCTCGCCGCCGCTGGTCTCCCCGGTGGGACGAAAGCCGAGCTTCAGGTAGAACCGCTCCGGGCCGTCCGTCCCCGGTTCCCACGTCGTGAACACGCGGTCGTGCCCGCGGTCGCGCGCCTCGGCACAGACGGCCCGCACCGCGAAGCGGCCGTACCCGCGACCCTGGTGCCCGGCGGCGATGTTCAACCGCCACAGGCCCGAGCGCCTGTCGTCCGGGCTGGCCGGGTCCCACACGATGTCGAAGAAGCCCATCAGGAAGCCGACGATGTCGTCTCCCTCGACGATCAGCCGTGGCCACGCGATGTCGGGCTGCGCGTACGCCTCGGCGAGAGACCAGGCGACCGGAGACGAGAACTTCTCCTGCTCCGGTCGCACGCTCACCCGGCAGGCGGCTTCGACGTTGTCCGGGGTGATCTGCACGAGTCGCGGCACGCGGGCCACCCTATCGGTGCCGGGCCGGTGCGGGCCTACTGCCAGCTCGGCCGTTCGGCGAGGACGCGGTCCCAGTCGACAGTGCGGACCCACTCCGCGTATCGGTGCCAGACCACGTCCGGGTACCTGGCGCGCAGCCCGTCGATGTCGACGAAGTCGGTGTTGTCCTCGAACCGCTGGAACATGTCGGCGATCTCGTCGCCGGCCCACTGCCGGACCTGGTCCAACGGCATCTGCTGGTACGGGATCTCGCGGCCGAGCACGTCGCTGAGAATGCGGGCCGCCTCGTCGCCGGTGACCCGGTCGGAGGCGACGTCGATCCGTTCGCCGACGAACCGGTCCGGGTGCTCGACGGCGTGCACGGCGAGACCGGCGATGTCGCGGACGGTCACCTGGTCCAGCGGCTTGCCGGCCGTCAGCGGATTGGCCAGGAAACCGTCGGTCAGGCGGCTGAACCCGACGTTGAGCGCGTTCTCCATGAAGTACACCGGCCCGAGGACTGTGGCCCGGACCTGCTGATCCCGCAGGTACGCCTCGACGAGTTGCTTGCTGTCGGCATGGTCGAGGTCGGTGGGCGTCAACCGGCCGGCACCGCGTACGGACGAGTAGACCAGGTGCGCGTCGACCCGCGCCGCGACGTCGACCAGGTGGCGTCCCTGGGCGACCTCCTCGTCCTTTCCGCCGGATCCGAACGGAACGGACAGGCCGAAGATCGCATCGACGTCCTTGGCGGCGTCGGTGAGGCCCTCGGGGTGGGCCAGGTCGCCGGTGACGAGCCGGACTCCGGCGGTGGAGAGCGCCACCGCGGCGGGCGAATCGGGTGACCGCACGTAGGCGACGACGTCGTGGCCGTGGTCGAGCAGCAGGTCGGCGACGGCACCGCCCTGCCTGCCGGTGGCGCCGATGACGAGAACGTGTGCCATGAGGGTGCTCCCTGACTCGCGGTTCTGGACGCCACCGATTCTCTGGCCTCAACCTCGATTGAGGTCAAGTTCTAGGCTTGGCCCCATGCCCAGGGCGCGCACCACGTTTCACGAACTCACCGTCGGCCAGGTCGCCGACCGCAGCGGAGTCGCGATCTCCGCGCTGCACTTCTACGAACGCAAGGGCCTGATCCGCAGCAGCCGGACGGCGAGCAACCAGCGCCGGTACGCCCGTGACACGCTGCGCCGGGTGGCGTTCATCCGGGCCTCCCAACACGTCGGCATCTCGCTCACGGCGATCCGGGAGGCCCTGGACCAACTGCCGAGCGAACGCACCCCGACCCGCGACGACTGGGCTCGCCTGTCCGCCGACTGGCGCAGCGTCCTCGACGCGCGCATCGAGCACCTGCGGGCACTGCGGGACGACCTCAGCGCGTGCATCGGGTGCGGCTGCCTCTCCCTGCGGGACTGCCACCTGACCAACCCCCGCGACGTGCTGGGCCGCGAGGGTCCCGGCGCCCGCCGCCTACCAACACCGCAACCGCCGTCCCCGCCCCCGCCCCCGCCCCCGCCGATCATGAGGTTGGCGGGTCCTCCGGAGATCCAATGACCCGCCCACTTCATGATCAACCAGGACGGTCCGGGTCAGCTTTCGGTGCAGCGGTCGGAGAGGGCGTAGCGCAGGAGCACCACATCGCCGATCTGGCGGGCCTCGACCAGCCGGGCGCGGCGGCCCGGGTGCCAGGGGAAGCTCCCCTCGCCGACGAACCGGGGCGCCCGGCCGTCGCCGACGAAGAACGGGGCGACCACCAGGTGCAGCTCGTCGGCGAGACCGGCGGCGAGGAACTGGGCGTGCACCGTCCCGCCGCCCTCCACCATCAGCCGCCGTACGCCCCGCGCGGCCAGGTCGCTCAGCAGCCACGTGGGGTCGACCGGCTCCCCCGCGTCGACCACGGTGGCCAGTCGACCAATGCGTTCCCGGGTCTTCTCCAGCGCGCCGGTGGCGCAGTAGACGAGCCGGGTCGGGTCGCCCGCGGTGAAGAACCGGGCGGTCGGGTCGAGGTCACCGCGGGCGGTCAGCGTGACCTTGGCGGGCGAGGCGGGCCGACCACCCGCCACCCGTTCGGCCCGGCGGCTCGCGGAACGCACCAGCAGCCGGGGATCGTCACGGCGGACGGTGCCGGCGCCGACCAGGATCGCGTCGCAGCTGGCCCGAACCGCGTCGACCCGGTCCAGGTCGTCGTCGTTGGACAACAGCAACCGCTTGTCGGACGCGTCGTCGATGTACCCGTCGATCGAGGCGGCGCAACTGAGCAGCACGTACGGCCGCGTCGGCGCCGGGATGCGGCTCACTTGTCGACAGGCAGGTCGGGCCCGACCGAGACGACCTCCGCCGCCTTGGCAGCCTTGGCGGCCAGGTATTCGGCGTTGGCTGGCGACAGGAAGACGCTCGTGGGCACCTCTTCGGCGACGTCCACCCCGAGGCGGGTCAGCTGCACGGCCTTGTCCGGGTTGCTGCTCAGCAGTCGGATCCGCGGCACCCCGAGCGTGCTCAGCATCTGCGCGGCGGCGGTGTAGTCCCGCTCGTCCTCACCCCGGCCCAGCGCGACGTTCGCCTGGTAGGTGTCCAGCCCGGCGTCCTGCAACGCGTACGCGTCGAGTTTGGCGTACAGGCCGATGCCGCGGCCCTCCTGGCGCAGGTAGAGCAAGAAGCCACCAGCCTCGGCGATCCGCTGCACCGCCTCGCGCAACTGCGGCCCGCAGTCGCAGCGTTGGCTGCCGAACACGTCGCCGGTCAGGCACTCGCTGTGCGGGCGGACCAGCGGCGGCTCTCCCCCGGCGGCGAGCCGGTCCAGGGCGCCCGCCCAGTCGCCGAGGCCGAGCGCGAGGTGCTCCCGGCCGTCCACCAGGCCCTTGAACGAGAACACCCGGACCGTCGTGGTGTAGCCGTCGGGAAACGTCAACGGCACCGTGACCTGGGTACGGATCGTGGCTACCGGCAATGCTTCGGGCATGGGACTCCTTTGTCCGGCGTCACCGACGTGCGGCGACGCGTACGTCTCACAACCGATCAACAACCGCCGGCGGGGGCGGCTTCCCGGGCGGCGGCCGGGTGTCGGTTCCGTCGCACCAGCAGCACCGCGGCTCCGGGCAGGCTGGCGACGAGGATCAGGGCACCGTAGACGGTGGCGGTGGCGACGCCCTCGGCCGCGCTGAGGCCGGCCGCGCCGAACACCCACGCGGCAACTCCCTCACGGGGTCCGAAACCGGCGACGTTCAGCGGCAGGCCCATGGCGAGCAGGGCGAGCAGCGTCAGCGGCAGCAGCCGTGCCAGCGGGGCGTCGGATCCGGCGGTACGGGCCGCCACCAGGAAGGTGGCCAGGTGACCGGCGACCATCACCGCGGAGGCGATCAGCACGCCGAGCCAGGTGCGCCGGGACAGCAGCCCGGACCGCACGTCCGCCCCGGCGGTGCGCAGCGCCCGCGCCCAGCGCGAGGGGCCGGCGTTCGGCACGGCCCGGGCCAGCAGCACCGCGACCAGCCCGGCCGCGATCAGCAGCGCGACGGCGAGCGGCAGATACGCTCGCACCGGGGAGGGGAAGGCGGCGAGCACCACGACCGCGACGCCGACGAGCACCACCTGCCCGGCGGTACGTTCCCAGACCACCGCGCGGATGCCCCGGCTGACGTCCCCGGCGTCGCGGCCGTGGCGGACCGCCCGGTGCACGTCACCGAGCACCCCGCCGGGCAGGGTGGCGTTGAGGAACACGGCCCGGTAGCAGTGCGCCACCGCGGTCGCCAGCGGCAGCCGCACGCCCAGGCCCCCGGCGACCAGACTCCACCGCCACGCCGCGCAGACCGTGGTGAGCACCCCGATGACCAGCGCGGCGGCCAGGGCCGGCGCGTCGATCAGCTTGACGCCGGCGACGAACGGGCCGCTGCCCACCTGCCACAGCAGGACGGCGAGCAGACCCACCCCGCCGACCACTCGTGCCCAGGCCCAGAACATCGACGCCGCCCCTCCCCTTGAAGATCGTCCACTTGTTCTAGTGCACGTACCCAGGGGGTGAACGGTTCATCCACCCGCGAGGAGGTCACTGTGTTCGACAAGCACGCCGAGCCGACCGGCCGCCGCGTCGGCCAGTCGACGCCGGGCGTACGCCTCGGCCGGGCCGGCCAGGTCGGGGCGTTGCGCGCAGGCCGCGCCCAGCCAACCCCGGAACCACTCGGCGGCCAGGTCGGCCTGCTCCGGGCCGAGCCGCCACGGGCTGGGCCGTTCCCGCACGTCCACGCCGCGTCGGGCGAACGCGGCGGCGGTGGCGGCGGCGGCGTCCGGGCCGAGCAGTCGTCGGCCGTCGACGGTACGTCGTTGGTGGTCGTTGAACGCGGCCTCGACCGCCGCGTCCAACGGGTCGGCCGGGGTGAGTCGAACCCGCCCGGTCACCGAGACGGCGAACAGGGTGGGTCGGCCGACACAGGCGGCCACCACGCGTTCGATCTCCTCGGCGGTCAGCATGTCCAGCAGCGCGGACGCGGTGACCAGGGAACCGTCGGCCAGATCGGCGGCGCTGAGCCGGGTGAGGTCGCCGCACCGGGTGCGTACGGTGACCGGGGCACCGTCGGCGGCGACCACGCCGGTCATGCCCGCGGCGGCACGCGACAGCAGGTCGGCGTCGCGGTCGTGCAGCACCCAGTGCTGCGGGCCGGGCAGCCGGGTGGCCAGCCAGCGGCTCATCGAGCCGGTGCCACTGCCCAGGTCGTGGATCACGGTCGGCGTGGCACCGGTAAGCCGGGGACGGACGGCGTCCAGCAGGTCCTCGGCCCGCGCCGCCGCGTCGGCCGGCTCCCGCAAGCGCAACCAGTCGGCGAACGGCAGGGTCTCCTCGACGGTCATCGCGCGACCTCCTCCAGTACGGCGGCCAGCGACGCGGTCGTCACCGTCCAGTCGGTCAGGGTGTGCCGCCGGGCGAGAGCCGACCACCGCAGCCGGGCCCGCAGCAGCTCGTCGCCCAACCACCAGCTCAGCGCGCCGGCCAGGGCGGCCGGATCGTCCGGTGGCACCAGCAGCCCCGGCACGTCACCGTCGGCGGTCCGGCCGAGCGCCTCGGGTAGGCCACCCACCTGGGTGGTCAGCACCGGCAGGCCCCGGGCGAGTGCCTCGGTGACGACCATGCCGTACGTCTCGCCCCGGGAGGGCAGCACCAGCAGGTCGGCGGCGTCGTACGCGGCGTCGAGCGCTGCGCCGGTCAGCGGCCCGGCGAACCGCACCCGGTCGGCGAGGCCCGCGCCGACGAGCCGGTCACGCAGCCGGCGCACCAGCTCGGGTTCCCGGGTCAGCGTGCCGGCGCAGACAAGCGTCCAGGTCGACTCGGCCCGCACCGTCAACGCGTCGACGAGCACGTCGTGGCCCTTGTGGTGGGTGACCGCGGCCACGCAGAGCAGCCGGTTCCCGGCGGCCGAGCCGGGGGGCGCCAGCGGAGCGGGCGTCACGCCCGGCGGCGCGACCCGGATCCGGTCGCGGCGCAGCGGGTGGCGCAGCAGCAGGCGGCGGCGGGTCCACTCGCTGGTGGTGACGACGGCCCGCGCGGCGGCCAGCGCCCGGCCCTCCGCCTCGTCGTCGAACGGCATGTGCACGAGGACGACCAGGCGCAACCGGTCGGCGTGCGGGGCGAGCAGGTCCGGCACGGTCGAGGCGACCAGGCCGTCGAGCAGCACCACGGCGTCGTCCGGGGTGGCGGTGAGCACCGCGGCCAGTGCCGCCCGATCGGCCGGCCCGGGGCTCGGCCAGGCCCCGGGCACCGCGTGTTCGTGCACCGCCCAGCCTCGGTCGGTGAGCCCCGCGCAGACGCGCCGGTCGTAGGTGTTGCCGCCACTGGGTGTGGCGGGGTCGTCGATGTCGCCGGGCAGGATGACGTGCACCGTACGGCTGGTGCTACCCGAGCCGGCGGGGGGCGTCGCCCGGCCCGCATCGATCACAGTGACCGCTCGTAGCTGGCCCAGGCGACGTGTGACTCGTGCAGGGTGACGGTGATGCCGGCGAGCTCGCGGGCGCCGGCGCCCAACTGGCCGGCGTGCACGCGCTCGGCCAGCCGGTCCGCGACCGTGCGGGCCAGCACCTCGGTGGTGGTGTTCACCCCGGCGAAGGCCGGCTCGTCGTCGAGGTTGCGGTAGGTCAGCTCACCCAGGACGGCCCGCAGCTGCTCGGTGGCCAGGCCGATGTCGACCACGATGCCGTCGGCGTCCAGGTCGGCGCGGCGGAACGTCGCGTCCACCACGAACGTCGCCCCGTGCAGGCGTTGGGCGGGACCGAACACCTCGCCCTGGAAACTGTGGGCGATCATCATGTGATCCCGAACGGTCACGCTGAACACGGTCACTCCCCGTCGTCGTAGGTGATGAGGTGGCAGAGGGCGGTCAGGTCGCCCGCGCTCAGTCTGGTGAGGACGTCGGGCAGCTCCGCGAACCGGGACGCGCCGGTGATCAGCGCGTCGAAGGCCGGATCGTCGAGCAGGTCCAGGGCGAGCGCCAGCCGGTCGGTGTAACTGCGCCGTCCCCGCCGGGCGGGAGCGACCATGCCGACCTGACTGCTGCGTACGGTGAGCCGACCGGAGTGGAACGACCCGCCCAACGACACCTGCACCGGGCGGTCGCCGTACCAGCTCAGCTCGATGACCGTGCCCTCCGGCGCGAGCAGGTCCAGGGCGTGTTGCAGGCCGGCGCCGGTGGCGCTGGCGTGGACGACCAGGTCGCGGTCGCCGCTGGCGTCGGCTGGCTGGGCGAACCCGACGCCGAGCGCGCCAGCCACCCCGGCGCGGCGAGTGTCGACGTCGACGAGTTCGACCTGCACGCCGGGGAACCGGGCGAGCAGGGCGGCGACGCAGCAGCCCACCATGCCCGCGCCGATCACGGTGACCCGGTCGCCGACCAGCGGCGCGGCGTCCCACAGCGCGTTGATCGCGGTCTCCACCGTGCCGGCGAGCACCGCCCGGGCGGGCGGCACCCCGTCCGGCACGGGCACCACGGCGGCGGCCGGCACGACGTAGGCGCTCTGGTGCGGGTGCAGGCAGAACACCGTGCGCCCGAGCAGCTCCGGCGGACCCTGTTCGACCTCGCCGACGCTGAGATAGCCGTACTTGACCGGGCCGGGGAAGTCACCCTCCTGAAAGGGCGCGCGCATCGCGGCGTACTGGTCGGTGGGCACCCGGCCGGCGAAGACGAGCGTCTCGGTGCCCCGGCTGACCCCTGAGTAGCGGGCCCGGACCAGCACCTCGTCGGGGCCTGGCGTCGGCAGCGACACCGGCCGGATCTCCGCCGTGCCGGGCTCGCTCACCCAGCAGGCGTACGCCTCGCGGATCACCGTCGCGCACCTCACCTTTTACTCCCGGCCAAACAGCTCGGCCGTCCCCGGTCGGGTCGTCGATCATAAACACGGAGGTACCGCGTCCACAGTTCGACGTTCTCCGGTGATCGGCCGGGGGGCGTCGCCAGCCGTGCTGGCGATGCGGCACCGGTCTCGTGCCTCGGCTGTGCTCAGAGGTCCGATGCCGCCCGGGTGCCATCGCCTGCCCCGATGCGTTGATCATGGATCAAGGGGCGTTGGCTTTCGGGCATCCGCCACCCTATGGTGGGGGGATGCCGTGGGTGACCTTCCGCTCGCCAGCCGTCACTGACGTGATGGCTGGCAGTGCTGTCCGCGTCGTGACGATTCCGCGCGGCAAGGCGTGCATGGGGGTGCCGATCGTCGGCGCCTTGTACATCGTGCCCACGCTCGGGACGTCGAGCCTGGCGCGTACCGGCCGAGGCCCTCCCGCGGAATCGTTGCATCCCAGAACGACCGCAGGGCGAAGCTACTCAGGCTTCGGCCCTTTTTCTTTTCCTCGTCTTTCTGAAGGGCAGACCATGAGCATCGATCAACGCGCTGTCGAGCACGGCTGGCTGGCTGATCTACGAGCGTCCCTGACGGACGAAGTCGCGACGCAGACGGCTCGACTACGGGAACTGACCGAACTCAACGACGACACCGGCGACCCGGGCGAGGCCCACAACCAGGCCGCCCTGCTGGTGGCCACCCGCCGCCACATCGAGCAGATCACCGCTGCGCTGAGCCGGATCGCGGATGGCACTTACGGTGCCTGCGAGAGGTGCCGCGAGAGCATCCCGGCCGAGCGCCTCGAAGTCCTCCCGCATGCCCGCTTCTGCGTGCCGTGCCAGGAGAAGCACAAGGGGTGACACCTGGGCTGGTGCGAACTCGCGCGGGCCGGAGCGGAGGGGATCCGAGCCGGCCCGCGCGGCCCGCCACCCGGGACGATCTCGGCTACGGCCAGTCGACCGGCTAAACGGACAAATGCCCGTTAAATACCCTTTTCTCCCTATACGCTCCCCTGGCACATTCGAACCAACGGGGGCGTGATGAGGATTTCTTCGTGGGGTAGTCGCAGGTCACGGGCCGCGGCGCTGGTCGCCGTCGGCGGCGTGCTGGCAGTCAACACGCTGCTGGCGTTGACGCCGGCCGAACCCCCGCTGGGCCAGGTGCTGGTCGCGGCCGAGGACATCGGGCCGGTCAACCCGGTCGCCGAGGCGCTGAGCTTCGGGGTGATGACCGAAGGCAACGCCGGTGTGTTCAGCGACGAGAACGAGGGCACCCTCGCCGTCGGTGGTGACCTCACCTTCGGCAGTTACCAGTTGGCCGGGGCCACCGCCGGGTCGTTCGTCGTGCCGGGCGACGCCAACCCGACCGCCCTGGTCGTGGGTGGACGGGTGAACTTCGCCGGCAGCGTCGGCGGCAGCCGGCTCCAGGTACTCAACAGCGGGTACGCCAAGGTCGGCGACCTGACCGGCACGTTCGTCCGGGACACCGACAACAACGGCGCCCAGGTCAACACCCGGATCCTGCCGTCGGACAACTACGACGCCGCACCTCGCGTCGAGTTGGTCACCCGGCAGCCGGTCGCCAGCGTCGGACCCGCCTCCCCGATCAACTTCGCCGGCGCCTTCGCGAGTTTCCGCGACACCACCGCCGGGCTGGCCACCTGCGACAACACGGTGGTGCTGCGCACACCGAACGGTGACGTGCTGCCCCGGCCGATCCCGGCGGGCAGCAACGCCGTGGTCACCCTGACCCCCGGTGTGACGAACGTGCTCAACCTCAGCGCGAGCGATCTGAGCAACATTCAGACGCTGACCTTCGCCAGCCAGCCCACCGCGGACACTCCGCTGCTGGTCAACGTGGACACCAGCGGTGTCGGCAACGACTTCGCCTGGACCGCCCCGAACTTCTCCGGCATCGGCGGCGCGCAGGCGCGCTACATCCTGTTCAACTTCCCGACCGCCACCGCGCTCACCCTCACCCAGGGGGCGGCCACGGTCGAGGGCACCATCTACGCCCCCAACGCCAGCCTCACCGACCTCTCGGCCAGCAACACCGAGGGCAGCGTCATCACCCGGACGCTGGACCACCGCGGCGGCGAGATCCACTACTTCCCGTTCAGCACCACGCTCGCCTGCGCGGGTGGCACCCCGGCGGACATCGACCTGGTCAAGTCGTCGACCACCACGGTGATCACCAGCGTCGGCCAGCAGGTCCCGTACTCGTTCCACGTGGTCAACACCGGCGGCGTCCCGCTCACCAACATCTCGGTCACCGACACGCAGACCCCGCCGTCGTCGAACGGCAACCTGGGTCCGATCACCTGCGCCGTCACCACCCTCGTCCCCGGGGCGCGGACCGCGTGCACCGCCACCTACACCGTCACCCAGGCCGACCTGGACAACGGCGGGGTCACCAACGTGGCCACCGCCCAGGGCACACCGCCAGGTGGTCCCCCGGTCGTCTCCGAACCGGAGACCCTGACCATCCCGGCGCAGGGGCTCACCGCCGCCGTCACCGTGGTGAAGTCGTCCACCACCGCGTCGATCGGCTCCGTGGGCCAGCAGGTGCCCTACCGCTACCTGGTCGCCAACACCGGCGGCGTGACCCTGACCAACATCGCCATCACCGACGTGCAGGCACCGCCGTCGTCGAACGCGAACCTCGGCCCGATCACCTGCCCGCTCACCACGCTGACTCCGGGCCAGACCACCACCTGCACCGCCACCTACACGGTGACCCAGGCCGATCTGGACAACAACGGGGTCACCGACACCGCCACCGCCCGGGGTACGCCGCCCAGTGGCACACCGGTCACCTCGCCACCCTCGACGCTTACCATTCCCGAGGCGGGGCTGACCCCCTCGATCGCGGTGACGAAGACCTCCACCACCGCGTCGATCACCACGGTCGGGCAGCAGGTGCCCTACTCGTTCCACGTGGTCAACACCGGCGGACTCACGTTGACGAACATCAACGTCACGGACGTGCAGGCGCCGCCGTCGTCGAACGACAACCTCGGGCCGATCACCTGCCCCGTCACCACTCTCGCCCCCGGGGCGCGGACCGGGTGCACCGCCATCTACACCGTCACCCAGGCCGACCTCGACAACGACCAGGTCACCAACACCGCCACCGCCCACGGCACCCCGCCCGGGGGCGGCACGCCGGTGGACTCACCACCCTCGACGCTGACCCTGCCGGAGACCGGCCTGGTCGCCTCGATCGCGGTGGTGAAGACCTCCACCACCACCGCGATCACCACTGTCGGGCAGCAGGTGCCGTACTCGTTCCACGTGGTCAACAACGGCGGGTTCACGCTGACCAACGTCGGCGTCACCGACGTGCAGACGCCGCCGTCGTCGAACGACAACCTCGGCCCGATCACCTGCGCCGCCACCACCCTCGCCCCCGGCGCGCAGACGGCGTGCACCGCCACCTACACGGTCACCCAGGCCGATCTGGACAACGGCTCGGTAAGCGACACCGCGACCGCGCAGGGCACCCCGCCCGGCGGTAGGCCGCCCGTGCAGTCCCCACCATCGACGTTGATCATCCGCACCGACGCCGTCTTCCCGGCCATCGCGCTGGTGAAGTCGTCCACCACCGAGGCCATCAGCTCGGTGGGGCAACAGGTGCCCTACCGCTTCCTGGTCGCCAACACCGGCGGCGTCACCCTGAACAACGTCAACGTCACCGACGTGCAGGTACCCCCATCGTCCAACGCGAACCTCGGCCCGATCACCTGCGCCGCCACCACCCTCGCTCCCGGTGATACCACCGTCTGCACCGCCACCTACACGGTCACCCAGGCCGACCTGGACAACGACGAGGTCACCAACGTCGCCACCGCGCACGCCATCCCGGCGGGGACAGAGGAACCGGTCGACTCGGACCAGTCCGTGCTGACCATTCCGGCGGCCGACGTCACCCCGTCGATCGCCGTGGTCAAGTCGTCCACCACCACGTCGATCACGACGGTCGGGCAGCAGGTGCCCTACCAGTTCCTCGTGATCAACAACGGGGGCGTCACCCTGACCTCGGTCACCGTCACCGACGCGCAGACGCCACCCTCGTCGAACGCGAACCTCGGGCCGATCACCTGCCCGCAGACCACGCTCGCGCCCGGTGCGGTGACCGCCTGCACCGCCACCTACACCGTCACCCAGGCCGACCTGGACAACAACGCGGTCGTCGACGTCGCCACCGCGCACGGCAACCCGCCGGGCAGTGACACTCCCATCGACTCGCCGCCCTCCACGCTGACCATCCCGGAGACCGGACTGGCCGCCGCGATCACGGTGGTCAAGGTCTCCGAGACCGTCACGATCGGCGCGGTCGGGCAGCAGGTGCCCTACCGGTTCCACGTGGTCAACACCGGCGGGCTCACCCTGACCACCGTCAACGTCACCGACGTCCAGACGCCGCCGTCGTCGAACGCCGACCTCGGGCCGATCACCTGTACGACCACCACCCTCGCCCCCGGCGCGTCCACCGACTGCACCGCGACGTACACCGTCACGCAGGCCGACCTCGACAACGGCGGGGTCACCGACACCGCCACCGCACACGGGACGCCGCCGGGCGCCACGCCGGTGAACTCGCCGCCCTCGACGCTGACCATCCCGGAGGCGGGACTCGTCGCCGACATCGAGGTGATCAAGTCGTCGACGACGGTGGCGATCACCGCGCCGGGGCAACAGGTGCCGTTCACCTTCCTGGTGGTCAACACCGGTGGCCTCACGCTCACCGGCGTGACCGTCAACGACACCGTGCTGCCGCCGTCCGAGCGCGTTCTGCTCGGGCCGATCACCTGCGGTCCGCAGGACATCCCGAACGGCACGGTGACGCTGTCGCCGGGTGCCTCCATCCAGTGTCGGACTACCTACACGGTGACCGCGGAGGACTTCGCCGGCACGGCGCTGATCAACGTCGCCACCGCCACCGGCACACCACCGTTCGGGCCGCCGCCGGTCTCCCCGCCGTCGTCGCTGGACATTCCGATCCCGCACCCGGAGATCGCCATCACCAAGGCGGTGACGCCCAGCGTGGTGTCCGCGGCCGGTGACACCGTCACGTACCAGTTCGTGGTGACCAACACCGGCAACACGTCGCTCAGCGCGGTGACGGTCGACGAGACCGCGTTCTCCGGCACCGGCACGCCCGGGGCGATCACCTGCGGCACGCCGCCGGTGGCCAGCGGCGACGTCACCCTGCCGGCCGGAGGAAGCACCACCTGTACGTCGACCTACACCGTCACCGCGGCCGACATCGAGGCCGGCAGGATCACCAACACCGCCGTCGCCGCCGGCACGCCGCCGACCATCCCCGGGCAACAACCACCGGGACCGGTACGCTCCCAGCCGGCCACCGCCGAGGTCACGGCCACCCGGGGTGCCGCGATCACGGTGGTGAAGTCCAGCAGCACCGACAAGATCGGCCGACCGGGTCAGCAGGTGCCGTTCCAGTTCGTGGTCACCAACACCGGCCAGGTGGCGCTGACCGGTGTGACGATCACCGACACGCTGACCGCCCCGGCCTCGGCGGCCAACCTCGGGCCGATCACCTGCGGCCCGGAGCGGACCCCGAACGGCTCCGTCACGCTGGCCGCCGGCGCTGCCGTGACCTGCACTGCGACGTACACGGTCAGCAAGGCCGTCTACCACCACGGCTCGCTGCGCAACACCGCGACGGCCACCGGCACCCCGCCGGACGGTCCGGCGCCGGTCTCCCCGGAATCGACCATCACCATCCCGGTGAAGGGCAAGCTCCCGGTGACCGGCGAGTCGTTCCCGATCGGGGGCTGGATGACCGCCGGCCTGCTGGCGGTGCTCCTCGGCGCCACGTTGCTGCTGATCGTCCGGCAGCGTAGGACCCGCGCCTAGCGCGGAACGATCGCGAGGGTCGGACCGGAGGGGAACCGGTCCGGCCCTCGCGCCGCGTCACCACCATCACCGCCTGCTGCGGCATGGCCCGCCGGACACGAACGTCAGACGGTGCTGTCGTCCCGCAACCAGTCGACGAAGGCGCCCATCCGCTCGGCGCTCCAGCGTCTCCGGGCCGAGTACCCGTACCAATTACCTTCGGTCAGCTCGAAGCGCAACCGCGTGAAGAGCCCGGGGCGATAGGCGGGGAGACTGATGCCCAACCGCCTCACGAATTCCTCCGCGCCGCTGATCAGGCGATCGAGGTGGCCGGGCTTGAGCTCGAGATCACGCACGGCGGTCATGACCACCGCCAACTCCGCGATGCCCGCATACGCGGATGGGCCGCCGTCGTCCGGCACCTCTCCCATCTCGCAAAGGATGAGTTGCGACACCTCATCCGCGGGCACGCCGTACGTCGCGTAGGTGTACCTGGTCACCCGCTCGGCGAACTGGCGAATCTCGGCATGGTTGCGTGGGTCGGGGTCGAGCCATTCGAGCGCGACCCGGAACATCCCCCTCACCACACCCCCCAAGGCTCGTCGGTCCAGGAACGCCCTCGGTTGCAGGCGACGCGCCAGCGAGCGATTTCCGAGCAGGACGGCGTGCCAGTAGTAGCCCTGCACCGAACTCAGCCCGCTCGCCCGTCCCGTGGTCATGCCCGGAGGGTACGAACGATCTGCCAGCGGCCAGGGCCGCAAATAGTCAACACGAGGTCGCTGAGGTCCGGGTGTCCGGCGTCCTGGATGCCCCGAAGTCACTGATCCGGTGTTGATCCGGCCGGTCGGGCGCGGACGTGCAGCCGCTCGCCCTGCGGGCCGAAGAGGCTGAGGGCCTCGGCGACACCGGGACCGGGGTTGAGCACGAGGTGCGGGATGCGGGTGTCGAACTCGGCCACCTCGCCCGGGCTCAGGGTCAGGTCGCGGTCGCCGAGCAGCAGGCGCAGCCGGCCGGAGAGCACGTAGAGCCACTCGTACCCCTCGTGGGTCTGCGGGGTCCGCTCCCCCGCCGTCGGATCCGGCGGGAAGATCTGTTTGAACGCCCGCAGGCCACCCGGCCGGCGGGTCAGCGGCAGGAACGTGATGCCGTGGATGACGATCGGCTTGGGGCGGACCCGGGGGTCGCCGGTGGTCGGCGCGTCCACCAGCTCGTCCAACGCCACCTGGTAGGCACGGGCCAGCGGGAGCAGCAGCTCCAGGGTGGGCCGGCGACTACCGGACTCCAGCCGGGACAGGGTGCTCACGGAGATGCCGGTCAGGTCGGCGAGCTGCGTCAGGGTGGTCCCGCGCTGGTGGCGCAGGGCGCGCAGCCGTGGGCCGACGGCCGCCAGCGCGGCAGTGTCCTCGTTTGCCATAACAGCAACAATAGTTGCCACTTTTCCGGAGGCGACGGATCGTGGGCTCAGCCGACAAGGTCAGAGGGAGATACCGGTGGACGAGACATACGACGTGGTGGTGGTGGGCGGTGGCGCCGCGGGGCTCAGCGGAGCCCTGGCGCTGAGCAGGGCGCGACGGTCGGTGCTGGTGATCGACGCCGGCGAGCCGCGCAACGCGCCCGCCGGCCACGTGCACAACTACCTGGGACGGGAGGGAACACCGCCGGGCGAGCTGCTCGCGGTCGGGCGGGCCGAGGTCGCCGGGTACGGCGGACAGTTCCGCGCCGGCCGGGTGGAGGCCGCGACCCGCGACGACGACGGGTTCCGGCTCGACCTCGACGACGGGAGTGCGGTGCGGGCCCGTCGACTGCTGGTGACCACCGGGCTGACCGACGAGTTGCCCGACGTGCCCGGCGTGGCCGAGCGGTGGGGCCGCGACGTGCTGCACTGCCCGTACTGCCATGGCTGGGAGGTCCGGGACCGGCGCATCGGCGTGCTGGCGACCGGGCCGCTGGCCGTGCACCAGGCCGAGATGTGGCGACAGTGGAGTTCCAGCGTGCTGCTCCTCCTGCACGACGCTCCGGCGCCGGATGCGGAGACCGCCGAGCGGCTCGCCGCCCGGAGCATCGCGGTGGTGCCGGGTCCGGTCGCCGCGCTGGAGGTGACCGAGGACAAGCTGACCGGCGTACGGCTGGCTGACGGCCGGGTGGTGGCGCTGGACGCGGTGGTGGTCGCGACACGGCTGACTCCCCGCGCCAGCCTGCTGGTGGGGCTGGGCCTCGCGCCGGAGGAGGTGATGATGGGCGAGCACGTCATCGGCGCCCAGATCCCGGCCGATCCCACCGGCGCGACGAGCGCCCCGGGCGTCTGGGTGGCCGGCAACGTGGCCGACATCCGTGGCCAGGTGATCACGTCCGCCGCGGCCGGCCTCACCGCCGCCGCGGCGATCAACGCCGATCTCATCGCCGAGGACACCCGTGCGGCGGTGACGGCGTACCGCCAGATGGTGGCCACGGCGTTCGAGGAGCCGGCGTGGGAGGAGCGCTACCAGTCCCGGCCCTCGGTGTGGAGCGGCCGACCCAACCCGCAGCTGGTCGCCGAGGTCGCGGACCTGACGCCGGGGCGCGCGCTGGACGTGGGCAGCGGTGAGGGCGGCGACGCGGTGTGGCTGGCCGAGCGGGGCTGGCGGGTGACGGCGGTGGACATCTCCACCACCGCGTTGAGCCGGGCCGCCACGCACGCCGACACCGTCGGCGTCGGCGACCGGATCGAGTTCACCCACGCCGACCTACGCGACAAGCCACCCGCCGAGCAGGCGTACGACCTGGTTTCCGCGCAGTTCATGCACCTGCCGCCGGTGCAGCGGCAGGAGTTGTTCGCCCGACTGGCCGAGGCGGTGGCGCCGGGAGGTCTTCTGCTGATCGTCGGACACCACCCGTCGGATCTGTGGACGTCGGCGCGCCGGATGCACATGCCGGACATGATGTTCACCGCGGAGGACGTGGCCGCCACCCTGGACCCAACGGTTTGGGAGGTGCTGACCGCCGAGGCCCGCCCCCGTCCGGCCACCGACCCGGACGGCCAGCCCCTCACCCTGCACGACGCGGTCCTGCTGGCCCGCCGCCGCTAGCGCCCGAAAGCCGTCGATCGTGGAGTTGTGGTGCCGGAATGATGGTGGTCCACGACCTATGTCAGCCGCCACAACTCCACGATCGAGGCGGGAGCGGGGGACGATACGAGACGTGGTGGGGCGGGACTTCGCATGTGGTGGGCTCGGCGGTAGCGTTGCGCCACACTGACGGCCCGCGGGGCAGGCGACCGCCCACCCGCACGCCCCCGATCGTACGGAGGATGGTGCATGTCCATCGGCGCTGAGCCGCACGCAGCACGCGACGATGCGGCCTCGCGGCCGAGCTTCGAGCTCGCCCTGCGCGGCTATGACAAACGCCAGGTGGACCGGCACCTGGAGCAGCTCGACGGCCAGATCACGATGCTGAGCGGCGAGCACGGCCGCTCCGCGGTCCGGGTCCGGGAGCTGACCGCCGAGGTGCAGCGGTTGCGCACCGAACTGGCCGAGATGCGGGAGCAACCAGTGCAGGTGGACCGCGCCTCGATCCACGATCTGGGTCCGATGGTCGCCGAGATCATGACGCTCGCCGACAAGCAGGCCGCGATGATCATCGAGTCGGCCACCGACCGGGCGAACGAACTGCGCAGCGAGTCGGAGCGGATCCTCACCGACACGCGGGAGCGGGCCGCGCAGGCACGGCAGGACCTGTCCGAGGAGTTGGCGACCCGGCGTTCCGAACAGGAGCAGGCCCACGAGGAGCGGCGCACGCTGGCCGAGGCCGAGTTGACCGCGATCCGCGAGCACGCCGAGCAGTTGCGCGCCGACGGTGAGGCCGCCCACGAGCGCGCCCAGCACGAGGCGAAACGGATCACCGAGCAGAGCGCCCAGCAGCTGAACCAGACCCGGGTCGCCGCCGACGCGCTGATGAAGTCGGCCCGTACCCAGATCCAGCAGGAACTCCAGTCGGCCCGCGCCAAGAACCAGCAGGAGATGGCCCAGTGGCAGGCCAGCGTGGAGCGGGAGGTCAACGAGCGGCGGACCGCCGCCGAGCAGGACATCGCCGAGCAGCAGGCCGCCACCGAGCAGGAGCTTGCCGAGCAGCGCAGCGCGACCGAGCAGCAGATCGCCGCTCTGCTGGCCGAGGCCGAGCAGCACGTCACCGAACTGCGTAACCGGGCCGACGAGCAGGCTGCCAGTCACCAGGAGCAACTCACCGCCCTCCAGCAGGACATCGGGGAGCGCCGGCAGGAGGCCGGGGAGCTGCACGCCGAGCTGGACACCGCCCGCCAGCAACTCGCCGAGATCCAGCAGGAGGGCGAGACGCTGGAGAACGAGCTGTCGCGGATGCAGCAGCGGCTCAGCGAGGTCCGCCGGGACCTCACCGCCGAGAGCGCCCGACTGGAGGAGGCCCGTCGCGCCGGCGACTCCGCCGAGCGGCACGCCAAGGAGGTACGCGCCCGGGTGCAGCGCGAGGCGAAGCGGGTCGCCGACCTCGCCGCCGCCGCGGTCATGGCGGCGGCAGCCGGTGGTCCGGAGACCGCCGAGTATCCGATGGTCGGCACCCGGTCCCACCTCGACCGGCCCAGCACCGACCGGCCGAGCACCGACCGGCCCTTCGTCGACCGGGACGGTGGCGGGCGGGCCGAGAGCGACCAACCCGGCAACGACCAGTCCGTTACTGATCAGTCGAGGACCGACCGGTCCGATGCCGACCCGTCCGACGGTGAGCGCTCCGGTGCCGACCTGTCCGACAGTGAGCGCTCCGGTGCCGACCTGTCCGACGGTGAGCACCCCGGCGGTCGGACCACGGTGGACGAGCCGGTGGCCGCGTCTGCCGACCGGGCGGCCGGCCCCGGCGGGCACATGCAGGAGCCCGAGCGGATCTTCACCCGGCCGGACGCTCCGACGCCCGTGCCGTTCCTCGCCTTCGGACAGCCGGTCAGCGAGAACGGCGCGGCCCGGCACTGACCTCGACCACGGTCGTCCCGGGTCCGCAGCGAACTCGCACGGTCCCGGGACGATCAAGATCATCCTCGTCAACTCCTGTCGACCCAGTTACATGATCACCGCCGGTGATCTTGGATGGATCCGGCCCCTCCGGGGGCACTTTCGTACCAAGATCTACTTGTCGGCCACGTACGTGCGCTGAGTCGCACCCCGGCCGCCGGTCGACGCCCCGCCTCACGAGGGAGGTTGGGCTGACCGAGCCAGATAGCTCCGCAGCTCGGCGACCTCCGCAGCGGTGAGGACGGGGGTGAAGTCGAGGTGCTCGCTGGGGTGGATGGCGGTGCCGGAGCCGGCCACCGTGACGAACCAGGCGCCCTCGTGCCCGAACCAGTGGAATCTGGATGCGTGGCCTGATGACGATGCGGTGCATGGCGGAACATGCCACGGAGGCATGTCCGGCCAATTGGCGTAGTCCAGTCCGGCTGCGGCGTTGGGGACCAACAGATCGTCATCACGATCGGTGCACGGATCTTCCGCTGACAAGGCGCGGCGATCGTGAGCGTGCTGCCTGATCGACCGATGCGGCTGCGGGAGCAGTGCTGGCGCCAACCAAACACTGGCCCGCAGCCCGCAGTTCCGCCCCCCGGCGGACTCGATTGGCCGCCCACCTCGTCGCCCAGCTGCCGGACACGGCCTACACGCTCACCGACCTGGGCCGCGGCGCCTACCAGGCATTGCGTCCGCTCGTTCGCTGGTCCGACGTGTGGGCCTCGGCCCTGGGCGAGGACGGCGAGAACTGAACCGCGCAGCACCACCCCTGGCGCTTCGGAAACCGAATCGTTACCGTGCTTCTGAATCCGAAGCATCTGGAAGGTGGCCATGGCTCGCATCCCAGCGCTCGAACCGCCGTTCGCGCCGGACGTGGAGACACAACTCGCCACGATGATGCCGGCCGGCATGCCTCCTATCGGCCTGTTCCGGACGTTCGCCAAGAATCTGCCGATGACCATCGCGATGAGCCACTGGGGCAGGTACGAACTCGGCCGTGACCTGTCCCTGACACTCCGCGAGCGGGAGATCGTCATCCTGCGCACCTGCGCGCGCTGCGGCTGCGAATACGAGTGGGGCGTCCACGTGATGGTCTTCGCTGACCGTGCCGGACTCACGCCGGCCGAGGTCACCTCGCTCACCTGCGGATTGCCTGATGATCCTTGCTGGACGGCCGGCCGCGAAGCCATGCTCATCCGAATGACGGACGCCCTGCACGACTCGTGCGACATCGACGACGAACTGTGGCGATCCACGCAGGAATTTTTCGACGAGCGGCAACTGCTCGACGTGGCGCTGCTGTGCGGGTGGTACCACGCGATCTGCTTCGCCGCCCGCACCGCTCGCGTCGACCTTGAGCCCGGCGCTCCCCGCTTCGCCGACGTCGCGGCCGCCTAATGGCCGGCCCACCAGTGGCGGTGGTAAACGCCTGCACCCGCGATGGGCAAGGCAGCAGCCCCACCGCAGTCGTGATCGACGACGCCACTCTCACCGACGACGACCGACACGCCATCGCCTGCAGGACCGGCACCTCCCATACCGCGTTCATCGACGCCAGCACAGCGGACACGCTCACGGTGCGGTTCTTCACCAGCGCCGGGGAACTCACGAACTGCGGCCATGGCATCATCGCTGCCCAAGCCGTCCTGCTGCACCGCAGCGGTGCCGCCGAGCAACACGGGCGTCAGCGCACCGGAGGCCGCACCTTTGCCACGACCAGAGAACCACTACTTGCTTCAGCACACTGAGAACGCCCCAGCACACCAGCTACAACAGTCGCGAGCACCCGAGAGAAGCGCCGGCGTGCAGAGCTCGACGCTCCTGCTGCTCGCCGCCCAGGGCACGATCCCCGGGTTCGAAGCGGCGATCTTCGCCGACACCTCCTGGGAGCCGACAGCGGTCTACCGGCACCTGGACCGCCTGACCGGCATCGCCGAACAGGCCAAAGTCGAGGTGGTGCGCGTCAGCGGCGGTGACATCCGAGCTGATGCGCTCGACCCAAGCCACCGGTTCGCCTCCATGCCCCTGTTCTCCCTCGGCTCGAACGGTGAGCGGGGTATGGCCCGCCGACAGTGCTGAGTTAACTGCACCAGGCAACTACTTGATCATGGTGCAGTTCACCATGACTCAGGGAGCTGACGTTGATCTACGTGTGCTGCTGGTGGAAGGCCAAGGAACCGTCACACCAGCACCCCCCCGCCCCGGCCACGTCGACAACGGTGCCGACCCGTGAACCCTGACGACCGGCGTCGAGCTGGGGCGATTCTGCCCGGAACGGGGCCGCCGACCTGCTCGGAACTGGCAGGCTGGGCTGGCCGCCGCGCACCAGCGGTGGCCGCCGGTCTGCCCGGTGACCGAGAGGAGCGCCCGGTGACCGACCAACCGGAGGAGTTCGACCTGCTCGTCGTGGGCGGCGGTAAGGCCGGGAAGACGTTGAGCATGGACGTCGCCCGCTCCGGGCAGCGGGTCGCCATGGTCGAACGCGGCATGATCGGCGGCAGCTGCATCAACGTCGCGTGCATCCCGACGAAGGCCCTGGTGACCAGCGCACGGGCGGCGCGCCTGTTACGTGACGCGTCCGCGCTCGGCCTGACGGTCGACGGCGGCCGGGTCGACGTGGACCTGCTGCGCGCGCACAAGCAGGACGTGGTCGAGGGGATGGTGGCCGCCAACCGGCAGCAGTTCCTCGACTCCGGCCTGCACCTGGTGATCGGTGAGGCCCGGTTCGTCGGCCCCCGGACCGTGCGGGTGTCCCTCGCCGACGGCGGTGAACGGCTGCTGCGCGGCGACGACGTGGTCATCAACACGGGTACGCGTCCGCATCTGCCCTCGGTGCCGGGGATGGCCGAGGCCGGGGTGCTGACAAGCGACGAACTGCTGCGCCTGGATCGGCTGCCGGCCCGGCTGGTGGTGCTCGGCGGCGGCACCGTCGGGGTGGAGTTCGCGCAGATGTTCGCGTCGTTCGGCAGCGCGGTGACGCTCATCGAGGGCGGCCCGCGACTGCTCCCCCGGGAGGATCCCGACATGAGCGACGCGGTGCTGCGCGTCTTCCTCGACGACGGCATCGACGTGCGCGTCGGCATCGCTGTCGCCCGGGTCGACCGTGACGTCGACGGCAGGCTCCGGGTGACGCTCGACGACGGCAGCCTGGTGACCGGGGATGACGTGCTGGTGGCGGCCGGCCGGGAACCGGTCACCGACGGACTCGGCCTGGACGTGGCCGGCGTACGGCTCAACGAGCGGGGCTTCGTGCTCGTCGACGAGTACCT
Organism: Micromonospora sp. NPDC048839; assembly: GCF_040649915.1. Taxonomy (NCBI): domain Bacteria; kingdom Bacillati; phylum Actinomycetota; class Actinomycetes; order Micromonosporales; family Micromonosporaceae; genus Micromonospora; species Micromonospora sp. NPDC048839. The sequence goes on from NZ_JBEZGL010000005.1 coordinate 208,537, forward strand.
GCGCACCAGCGCCGAGCGGACCTGGGCGGCCGGCGACGTCGCCGGCAGCCCACAGTTCACCCACGTCTCGCTGGACGACTACCGGATCATCCGCGTCAACCTGGCGGGCGGAGAACGCAGCACCGCCGACCGGCTGATCCCGTACACCGTCTTCACCACCCCGGAGCTGGCCCGGGTCGGGCTCACCGAGACCGAGGCGAGCCGCGCCGGGTACGACATCCAGGTCGCCCACCTGCCGGTCGCCGCGATCCCCCGGGCACGCACCCTGCGCCAGACCCAGGGCATGTGGAAGGCGGTCATCGACACCAGCACCGACCGGATCCTCGGCGCGGCGCTGCTCGGCGCCGAGGCCGGTGAGGTGATCACCTCGGTGCAGCTGGCCATGCTCGCCGGAATGCCGTGGACCGCCCTGCGCGACGCGATCATCACCCACCCGACCATGACCGAGGGGCTCAACCTGCTCTTCGCCTCGCTCAAGTCCCGCCCGGTCCGCTGATCCCCGCGCCCTCGTCGGAGCGCTCACACAGTTCACCTACGCGTCTAGCATCCGGGCATGGCCCTGACCTACGTGACAAGCCACGGCCACGACGCGGCACGCCTCTTCGGGCCGCTCGTCGACCTCTACGAGAGTGTCTACGCCGAGCCGCCGTACGAAGAGGGCCCCGACCAGGTGTCCCGTTTCCGCGACCGCCTGCCCTCCGAGGCCGTCCGGCTCGGTTTCACCCTCGTCACCGTCGCGCAGGGCTCCTCGCTTGTCGGTGCCGCGTACGGTTGGACCATGCCGGCCGGGGACTGGTGGTCCCGCGCCGAGGGCGACCCGCCCGCCGGCATCCGGGCGGCGTCGAAGTTGGCGGTCATGGAGTGGATCGTCCACCCGCTGCACCGGGGCGAGGGAATTGGCGCGGAGCTGATGCGCCGGCTGCTCGCCGACCGGCCGGAGCGGTACGCCACCCTCGCCTCCGACCCCCGTTCCCGGGCGAGGGAGGTGTATGCGCGCAACGGGTGGCGGCAGGTCGGCACAACGAGCCTGCCGTGGGGTCCACCCATGCACCTGCTGGTCCTCGACCTGGAAACGAAGTCGGACCGCTGAGTGCCGCAAGACCCGCCTACGCGGCGGCGATCTCGTCGCGTACCCGTTGTTGGAAGGCGCGGGCCTGCGCCCCGGTGGGCGGCGGGCCGCCGTGGCGTGCGGCGACCGCCTGACGGATCACCTCGGCCTGGTGGTCGGTGGCGATCAGCCGCTGACCGGCCGCGACCTTGGCCAGCCAGACGCCGTCGCGGTGGCGCACCAGCGACCGGCAGGCGCCGAGCACGGCGTCCTCCGTGCCGGGCGCGGGCTGGTCGTCCGGCGGTGTCGGCAGGGCCAGCCACCAGGTGAGCGCGTCGACGAGCAGGCGGCCCAGGTCGGCGGGGGCGAGGTCGGCGAAGACCTGCCGCGCCGGCGGACCCAGCAGCGACAGTCCACTCTGGTGCAGGATGCTGCGGTCCAGGCCGTACCAGAAGCGGCCGTCGGCGGCCGGCCGGTCGGCGGGGTCGAGGGTGCACCGGAACGGCATGCCGGGGCCGGTGTTCAGTTCGACCTCGAAGCCCGGCTCGGGGGTGCCGGAGGCGGCCACCACACGCCGGTACGCGACCAGTTCCAGCCCGCGCGCCGGGCAGGGCAGGGTCTCGTGCCGCAGCCGGGCCACCAGCGTCCGTTTGGTGGCGTCGGTGAGCGGTCCGGCGCTGACCAACGCCACGTCCACGTCGCTGCGGCCGGCCTGGTACGCGCCGAGCCCCACCGAACCGGCCGCGTACGCGCCGACCAGGTCGGCGCCGAGCACGTCGCGGGCGGCGGCGACCAGGTCGTCGAGGTAGTGCTGAAGATCAGTGTGCACGGGTCATCATGACGCACGGGTCGGAGCCGGGCGGGACTACCCCGCGTAGAGCAGCAACAGACCGCCGACGGTGTACGCGACCATCAGCGCCAGCAGCGGGAGTTGACCGGCCACCGCCCGAGCCCGGGGGAACAGGTACAGGGCGCGGTCGTGGGCGAGCAGCGTGCCGACCAGGTGTCCCAGGATGATGACGGTGACCTGGAGGGTGGCCACCCCCGAGGGCGTGACCAGCCCGGTGTGCGGCTCCCAGTCGGCGGTGCCGAGCCAGTTGGCGTCGGTGCCCAGCGGGTCGGAGAGCAGCGCGACGGTGCGTTGGCCCTCCAGGATCAGCAGTGAGTAGTAGTGCGCCACCACGTAGCCCACCGCGATCGGCACGATCGAGTGGGCGATCTCGCCCGGTACCGCTCGGGCGTCGGCCGGGTCGGCCCGGCCGATGCGCGCCGCGGCCGCGGTGGCGAGCAGGTACGCCACCGCGACGGCGGCGATGACCAGGACCAGTCCGCCGCTGCCGGTGGCCGCCGGGTGCAGGCCGTTCTCCTGGCTGAAGCGCAGCCAGGCTGGCGCGTTGGAGAGGCTGTCGTACATGGTCGAGCCGAGCAGCACGATCACCACGGCGACCAGCCCGGGGCGGGGCCGCAGCCCGGCGATCCCGTCGAGCGGGTTGCGCCACACCAGCACGCCGTCCGCGGCACGGCCGATCGGGGCGAGCTGACCGATCAGGGAGCTGTACGCCTCGAACGGGTCTGCGTGGTCGAACCAGGCGGCGCCGAACAGCGCCGCCCCGACCAGCATGACCACCGCGTACGCGGCCAGCCAGGCGGTGATGACCGGCAGGGTGGCCCGGTCGGGTGCGACAAGCTCCAGCCAGACGAACCCGAACAGCGTGCCGGCGGCCGGCCACCGGCCCACACCGGGCGGCAGCTCACGAACCCCACGGTCCGGGTCACGGCGCAGCGCCAGCGCGGCGAGCAGGTGCACGGTCCGCAGCGGGTTGAGTGCCCGCCAGACCGGGCCGAGCAGCAGCGACAGTGGCGCCAGGCCGACCCAGAGCAGCACGTAGAGCGCGCCGGCCGTCGGGTTGTCGGCGGTGTCCGGCCCGCCCAGCAGACCCACGCAGAACCAGGCGGCGGCGAGCAGGCCGAGCCCGCGCAGCGCCCAGCGAAAGGTGGGCGCGTCGATGAGCCGGGCGAGCCGGCGCGGCACCGGGCGACCGCCGACGCCGTCCCGGTCGAGGCGGGGTTCGCGCCAGAGCAGGCCCAGCGCGAGGAACGTGACGACGAGGGTCAGGGCGGCGGCGACGACCAGCTGCGGCAGCGTGATCGGCAGGTCCTGTCGGCCGCCGACGCCGTGCGCCAGCACGGTTGCGGGGGTGGTCATGTCGGTCAGCGGACGACGAGTTGGAACAGCACCAGCTCGGTCTCGTGCGTCTCCACCTCGAACAGACCGGTCTTGTCGGCCCGGAACTCCACCGAACCGGGCTTGCCGGCCGGCAGTCGGGCGCCCAGGTCGTAGCCGTGCACGTGCAACTCGTCCGCCGCGTCCGAGGTGACCGTGATGCGGACCAGTTCGCCCTTGTCCACGGTGATCCGTCCGGTGGGCGGATTGATCCGCCCCTTCGCGATCGTCACGACGATCTCGCGGTCGGCCGCCGGTGCGCTGGGGGTGGGGCTGGCCGTCGGGCTCGGCGCGGTGGTGACGGCGCTCGGCGGGGCGGCGGACGTGGTTGGCGCGGAGGGGGTGGCCACGGACGGGTCGTCGTCATGCCCACAACCGGTGACCAGCAGGGCGGTGAGGACGCCGGCGGCGAGGGCGGCAGAGGCGCGGGTGGCGGGGGTACGGACGAACACGGGCGGACTCCGAACGACGCGAGGGGGACGGGTGTCGAGGTGAGAGTCGGGGAGGAGAACTCTACGTCTTGTTCGGCGGAGGGGAAATGACCATGATGAACGGATGCGATCGAGGTTGGTCACTGCGTGTAACGCGCTGAGCCGTGTGCTGGCGGCGGTGGCCGCGACGCTTGTGGTGTCGCTGCTGCTGCCCGCCGCACCGGCGTCCGCGCACGGCCAGTTGGCCACCTCCACCCCGCTGACCGGCACCGTCGTGCGCGAGCCCCTGACCCAGTTGGCCCTGTACTTCACCGAGAAGCCGGCCACCAACGCGCACTTCGCCATCAGCGGGCCGAACGGCTCACGGGTGGACAACGGCTGGTCCTTCGGCGAGCCCAAGCGACTGGACAAGCCGGTCACGGAGTACTTCATGGTCAACGGTGTGTTCGAACCCCGGCTCTACCACACCGGTTTCCCGGCCATGGTGACCGTCGCGCACTGGCCGGCGAAGGGTCGCTACACCGCCAGCTACCTCTCCGTCGCCTCGGACGGGGAGGCGGTACGCGGCGAGGTGACATTCGACTACCAGGGGCGTACCACGGCGACGCCGGCCGGTTGGACGGCACCGACGGCCGGTCCGGATCCGGCGCTGCTGGCGCTGGCCGAGGGCGAGGGGCGGGCGTCCGCCGCGGTGACCGGCAGCCCGGCGGGTCCTACCGGCGCTCCGCCCGCTGCCAGCGAGGAGCGCTCCGGTGGCGGGTTGCCGGCCTGGCTGGTCCCGGCCCTGATCGTCGTCGTGGTCTCCGCGATCGTGCTGGTGGCGGCACGCCGCCGACCCGCACCGCGCGGGGCCTCGGCACCGGTCCGTCGGCCCGCCAGCAAGTCCCGTACCCCAGCAGCCAAGGCCGCTCCCCCGCGCAAGACCGGTGGTCCGGTGCGGCGCGGCCGGCGGTAGACCGCCGCAACAGTCGGGCATTCTCCGCGTACCGCCGCGAACTTTCGCACGGACATCGGGAACTTTTGATGTATCGACGCGAAGCCATGGACACTCCAATCGAAACACCTTAATGTCTCGACTCACCAACCCGGTGTTTCCGCAATGTCACTCGTCGGCGTCGAGGACGTTACGGAGCCGGAGCCGACGGCCATCCTCACCGCTGCCTCGCATCGGCCGTCGGACACTCCACTGCCTCCTGGAGGAACGATGGGTCCACGCCTGCAACGCCGACTCCCCCATCCCGTCCTGGGTGCGCTCGCACTCGTCCTCACCACCGGCCTCTGGGCCGCCCCGGCCACCGCCGCCCCGGCGCAGGAGCCCGGCGTCACGCTGCGCGTCTTCGACGTGCAGGTGCCCCTCTCCGAACTGTGCACCCTCAAGCCCGCGCAGACCCCCAACGTGGACAAGCTCATGTCCACCATCAACTGGACCTCAGCGTCCGACTTCGGCTTCGAGGACAACTTCGTCTCGCAGGTGCTCGGCAACATCACCACCACCCAGGCCGGCAGCTACACGTTCCGGCTCAGCAGCGACGACGGATCCAAGCTGGCGATCGACAACACCGTCGTGATCAACCATGACGGCCTGCACGGCGCGACGCCGCCGAAGGAGGGCACCGTCACCCTGACCGCCGGCCTGCACCCGCTGCGCATCGACCACTTCGAGCGAGGCGGCGGGCAGCAGATCACCCTGGAGTGGAAGACGCCGGGGTCGTCGTCCTTCGTGGTCGTACCGAACTCGGCGTTGAGCACCGACGCCGGCGTGGTCCGGGTGACCGCGCCGGGCCGCAAGGAGTGCGAGGGCATCGCCGACACCCCCGGCGACGGCCTCCCGCTGACCGGCGTGCACCCCGGCTACACGCTCACCAATCTGCGACCCAGCGGCTTCCAGCCGAAGGTCACCGGGATGGACTGGCTGACCGACGGCCGGCTGGTCATCTCGACCTGGGGCGGCAGCGACCAGTCCGGCACCTCCCAGGACGGTGAGGTCTGGATCCTCGGCAACACCGGCGGCGCGACCACCCCGGGCGCCGTGACCACCAAGAGGATCGCCAGCGGCCTGAAGGAGCCGCAGGGGCTCAAGGTCGTCGACGGGGTGGTCTACGTCTCGGAGAAGCAACGGCTGACCCGGTTGGTCAACACCGGCGGCGACGAGGTGGCCGAGCGCCTGGAGACCGTCGCCACCTGGCCGTACGGCGGCAACTTCCACGAGTTCGCGTTCGGGCTGCTCTACCAGGACGGGTTCTTCTACCTGAACCTGTCGGTGTCGATCAACTCCGGCGGCGCCACCACCAACCCGCAGCCCGCCGTCAACCGGGGCACCACCCTCAAGGTCAACAAGGACACGGGCGCGGTCAGCTACGTCGCCGGCGGCCTGCGTACCCCGCACGGCATCGGGTGGGGTCCGGAGGGCGGCATCTTCGTCACCGACAACCAGGGCGGCTGGCTGCCCTCGTCGAAGTTGGTGCACATCAAGCAGGGGCGCTTCTTCAACCACTACACCAACCCGGCCGGCCCGTTCGACACCGCGCCCGTCACGTCCCCGGTGCTCTGGATGCCGCAGAACGAGATCGCCAACTCGCCCAGCACACCGCTGTACCTGACCAGCGGCCGATACGCCGGCCAGTTCGTCATCGGCGACGTGACGTACGGCGGCCTCCAGCGGGCCAACGTGGAGAAGGTCAACGGTGAGTACCAGGGCGCGCTGTTCCGGCTCACCCAGGGCCTGGAGGCGGGCGTCTCGGAGGTCAACGTCGGCCCGGACGGCGCGATCTACGTCGGCGGGCTCGGCGCGGGCGGCAACTGGGGTCAGACCGGCAAGCTGTCGTACGGCCTGCAGAAGCTCACCCCGACCACCGCCACCACGTTCGAGATGCTCGCCATGCGGGCCACCACGACCGGCTTCGAGGTCGAGTACACCCAGCCCGTCTCGACGGAGACCGCCGCTGGACTGGCCGCGCGTTACAAGATCAAGCAGTGGCGGTACGTGGCGACGTCGAACTACGGCGGGCCGAAGATCGACGAGGAGACGCTGACCGTCACCTCGGCCACCCTCTCGTCGGACGGCAAGAAGGTGAGCCTCACGGTGCCCGGCCGCAAGGCTGGCCGGGTGGTGCACCTGCGCTCGCCGCGCCCGTTCGCCTCCACCAGCGGCCAGTCACTGTGGAGCACCGAGGCGTGGTACACGCTCAACTCCATCCCGGGTAGTCCTCCGCCGCCGACCGGCGGCACCATCACCGGCGCCGGCGGCAAGTGCCTGGACGTCGACAACTCCGGCCTGGCCGATGGCACGAAGATCCAGCTCTACACCTGCAACGGCACCGCCGCGCAGTCGTGGACGCGGGTCGACGACACGTACCGCGTGCTCGGCAAGTGCCTGGACGTGGACAACGCCGGTACCGCGAACGGGACGAAGGTCCAGCTCTGGACCTGCAACGGCACCGGCGCGCAGGTCTGGCAGCCACAGTCCGACGGGTCGATCCGCAATCCGCAGTCGGGCAAGGTCCTGGAGGCCGCCGGCGGCAGCACGGCGAACGGCACGCAGATCCAGCTCGGCACGTACTCCGGCGGCGCGCATCAGAAGTGGGTGGTCAGCAGCGGGGTTACCGGCTGACCTCGGCGGGGGCGTGGCCCGACCGGCGGGTCGGGCCGCGCCCCTCAGGGGCCGTGCGGCAGTGGCTGCGCCAGCGCCCGCAGCTCCGCCGGGAGTTGGGCCAGGGCATCCTCGAACTCCCGGTGCCCGACCACCCGGTGCATCGTCTGAAGGACGGCGCGGGCGCCCCGCTCGGCGGCGGGCCGGTCGATCCCGGCGCGGTCGGCCACCCGGCGCAGGAACTCGTCGCAGCCGAACGTCTCCGGCGGCTCCGCGGCCTTGACCAGCAGCGGGCTCAACTCGGTGGCGAAATGGGGGGCCAACGCGCCCGCCTCACCGCCGCTGAGGCGCTCGGTGAGGGTCCGTAGAACAGCCTCGGTCAGTGTGCGCGCCTGCTCCGGCGGGATGCCCGCCCGCGCCGCGACCTTGTCGACGAACCCCAGCTCGGCCATGCCCCCGCCCTTCGCTTCGGAAAGCCGTGCCTACCCGGGTCGACCGGCGGCAAACCCCGCCCACCGGCCCGGACGGCGTGCTCGGCACGTCCGCACCGCCCGCCCGGTCGTTCTGATCGTTGCTCCGCGCGGTGCCGTCCGCTTCTCGTACGGTGAGGTCGGACCGGGAACCCGACGGCTGCCCGACGGCGGCCCGTGCCGCAGGAGGAGCAGATGGCGCTGGACCTGCCCGACGTGATCGACAGGTACTTCCGGGCCGTCAACGACCGGGATCTGGATGCCTTCGTCGCCTGCTTCGCGGACACCGCGAGCGTCGCCGACGAGGACCGGCTCTACGACGGACGGGCCTCGATCCGCGCCTGGCGGCAGAAGACGATGGATGCCTACTCGTACTCTGCCGAGCCGGTCGGTGTCACACCGCAGGCGGGCGACTCGTACCTGGTCCGCACCCGGGTGTCCGGCGACTTTCCCGGCAGCCCGATCGAACTGCGCTACCGGTTCACCCTGCGCGACGACCTGGTCGGTGCGCTGGACATCCGCCCGTAGCAGCCGCCCATCCGCCAGCCAGGAGGAGACCACGTGCCGCGAGTCTGGCTCATCACCGGTTGTTCCCGAGGTCTCGGTCGGGCGCTCGCCGAGGCCGTGCTGGCCGACGGCGACCACCTGGTCGCCACCGCCCGCAACCCGGCCCAGCTCGACGCCCTGAGCGACAGGTACGGCGAGCGGGTCCGGACGGTGGCTCTCGACGTCACCGACCCCGCGGCCGCCCACGCTGTCGCCCGCACCACCGTGGACACGTTCGGCAGCCTCGACATCCTGGTCAACAACGCCGGGTACGCCGACGTGGCCGCGATCGAGGACATGCCGGAGGACAACTTCCGGGCCCAGATCGAGGCCAACTTCTACGGGGTGGTCAATCTCTCCCGCGCTGCCCTGCCGGCGATGCGCTCCCAGGGGCGCGGGCACATCCTCCAGATCTCCAGCGTCGGCAGCCGGGTCGCCAGCACCGGCCTGGGCGCGTACCAGGCCGCCAAGTGGGCGGTCAGCGGCTTGTCCGGGGTGCTCGCCAAGGAGGTCGAGGGGTTCGGGATCCGGATCACCAGCGTGGAGCCGGGGGCCTTGCGGACCGACTGGGCCGGCTCGTCGATGAGCATGCTGCCGATCAGTGACCCGTACCGGTCGGTGATCGATCCGGCCGTGCAACGGCTCCGCCAGGCCAGCGGCAACCAGCCGGGCGACCCGGCCCGTGCCGCCCAGGCGATCATCCAGATCACCCGGGTCGACGACCCGCCCCTGCGGCTGCTGCTCGGCGCCGATGCCGTGGCGGGTGCCTCGGCTGCCGCCGAGGCGCTGGCCGCGTCCGACGCGCGGTGGCGCGAGCTGAGCGAGTCCATCGCCTTCGACCCGGCCCCCTGACCGGCGCGGCTCCCCCGACCGTCACCACCATTGGACGGGGGTGCGGCAGGCATGACCGGGCGTCGCCGGATCGACCGCCGAACGGGTGGGACAGCCCGCGCACCAACAGGTGACATGATGTGCCGACAAACAGCTGTCGCTAGGAGAAGGGTTGCTGCTGCCCGATGGCGCACTTCGCGGCTCGCATGATCCCCGCACCCGGGCCTGTCGTGGTGACGCTCGCCGACAACCCGCTGGCGGGCTGATGCCGGCCGAGCGACCGGAGGCCGTGGCCGAGCAGAACGTCCCCGCCCCTCTCGCGGACACCATGTCGTACCAGGTCGCGACGGACGTGCGAACGCTCCGCGCGTTCGTCAGCGTCGGGGCGCTGGCCCGGGGCCTGCCGCCCGAGCGGGTGGAGCTGCTGACGCTCGCGGTCAGCGAGCTGGCCACCAACACGTTGCAGCACACCACCGGGGGTGGCCGGGTCCGGCTCTGGGTCGATTCGGGTCAGCTGTTCTGCGACGTCGTCGACCGGGGGCCGACCCGGGCGCTGGGCCGACGCATGCCGGCCGCCGACGCGATACGGGGTCGAGGGCTGGCGATCGTGGAGCAGATCTGCGACGAGGTCGCCGTGCTCACCAGCCTGGACGAGACGGTCGTACGGATTCGCCTGAGCCTGTGACCGCCGCCGGCGATCCACCCGCCGAGGGTTCCGCCGGCTGCCACAATGCGGACAGCCCGGCCTGATGGTCACACCGGGCCGACACCGATCGGGAGGACGCCACGATGCCGGACAGCGCACGCGAGGCAGAGCTGCTCGACGCCGAGCGGACCCTGCAGGCCGCCCAGCGGGCCGGCGACGTGGCCGCCCTCGACCAACTGCTCGTCGACCAGCTGATCGCCGTCGGCCCGGACGGCGGGACGTACACCAAGCAGGATGACCTGGCCGCCCACCGGGACCGTCGCTCGGTGGTGGAGGAGTTGGTCGAGGAGGAGTTGGACCTGCTCGTCGTCGGCAAGACCGGGGTGACGTTCTTCCTGGGCCGGGTGGCCGGGGTGTACGAGGGGGCGGCGTTCGCGGCGCGCCTGCGCTACACCCGGACCTGGGTCCACGACGACCCGCACGGCTGGCGGGTCCTCGCCGCGCACGTCAGCCCGGTCTGAGCCGTCAGGTCTCGTCGTCGGTGTCGAGCAGGCCCTGCTCGTCGAGGAACGCGAACCACCTGTCGTCGCCGGGGGTCAGCTCGGCGTAACCCGGGCCGAGCAGGTAGTAGTCCACGAAGGAGCCGAGGTCGGGGGCGAGTTCCTCGAACGTGTCGGACATGAACCACTCGGTGCCGTTCGGCGGGAAGTACCAGACGGCGCCCGTGCCGCGGTCCAGGAAGATCGGCTCGTCGCTGCGGGTGCCGACCACCAGCCAGCCCGCCCGGTCCTCCGGGATGGACGAGAAGTCCGGCGCGTAGTCGAGGTGGTACTGGATCCCCGCGAGGGTCGACGCGGACGCCAGCTCGACCCGACCGGCGCGCAGCCCGTCGGCGACCAGCAGCAGGTCCCGCAGGTCGTCCGGCAGACCCGCCGGAACGGCATCGATGGCAGCGCCCTCGCCGAACTCGGCGAACGCCACGCTCGCCGGCTGGTCGGCCAGATCCACCCGCAGTTCTTCGATGAGCTGCCGCAGCTCGTGGATCAATCCACCACCTCTGTTCGGATCAGGTCCCGTCCGATCTGCCCTCAGCTCCGCGAACCCCGGTGCGCGTGTTGGTTCTACCACGCGCCGGCGGGTGCCGGAGTCACCTCGCCGAATCAGCCAGCCTGGCCGCCACCACCAGGTCGTTGAGCGGAGCCGCCCCGGCGGGCTGCGCGGGCAGCCGGGTGTCGTGCTGCGCCTGGTCGAGCCGTGCCGTCAGCTCGGCGAGGTCACGATCCAGGACGGCGCCGGCGACGAGGCCGGCCAGTCCGCCGTGTTCGGCGGTCCGCTTCGCCGCGATCAGGTCGGCCAGGTACGCCGGCGCCGTCTCGGCGTCGAGCAGGCTCGGCAGGTGCGCCACCACCCGACCGGTACGCATCAGGTGGATGCCGGTGAGCAGCGCCCGGAAGGCGTACAGCAGTGGTTTGATCTCACCGCTGGTGCCGAACAACCGTCGCTGGGTGGCGGCGAAGCCACGGTAGTGGTGGGCGTGGTGCCGGGTCAGCACCAGCGGCGCCAGCTCGACCAACGCCGCGTGCACCGTGGTGGTCCGCACCACGAGCGGGCTCAGCAGCTGTTCGAGAACGTAGCCGTTGCGACCCAGCATCAGCCGCACGAACTTGCGCAGGTCGTGCGTGACCAGATCCAGCTCGACGCCGTCGCGGTCGGCCATGACCGTACGCGTCTCGGGCGGCTGCGCCAGCCCGATCACCTCCTCGACCGGAAGCAGGTGCGTGCCCCGCAGGTCGACGTCCGAGTCGGTGGACGGGAAGCCGTACAGGTGGGCGCCGGAGATGGTGGCGAACACCAGCGGGTACGGCTGCTCGTCGACGATCGCCGTCAGGTCGATGCCGGCCGGCAGACCCGCGGACCCCCAGGTGCTCACGCCGGGCACCGCACGGAACGGTCCCGGACCGAAATCAACCACTGTTCCACCTTCGTCTCGTCCGGCCGCTCGGGCAGCGGGCTGGTGGCCAGGTCCGCTGTCATCCGGCGCACCAGCCGGTCACGCCAGGCCACGATCTCGTCCCAGGGCACCACACCGGCCTTGATCGCCAGCAGACGGTCCCGGTCGGTGCCCACGTCCAGCACCAGGCGGCCGGTGCGGACCAGGTCGCCCCCGGCGGTCAGCAGGCGGATCAGGTGCATCACGTGCCGCCACACCGGCGTGCCGTCGCGGGCGATCCCGCGTTCGGCCTTGCCGAACTGGGCGGTGGCGTACCGCAGGTAGGTGTCGGCCACCCGGCGGGACAGGAAGGCCTGCGTGAGCGCCCGCAGCTCCGCGCCCAGTGGGGTGCACGTCTCGACAAGCGGAGAGTGCAGCACCTCCAGGACCGTGGGGTTGGCCGCCAGGCCCAGCGCGCAGACCCGCTCCACCTCCCACCGCATCTGCTCCGGGAGCGGCCCCTCGTGGTGCGAGGCGGGTTTCCGCAGCCCCCAGAACGCCGAGGCGGGCAGCGCGTACACCCCGCGCCGGTCGGTGTCCGAAGCGGCACCGGCCAGACCGAACGCCCGGGACCCCACCACCACCTGCAGGATCGTCCGGTCGTCGACCTGCTGATCCGTCAACGACTGCTGCATTGCCACTCCCCCCGGGCGCTGGTCGGCCGCGCCGACCGGGCGGTGTCCGGTGCACACCATGCCGGTCCGGGGGCACTACCGTCGAGTCGTTTCCTCAGCTCACCACGGCGTCGATCGGCCCGATGCGCAGGGTCCCGTCGTTGAGTGGCGTGCAACGGATGCCACCGGTGGTGCGCAACGCCTTCCACGTCCCGGGGCCGACGGTGACGTCCATCCAGGCGCAGGGCCGGGCCGCCCGGTTGACCCGCAGGCTCACCGGGCCGTCGCCGGAGTCCAGCACCAGCACCCTGCCGATCAGTTCGTCCACGGCGATACCGGTGGTGAGGATGTTGCGCCGGACCTCCGCCAGGCCGATGCCGACCGGCAGTGACTCCCGGGCGATGACCGTGACGCTGGCGTCACGGTGCGCCTGCTGGCCGAAGTACCGGTCGCCGACGATGCCGAGGTGTGCCCGGATCCGGACGACGTCGACCAGCTCACCGGGTGGGGCCGGCGCGGGGCCGTCGGCGGGCCGGCCCAGGAAGCGGTGCACGGGCGAGGCCAGCAACTCGACGATCTCCGGCATGGCAGGGATTCTACGAACCGGGGAAGACTCTGCGGGCCAGGTCGGCAGAGCCCGCCGCCGGCTCACACGGCCAGGGCCGCCCGGACCTCCTGCTCCGCCGTGACACCCCCGTCGCCGTGCGAGGTGACCCGGCCGGACTCCAGCACGTGGTAGCGGTTCGCCACCCGCAACGCGAAGCCCAGGTGCTGCTCGACGAGCAGCACGCTGAACCCGGACTGCCGGGTCAGCTCGACGATCCGCTCCTGGATCTCGGCGACCACCGACGGCTGGATGCCCTCGGTCGGCTCGTCGAGCATCAGCAACCTCGGCCGGGTGATCAACGCCCGGGCGATGGCCAGTTGCTGCCGCTGACCGCCGGAGAGCAACCCGGCCCGCCGCCGCAGCAACGGCCGCAACGCCGGAAACAGGTCCAGCACCTCCGCGGTGGCCACCGCACCGTCGCGCCGCCCGTCGGCGACGAGCCGAAGGTTCTCCGCGGCGGTCAGGTGCGGGAAGCTCTGCTGGCCCTGCGGGACGTACGCCATGCCCCGCGCCACCCGCTCGTGCGGCCCGAGGCGGGTGACGTCCTCGCCGTCCAGCTCGACGGTGCCGGCACTCGGGCGCAGCAGTCCGGCCGCGACCCGCAACAGGGTGCTCTTGCCGGCGCCGTTGTGCCCGAGCACGGCGGCCACCCCGTCGGGCGGGACGGCGAGGTCCACCCCGTGCAGCACCCGAGAGCGCCCGTACCCGGCGTGCACCCCGCGCAGCGTCAGCATCATGCCTCCCGGATCGTGGGGGCCGACCCGGCGTCGACCGGGTGGCCAAGGTAGACCTCCTGTACGCGCGGGTCCGCCTGGACCTGCGCCACCGTGCCCTCGCTGAGCACCCGACCGGCGTGCAACACCGTGACGGTGCGCGCGAACCGGCGCAGGAAGTCCATGTCGTGCTCGATCACCACCACCGTGCGGTCCCGGCTCACCGTCTCCAGCAGGGCGCCGGTGGCGTCGCGTTCCTCGTGGCTCATCCCGGCGACCGGCTCGTCGAGCAGCAGCAGCCGGACGTCCTGCACCAGCAGCATGCCGATCTCCAGCCACTGCTTCTGGCCGTGCGCGAGCGTCCCGGCGAGGTGCCCGGCCCGCCCGGTCAGCCCGATGGTCTCCAGCGCCGCGGCCACCTCGTCGGGAATGGTGCGCCGACGACGGGCCAGGGTCGCCCAACTGCGACGGGCCCCTGCCGCGATGTCGAGGTTCTGCAACACCGACAGCTCCTCGAAGACCGTCGACGTCTGGAACGTGCGCCCGATGCCCAACCGGCTGATCCGGTGCACCGGCCGGCCCAGCAGCTCGTGCTCGCCGAAGCGGACCGAACCGGTGGCCCGGACCAGGCCGGTGATCGCGTCGACCAGGGTGGTCTTGCCGGCGCCGTTCGGCCCGATCAGGAACCGGATGTCACCGGCGGGCACCTCCAACGAGACACCGTCGACGGCGGTGAACCCGTCGAAGCTGACCCGCACGTCACGGACGGACAACCCGTCCAGCCGCTCCTCGCTCATGCCGCCGGCACCTCCGCCCGCTCGGCGCGTCGCCGGCTCGTCGGTAACCACCCACGTCGCCGCGCTGCCACGCCGCCGCCCTCCCGGCGGCGGGCCAGCGCCCACAGCGACGCCAGGCCACCGGGAAGGAACGCCACCACCACCACGAAGAGCAACCCCTGCAGGTACGTCCAGGTGCCGGGAAAACGCTCCGACAGGGCGGTACGCGCCCAGGCCACGGCCACCGCGCCGAGCACCGGGCCGAGCAGGGTGGCCCGGCCGCCCACGGCGACCCCGATGACGAACTCGATCGACGGGACGATGCCGATCAGCGCGGGCGAGATGATGCCCACCGCCGGCACGAACAGCGCCCCGGCCAGCCCCGCCATCCCGGCCGCCACGACGTACGCGACAAGCTTGACCGACGCCGGGTCGTAGCCGAGGAACCGGACCCGCTCCTCACCGTCGCGGACCGCCACCAGCAGCTCCCCGTAGCGGCTCTGGATGAGTTGGCGGGCCAGCGCGAGCAACGCCAGCAGCGTGCCGGCGATGATGAAGTAGACCATCCGCTGATTGACCGGGTCGTCGAGGTTGTAGCCGAAGAAGCCCTTGATGTCGGTCAGCCCGTTGGTGCCACCCGTGGTGCCCTGCTGCCCGATCAGCAGGATCACCATGGCGGCCGCGAGCGCCTGGCTGAGGATGGCGAAGTACGCGCCCCGGACGCGGCGGCGGAAGACGAGCGAGCCGAGCCCGAAGGCCACGGCCATCGGCAGCAGCACCGTCGCGGGCAGCGCGAACCACGGGCTGGCGAACGGCCGCCACCACAGCGGCAGTTCGTCGAGCTGCCCGTACAGTTGCATGAAGTCGGGCATCCCACCGGGACCCGCGTCGGCGAGCTTGAGGTGCATGGCCATCGCGTAGCCGCCGAGGCCGAAGAAGACGCCCTGGCCGAGGGTCAGCATCCCGCCCCGGCCCCAGGCGATCCCGATGCCCACGGCCACCATGGCGACGCAGAGATACTTCGCGAGCAGGGCCAGCCGGAAGTCCGACAGCGCCAGCGGCGCCACGGCGAACAGCAGTGCCGCGCCGAACGCGAAGCCGGCGGCGGTCCGCAGCCGCGAGCGACCACCGGTCCGGGCCGGAGGTGCGGGGCGGGTGGCCTCCGGACCGGTGTCGGTGCTGGGTGGCGCGGGGGTGACGGCGGTCATGCGAGGCTCCTGGTCCGCAGGGTGAACAGGCCCTGTGGCCGCCACTGAAGGAACGCGACGATCGCCACGAACACGATCACCTTGGCGACGCTGAGGGTGGTGAGGTACTCCCCGGTGGCCTGGAGCACGCCGAGGGCGAAGGCGACGATCACACTGCCCTTGAGCTGGCCGATGCCGCCGACCACGACGACCAGGAAGGCGTCGATGATCAGGTTGGTGCCCATGGTCGGGCCGATCGGGCCGAGCAGGGTCAGCGCCACCCCGGCCAGCCCGGCCAGGCCGGAGCCGACGAAGAAGGTCGTCCGGTCCACCCGGGCGGTCGGGATGCCGGACACCGCGGCGAGGTCGCGGTTCTGCACCACGGCGCGAATGCGGCGCCCCAGCGGGGTGAGCCGCAACGCCAGGGTGAGCGCCGCGACGGCGGCCAACGCCAGGGCCAGGATGAACAGCCGGTTGTTGGCGATGGTCAGCCCTCCGGGCAGCGCCACGTTGCCGGTGAGCAGTTCGGGGGCGCGGGTCTGCACGTTCGGGCTGCCGAACACGTCGCGCGCCAACTGTTGCAGCATCAGCGACACACCCCAGGTGACCAGCAGGGTGTCCAACGGTCGGGCGTAGAGCCGGCGGATGAGCAGCATCTCCAGCAGGACGCCCATCGTGCCGGCGACCACGAACGCCACCGGCAGCGCGACCACCAGTGACAGGCCGGCCCCGGTGATGCTCTGTTGCAGGACGTAGGTGGTGTACGCGCCGGCCATGATGAACTCACCGTGCGCCATGTTGATCACGTTCATCTGGCCGAAGGTCAGCGCGAGGCCGAGAGCGATGAGCAGCAGCACCGCGCCGATGCTGATGCCGGTGAAGAGTTGTCCGAAGAGGACTGTCACGGTGGGTACTCCGTACTGCTGGTCGGGGTGCCCGGGCGGACCGCGCGGCAACGCGCTCCGCCCGGGCCGGCATCGTCAGCTCAGGCCACTCGCCCAGGGGTAGGTCTTGAGGAACGGGTCCGGCTGCACCGGCTTGCCGGAGTTCCACACCTCGCTGATCAGGCCATCCGCGCCGATCTTGCCGATCCGGGCGGTCTTGGCGATGTGCTGGGTCGGGCCGTCGACGGTGACCATGCCCTCCGGCGCGTCGAGGGTGATCCCCCCGGAGGCGGCGCGGACCTTCTCCACGTCGAAGGCGCCGGCCTTCTCGACCATCGCCTTCCACAGGTGCACCGCCACGTACGCGGCCTCCATCGGGTCGCTTGTCGGCTTGTCCGCCCCGTACTTCGCCTTGTACGCGGCCACGAACTTCGAGTTCGCCGCCCCGGGCGTGGTCTGGTAGTAGTTCCAGGCGGTGAGCTGGCCCTCCAGGTACTGGGTGCCGATCCCCTTGACCTCCTCCTCGGCGATCGACACCGACACCACAGGCATCGCGGCGGCGGTCAGCCCAGCCGACTTGTACTCCTTGAAGAAGGCCACATTGCTGTCACCGTTGAGGGTGTTGAACACGGCGTCGGCTCCGGCCGACTTGACCTTGTTGACGATCGTGCCGAACTCGGTGGACCCGAGCGGCGCGTAGTCCTCGCCGGACACCGTCATCCCGTTGGCGGCCGCGTACGCCTTGATGATTTTGTTGGCGGTGCGGGGAAAGACGTAGTCGCTGCCGACCAGATAGACCGATTTCGCGCCCTGCGCCTTGAGGTAGTCGAGCCCGGGAACGATCTGCTGGTTCGTCGTCGCACCGGTGTAGAAGATGTAGGGCGACTGTTCCAGACCCTCGTACTGCACGGGATAGAACAGCAGCGCCTTGTTCTTCTCGAACACCGGCTTGACCGCCTTGCGGCTGGCCGACGTCCAGCAGCCGAAGACGGCCGCGACCCGGTCCTCGGAAATGAGCTTCTCCGCCTTCTCGGCGAAGGTGGGCCAGTCCGAGGCGCCGTCCTCGCCGACCGGTTGGATCTTCTTGCCGAGGACGCCCCCGGCCGCGTTGATCTCGTCGACGGCGAGCATGATGGAGTCGCGGACGGTGACCTCGCTGATCGCCATGGTCCCGGAGAGCGAGTTGAGCAGACCGACCTTGACGGTGTCGCCGGAGACGTCGGCGGTGACGCCGGTCGCGCCGCCCTCGTCGGAGGTCTTGCTGCCGCACGCGGTCAACGCGGCCGCGGCGACCAGGGTCATGGCACCCGCCAGGATGCGGCGGCCCCGGAATAATGACATCTACTCTCCCTGCGGTGCGCTCAAGTGGCGTAAGGACGGTCGGTGCGGTCCGATGGAGCTGAGGTGGGCGATGCCGAGGTCGACGGGTGGACGCCGCTTCGGGCACCGGCTCGGTTATGGGCACCGAAAGCGTCGACCGGCATGATTGCGCGTGTGTTTCCCGGTCCTTAATTGACTGTTTCCGAGCGGCCGGACGGCACACGCAAAAAACGGCCGACACCGTTGGGGAGGAAACGGTGCCGGCCGTTCGGAAAGATGCGGAATAGGTGCCACCACAATGGTCGACGGGCAATTCTGTCGACGGTGGGGACACGGCGGTGAGATCCGGCCCGCAGGCCAGATACTTCACGCAGGAAGTATTTTAGGGCGGGATCGGGTGGCGCTGTCAAGGGTCCGACCGGGCCGGCCGGCAACGCCCGGTCTCAGAGCTGGGCGAGCACGGTGAAGTCGAGCCCGTCGGCCTCGGCCAGGTAGATGCGCTGACGCACGTGCCGTTGGCGCAGCCTCAACCGCCCACGCGGCCCGTGGTAGGCCACCGTGTCGGCGGCCGTCTCGATGGCCCGCACGTCCAGGGTGCGGGCCTGGCCGATCAGCGCGGCCAGCAGCATCACGCCCTCGTAGCAGGACTCCCCCAGGCTGCCCAGCGGCGGCGCCTCCACCCCGAACCGTCGGGCGAACTCACCGTGGAAGTCGAGGTTCTCCTGGGTCACCAGCCCGGCGAAGAAACCCGCCGTGCTGTACAGCCGTCGCGTCGCGCCGGCACCACTGGCCAGCAGCATGTTCTCGTCCATCAGCGTGCTCAGCCGCAGACAGCGCTGATCCAGGCCGGACCGGGCGAACGCCCGGTTGAAGCGCACCGCGTCCGCACCGACAAGCAGCATCAACACCGCGTCCGCGTCACTGTGCTCGATGCGGCGCAACACCTCGGTGAAGTCGTGGGCGTCCAACGGCAGGAAGTGCCGGCCCACCACCTGCCCACCGCCGCGCAGCGCGTACCGCTGGGCCGCCCGCGCCGTGCGGCGCGGCCACACGTAGTCGTTTCCGACCACGAACCAGCGACGCACCCCCTGCTCTCCCGCGAGCAGCCGCATCGCGGGCCACAGTTGGGCATCCGGCGTCTCGCTGGTCAGGAAGACACCTTCGGTACGCTCACCGCCCTCGTAGAGTGCGGTGTAGACGTAGGGCACCCGGTGCGCCACGCGGGGCGCCAACGCCTGGCGCACCGACGAGATGTGCCACCCCGTCACCCCCTGCACAGCCCCCACCGACACCAACGCCTCGACCTCGGCGGCCACCTCGGCCGGCGGTGCGCCACCGTCGACCGGCACCAGCCGCACCTCCCGACCCAGCACCCCGCCGCAGCTATTGATCTCCTCGACCGCGAGTTGCGCGCAGAGCTCGCAGGTGGGGCCGAACATGCCGGCCGGCCCGCGCATCGGGTAGACCAGCGCGATGCTGACCACGGCACGGTCGACGGTCAGCCACGGCGGTGCCGGCGCGGACATGAGCACATGATTGCCCGGCCCTGGGCGGAAGACCAGCGCTCACCACGGACCGGGACGACTCGCTACGATGACAGGGCCACCGGACCAGGGAGTTTCATGTCAGACGTGCCCGGGGCGCCAGCCGACCTGCTGCGCTCGCTCACCCGCGCCGAACGGCTGCTGTCCCGCCGGCTGGGCGCTGTCCTGGCCGACGACGCGCTGACCATCGAGGCGTGGCGGGTGCTCTGCCTGCTCGCCGACGGCCAGGGTCACCCGATGAGCGAGGTGTCCGCCGAGGCGTCACTGCCGCCGGGCACCCTCACCAAGCTCGTCGACCAGCTCGTCGACCGCAACCTCGTCTTCCGCCGGATCGATCCGCTGGACCGCCGACGGATCCGCGCCTACCTGACGGCTCGGGGCCGACGCGAGCACGACCGCCTCGACCAGCGCGTCCGCGCCAGCCTCGCCGAGCTGGGCATCGTCGGGACGGGCAACGTCGGGACGGGCAACGCGAAGCCTGGCGGCGCGGGGCTGGACACCACGGAGAGCAGCAACCCGGATCTGCCACCGACCGCCGACCTGGTGGGTCAGCTCGACGACCTGATCGGCCGCCTCGATCCCGCCCGCCGCGACGACCCCGCCAGCCGCCAGGACCCCGCGCGTCACCTCGATCCCGCCGGCAGCCAGGACCCCGCGCGTCACCTCGACCCCGCCCGCAGCCAGGACCCCGCCCGCCGCGATTCTCGCGTCGATGCCGGCGCCGCCGGTGGCCTCCACCGCTAGCGGCCCTACGGGCAAGGCGTTTGCTGTGCCCGCACGGCAGGCCGGCCGGGTCCTCGCGCTGGCCCGGCACGCCGGGCCGAAGTCCCGACCGTCGCCCAAACTACGGTCGAGGTCGGTCGCCCCGGAGATCGCTATACCTGTGAGTCATAGTTATGACTCACAGGTATAGCGCTCGGGAGCAAGGCACCGCCGGGCGGACGGCCACCAGGGCCGACACCACGCACGACGGCCAGCGCCGCACGACAAGCCAGCGCCGCACGACGGCCAGCGCCGCACGACAAGCCAGCGCCGGTTCTGCTAGGACGTCAGGTGGGCCCGCAGGGTGTGCGCATCGGGGGCGGTGGCGGTCCACAGTGTCGCCGGGCCGCCGGCCAGCGGTAACCGGGCGACGCTGCCCTCGACCGTCGGAGGTTCGGCGGGTCGCGACGGGTCGACCACCAGCAGCGATCCGGTGGCCGGCGCGCCGTCGAGCACCGCCGGTCCGGCCCAGCCGGGTGCCTGTGGCCCCACGGCGAGGGACTGCCGCAGCAGCGGCCGGCCCCCGTAGTCGACCTGGGTGTGCACGACGGCCCCGCCGGGCGCCTCGCCGTACCGGCCGCAGATCAGCTCGTCGCGCCAGCGCAGGCTCGCGCCGGCGGCCAGGTCGATCCGGGATTCGGCGAGGTGCGCGCAGCCGGCCGCCGCGACCAGCTGTTCGGGCAGCCAGTGCAGCGTGGCTCCGGCGTGCACCACCGCCCGCACCGCCATCCGAGACACGGCACCCGGCCGGCCGGGTAGGGCGATCGACGCGGCGACGGTGTGCACCCGGACCGCCGCGCCCGGACCCACCTCGATGTCCAGGCGCAGATCGTCGCCGGCGAGCGGCCCAGCCGCCCCACCGACGAGGTGCACGGTGGCGACACCGCGGTCGGCCGGGGTCTGGCGCAACAGCAGCGGCGTCTCGCCGTGCAGCTCGACCAGGACGGTCCCACCCCGACCGTCGGCCCGAGCGACCAGTCGGGCGGATGCCCGCATCAGACCGCAACGGCCGGCACGGCACGTGGGTGCGCGGTGGCGTGGTGGGCCAGCTCGTGCCGGATCCAGTCGGCGACCGTACTCGCCGTCGTGTCACCGACGATGGACAGGAAGACGGTCGGGAGGTCGCCACGTCGGGCTCGCGCGTCGCGATCCATGACGGCGAGGTCGGCACCCACCATCGGCGCCAGGTCGGTCTTGTTGATCACGAGGAGGTCGGCGGCGGTGACGCCCGGCCCGCCCTTGCGCGGCACCTTGTCCCCTCCCGCCACGTCGACCACGAAGATCTGCCGGTCGACCAGACCCCGGCTGAAGGTCGCGGTCAGGTTGTCCCCGCCGCTCTCCACCAGGACCAGGTCCAACGGGCCGACCGTCTCGGCCAGCTCGTCGATGGCGTCCAGGTTCGCGCCGATGTCGTCGCGGATCGCGGTGTGCGGGCAGCACCCGGTCTCCACCGCGCGGATCCGCGCCGGGTCCAGCACTCCGGCCCGCCGGAGGAAGTCGGCGTCCTCGGTCGTGTAGATGTCGTTGGTCACCACCCCGAGCCGCAACTCGTCGGCGAAGGCACGGCAGAGCGCGGCCACCAGTGCCGTCTTGCCGGATCCGACCGGGCCGCCGATGCCGACCCGCAGGGCACGACCCGCAGGTGTCAGCGGCGGATGAGGGTCCACCCCCGGCTCCGGGTGGGTGTGCGGGACGGTCTCGTCGTGGGGAGCGGTGATCGGCTGCGTGGTCGGATCGACGGCGGGCACAGCGTTCGGCACAACGGTGTCAGGACGCAAAGAGACGCACCTCCCAGGTGGCATGGATTTCGGCATGGATGTCGGCGAGCGGAGCGGCCGCGGCGGGCAGCCGTTCCGGTGGGTCGTCAGCGGCCCGCGCCGCGTCGGCCGCCGTGCGGTCGCAGGAGTCGGCCAGGCCGACCAACAGGGCCTGGACCTGGTATGGGTCGAGGCCGAGCAGGCGTACGCCGGCGCTGGCCGCGCCGGTCAGCGTCCCGTACGCGGCGATCGTGGCGGTGTCGACGCGGGACAGCCCGGCCGCGGCGCAGAGCAGCCCCAGTACCAGCGGTTGGTGTATGCCGCAGGACGTCGCGGGCAGGTCACCGAACGGCGCGTCCGGCCAGATGGCCCGACCCGCGCGCAGTAGCGCTCGACCCTGCCGCCGGGAGATCGTCCGCAACGTCGGCGACGCGGTACGTGCGTCCAGCTCCACGTCGAGCTGGGCCAGCATGTGCGACCGCGCGGCGGACCCGGCGGACGCCGATCCGCCCGCCACGGACGCACCCGCCGCAGACCCGGCCGTCGCGGACCCGCCCGTCACGGACCCGTCGGCGTCGACCACGTCGACGGGACCCGCGGCCTCGACCACGTCGGCGCCCCCCAGCTTCGCCGCCCGGTGTGCGGCCGCCGCGAAGGCCGCCCCGACCAGGCCGGCGGTGGCCAACCGTCCGGCCAGGAACGCGTCCAACGAGGCCAGGTCGGTGACCCGCCCGGCGGCGACGGCCGCTTCCAGGCCGCCGGAGTGCGCGTGCGCCCCGGCCGGGAAGCGTCCGTCGGCCACCAGCAACAGCAGGCTCGGTGTCGCCATCAGAACAGGAAGTACCGCTGGGCCATCGGCAGCCGGGTCACCGGGTCCGGCTCCACCACCTGCCCGTCGATGCGGACCGTGAAGGTGTCCGGGTCCACCTCGATGCGGGGCATCGCGTTGTTCTCCGGCAGGTCGGCCTTGCCCCGCGACCGCACGTCACCTACCGGCACCACCCGGCGTCGCACGTCCAGGCGGAGCCCCGCGTCCAGGGCCGCCGGCGCCACGAAGGCCACGCTGGTGGCGGCCGCCGCCGCCCCGTACGCCCCGAACATCGGCCGCGGCAACATCGGCTGCGGCGTCGGGATGGACGCGTTGGCGTCACCCATCTGGGCGTACGCGATCATGCCGCCCTTGATGACCAGGTGCGGTCGTACGCCGAAGAACGCCGGATCCCAGAGCACCAGATCGGCGAGCTTGCCCGGCTCGACCGAGCCGACCTCGTCCTCCAACCCGTTGGCCATCGCCGCGCAGATGGTGTACTTCGCGACGTACCGTCGGGCTCGGTGATTGTCGGCGGCCCCGTCGCCCGGCAGCGCGCCGACCCGGTCCTTCATCACGTGGGCGCTCTGCCAGGTTCGCATGATCACCTCGCCGACCCGGCCCATCGCCTGCGCGTCGGAGCCGATGATGGAGATCGCGCCGAGGTCGTGCAGCAGGTCCTCGGCGGCCATCGTGGACGGGCGGATGCGGCTCTCGGCGAAGGCCAGGTCCTCCGGCACGGACGGGTTGAGGTGGTGGCAGACCATCAACATGTCCAGGTGCTCGGCGAGCGTGTTGGCGGTGTACGGCCGGGTGGGGTTCGTCGACGACGGCAACACGTTCGGCTCACTCGCCACGGTGATGATGTCCGGTGCGTGCCCGCCGCCGGCGCCCTCGGTGTGGTACGAGTGGATGGCCCGGCCGCCGATCGCCCGCAGGGTGTCGGCCACGAAACCGGCCTCGTTGAGCGTGTCGGTGTGGATCGACACCTGGACCCCGGAGGCGTCCGCCACCCGCAGGCAGGCGTCGATCGCCGCCGGAGTGGTGCCCCAGTCCTCGTGCAGCTTGAAACCGCCCGCGCCGGCCCGCAACTGCTCCCAGAGCGCCTCGGTGGAGACGGTGTTGCCCTTGCCGAGCAGCAACACGTTGACCGGCAGGGTGTCCAGGGCCTCGTGCATCCGGGCCAGGTGCCAGGCGTTCGGCGTGACGGTGGTCGCCCGGGTGCCCTCGGCCGGCCCGGTGCCGCCGCCGACCATCGTGGTGATGCCACTGGCCAACGCCTCGGTGACGATCTGCGGGCAGATGAAGTGCACGTGGGTGTCCACCGCGCCGGCGGTGAGGATCCGCCCGTTGCCGGCGATCACCTCGGTCGCCGGGCCGATGACCAGGTCGGGGTGGACGCCAGGCATGGTGTCCGGGTTGCCGGCCCGACCGAGTGCCACGATCCGTCCGTCGCGCAGCCCCACGTCGGCCTTGACCACTCCCCAGTGGTCGAGTACCACGGCACCGGTGATGACGGTGTCCAGTGCCCCTTCGGCGCGGGTCGCCCGGGACTGCCCCATCGACTCGCGGATCACCTTCCCGCCGCCGAAGACCGCCTCGTCGCCGCCGACGCAGTGGTCGGTCTCCACCTCGATCAGCAGGTTGGTGTCGGCCAGCCGGATCCGGTCACCGGTCGTAGGGCCGTACAGGTCGATGTAGCGGTCCCGCCGCACGGCGCTCACTCCGGGGACCCGTCGGCCGGCGGGTCCAGCGGGCCGGCGCACTCTCCGCGCAGCCCTGGCACGATGCGCGCTCCCCCGAACGGGACGAGGTCGACGCTGCGGCTGATGCCCGGCTCGAAGCGGACCGAGGTCCCCGCCGGCACCCCGAGCCGTTGCCCCCAGGCGGCAGCCCGGTCGAACGCCAGCGCCGGGTTGCACTCGGCGAAGTGGTAGTGCGAACCCACCTGCACCGGTCGGTCGGCGGTGTTCACCACGAGCAGGGTGGTCACCGGGCGACCCGCGTTGATCTCGACTGGGCCGGCGGCCGGCAGGATCTCCCCCGGGATCACGGAATCGGGTGGTGCACCGTCACCAGCTTGGTGCCATCCGGGAACGTCGCCTCCACCTGCACCTCCCTCAGCAGCTCGGGGATGCCGTCCTGGACGTCGTCGCGGCCGAGCACCGTCCGGCCGGCCGACATGAGGTCGACCACCGACCGGCCGTCGCGGGCACCTTCGAGCAGGAACGCGGTGATCAGCGCGACGGCTTCGGGATAGTTGAGGCGCAGGCCGCGCTCGCGGCGGCGGCGGGCGACATCGGCCGCGACGTGGACGAGCAGGCGGTCCTGCTCGTGCGGACTGAGGAACACGGGGCTCTCCCGGTGGGGTAAGCGTGCCCCGCTCGTCGTCGGCTCCGCAGTGAGCCACGCCGGGCAGCAACACACCCGGGATTACGAGCTGGAGTCACACGACCGCCGAGCCGCCGCCGACGGGTCGACCCGGGACTCCACCATCCCGGCCCGAACGACGGGCAACCGGCGGTGTCCGGTCGGATGCGGACCGCACCGCCCACCGCTGAGCAGACCGTAGAGGATCGCCACCGACCGAGGCAACAGTCCGGCACGGATCGCAGGGCATGATCGCCGGATGACGGCGACGAGGGGTACGCGGGCACTGCTCGGTGTTCTGTTCCTGGCGACGGCCACGGTCGGGTCGTGGATCCTCTGGCTGGGCTGGGACACCCGGTACACGGTCGACGAGCAGACCGGCGCGACCAGCGGCCCGTACGAGCCGTGGCAGGTGATCGGTTGTGTGTTGACGCTCGTGCTGCTGG
The DNA here is from genome assembly GCF_040649915.1 of Micromonospora sp. NPDC048839. NCBI lineage: Bacteria > Bacillati > Actinomycetota > Actinomycetes > Micromonosporales > Micromonosporaceae > Micromonospora > Micromonospora sp. NPDC048839. The sequence continues at coordinate 234,100 of NZ_JBEZGL010000005.1, forward strand.
CCGCGCTAGCCGGGACGCGGCTTAGCCCGTGGCTGGTGGCGCCGGTGATGGCCGTGGCGTTCACGGCGGCCTGGTCGTGGCGGGCCGCGTCGACCGACGACAGCGGGTTGTGGGTGGTTGGCGGGACCCTGGTGCTGCTGGGCATGGCGGCCGGCAGCATCGCGGTCAGCTTCCCGGCGCGGCGGTTCGCCCAACGCCGGGCCGGTCGGCCGGGCTAGCCGCGAGCCCACACAGCCGCGGCGAATGCCGCAACGACGACCCACCCACCAGCTCCGGAATGCGCGTGGATCGAGGGATTTGCCGCGACTTTGAGCAAAAGCGCGCGGATCGGAGATCAAAACATGCGCTCTTGCCCTTGATCGACGAGCATGAGCACGATGCGAGAGGCCGATTTCAGACAGTTGGGGAATTAGGCTAGGCATTCAGCATGGTCATTCGGGATTTTTCGGGTTGTGCCCCTTCTTCCAAACTCTGGACCGGCTCACAACAGGCGTCATACCTTCGATACGGAAGCGCCAATATCCTTATCGCCTGTCGGATCAACGACCGCCCGAATCGGCCAGATCCGCCGCGCAGGAGAAGGCAGTCAGAAAGGGACCGACTTATGCCTGATTCCCCGTATCCTAATCCACCCGATCCCGCCGACGCGTCGTTCACCAGGCGCGTACTCCTACGCATCGGCGGCGTGCTCGGCCTGACTGCCGCCGGCATCACCGCGGTCGGTGCCGGCGCGTCAGCGAATGACACCAGTGCGCCGGCTGCCCCGGACGCGCCGGGCGGCTTCGGCGCCCCGCCGGCACCGGGGATCGCCCCCCAGCAGGCGAACCGGGCCCGCACCGGGAGCATTACCAACGTCCGGCCGGGCCAGGCGACGGGGCCCGCGCCCGCCACCGCCTCAGGGGCCCGTCTCGCCCCCAACCACAGCCGCATCATCAACACCCCGCTGAGCCGCCGCCAGGCGCCGTGGACCGTGGAGGGCTGAGCGATGCAGCTGCATTTCCGCAACAGCTACGGCCCGCGGATCTGGGTCGCGATCATGCACTACGACACCGGATGCAACTCCGACGGTTCCTCGTGGGGAACCCGGGGCTGGTGGACCATTGACAACGGCGGCCAAGCGTACGTGCTGAACACGAACAATCGCTACGCCTACTACTATGCCGAGGCCGCCGACGGCACGGTGTGGACCGGCCAGTACGGACCCATCTACGTCCCGCAGACCGCCTTCAGCTGGTGCTCGAATACCGGCAGTACCAACTCGCGGGTCGTCGGGCTCCGCGAGGTCTACATACCCAGCGACAAGCACACGGTCAATCTCGTAGCGTGAGCCGCTGCTCCCGCTCAGGCCCGATCAGGGCTGGTCCGCGAGCCAGAACCCAGTCGGCCGGTCAGTGGGCCGCGGCCGGCTGCGGCGTGGGCATCGCGGCGAACGGCACATCGATGTTCTCCGCCACGCCGGGCGGTCCGTCGGGGTGCCGCCACAGGCCACGGTCGCGCAGGATCGGCAGCACGCCCTCACCGAACCAGTACGCCTCCTCCAGGTGCGGATAGCCGGAGAGGATGAACTCGTCGATGCCGAGGGCGTGGTATTCGGCGATCCGGTCGGCGACCTCGGTGTGGCTGCCGACGAGCGCGGTGCCGGCCCCGCCACGGACCAGCCCGACCCCGGCCCACAGGTTGGGCGCGACCTCCAGGCCGTCGCGGGAGCCGCCGTGCAGGTCGAGCATCCGGCGCTGCCCCTCGGACTCGCTGCGGCGCAGCCCGTCCTGCACGGCCCGGATGTCGGCCTCGGCGATGCCGTCGAGCAGCCGGTGGGCCTGTGCCCAGGCCTGCTCGGCGGTGTCCCGGGCGATCACGTGCAGCCGGATGCCGAAGCGCACCTCTCGCCCGGCGTCGGCGGCCAGCGCCCGGACCCGCGCCAGTTTGGCGGCGACAGGCGCCGGGGGCTCACCCCAGGTCAGGTAGACGTCGCTGTGGCGCACCGCCACCGGAAGCGCGGCGGCGGAGGACCCACCGAAGTAGACAGGCGGGACCGGGTCGGGCAGGCGGTGCAGCCGCGCCTGCTCGACGCGGACGTGGGTGCCGGCGTGGTCGACCGTCTCGCCGCGCCACAGCGCGCGCACCACGTGCAGGAACTCGTCGGCCCGCGCGTACCGGGCGTCCTTGTCCAGGAAGTCACCGTAGGCCCGCTGCTCCGACGACTCGCCGCCGGTGACCACGTTGAGCAGCAGCCGGCCCCGGGACAGCCGTTGGAAGGTCGAGGCCATCTGGGCGGCGAGGGTGGGTGAGGTCAGGCCGGGTCGGAAGGCGACCAGGAACTTGAGCCGCTCGGTCACCTCGGTCAGCATCGCCGTGCTCAGCCAGGCGTCCTCACACCAGGCGCCCGTCGGGGTGAGCGCGCCGACGAAGCCGAGCTGCTCGGCGGTGCGGGCGATCTGTCCCAGGTACGCCACGCTGGCCGGACGGGATCCTCCGGCGGCGCCGGTCGGCACGCCGTGCCCGCCACCGACGATGTCCCGGCTGTCGCCGTTGGTGGGCAGGAACCAGTGGAAGGTGAGGGTCATGGCGGCTCTTTCCTCCAACGGGGACGGACGGCGCACGCGCTGCGGCGGGCACCTCCTGAGGGGTGGGACGATCACGCCGACAGCCTACCCATAAAACCTATCGGGTTAGTAGGCTACTGCCGGCGCCGCCACCTGTCGATGCGCCGCTACCCCCGTATGCCCGACCCGAGGAGCCGCCATGCCCACCCCGTCAACGAGCCGCCCCCCGCGTCACCGCCTCCTGACGGCCGCGCTCACCACCGTGGCGCTGCTCGCCACCGTCGCGGTGAGCGCCTGTGGCGGCTCCGCCGACGCCGGGGAAGGCGGAAGCAAGCTCCGGATCGGGTACCAGCGCTTCGGCGGCCTCAGCCTGGTCAAGGCACGCGGCGCCGCGCCGGACGTGGAGTGGTCGCTGTTCGAGAGTGGCCCGGCGCTCACCGAGGCCCTCAAGGCCGGGTCCGTCGACATCGGACAGGTCGGCGAGGCGCCACCCGTCTTCGCCGCCGCCGGGAAGATCCCGTTCTCCATCATCGGGACCTCGGCGCCGATCCCGCAGGGCGAGGCCGTGCTGGTCAAGGCCGACCGCGGTTACCGCACCTTCGCCGACCTGAAGGGCAAGACGGTGGCGCTGAACAAGGGGTCGAACGTGCACTGGCTGCTGGTCCAGCTCCTCAAGGCGAACAACATGACCTTGAAGGACATCCAGGTCAAGTACCTCAAGCCCGCCGAGGGGCGGCCCGCGTTCGACGGCGGCCAGGTCGACGCCTGGGTGATCTGGGACCCGTACTTCGCGCTGGCCGAGCAGCCGGGGGTCCAGGTGCTCGCGGACGCGACAGGGCTGGCCAGCAACCGCGAGTACGTCCTGGCCGCCCCCGGCGCGGTCGACAAGCGGTCGGACGAGATCCGGGCGTTCCTCCAGCGCTACCGCGAGGTGACCGACTGGGGCATCGCCCACCCCGACGAGCGGGCCAGCACCCTCGCGCCGGAGCTGAAGATCCCGCAGGACGTCACCACCCGCGCCCTGGCCCGCAGCGCCCGGCCCCTCGCCCCGGTGACCCCGGCCATCGGCGACGAGCTCCAGGCGATCACCGACAGCTTCATCGCCCTGGAGCTCATTCCGGGGCCGGTCGACCTGCGATCCCGGGTCGACGACCGGTTCAGCGCGGTCTTCCAGTGAGCCGGACGACGCTCGCCGAGCCTCCCGCCGAGGTCGTGACCGCCGCGCCCGTCACGCCTCGGCGCCCGAGATCGACTCGGCGCTACCGGCGGCTGATCAGCCCGGTGGTCCTGGTCCTGGGCTGGGAGTTGGCCGCCCGGACCGGGTTGCTGGCACCGGAGAAGCTGCCCGCGCCCAGTGACGTCCTGGCCACCGGCTGGCGGCTGACCCGGGACGGGACGCTTCTCGTGCACCTGCTGGACTCGCTCACCCGCGCCGGGGCGGGGCTGCTGATCGGCGGCGTCCTGGCGCTGGTCCTGGGCACGGTGGCGGGACTGCTGCGCCTCGGTGACGACCTGGTCGACCCACCTGTGCAGATGGCCCGCATGCTGCCGCACCTGGGCCTGGTCCCGTTGCTGATCATCTGGGTCGGCATCGGTGAGTCGCTCAAGATCAGCCTGGTGGCCCTGGGCGCGTTCTTCCCCATCTACTTCAACACCTACGCCGGCATCCGGGACATCGACGAACGGCTGGTGGAGGCCGCCCGTACCTGTGGGCTGGGGCAGGCCGCCCGACTGCGGCACGTGGTGCTGCCCGGCGCGCTGCCCTCCCTCTTCCTCGGCCTGCGGCTGGCGATCGGCGCGGCCTGGCTCAGCCTGGTCGTCGGTGAGCAGGTCAACGCCCAGACCGGGATCGGCTTTCTGATGATGGAGGCGCGGGAGTTCAGCCAGACCGACGTGGTGGTGCTCGGCCTGCTCGTCTACGCCCTGCTCGGGCTGATATCCGACCTTGCGTTGCGGGTGCTGGAGAGGAGGATGTTGACATGGCGTCGCGGGCTGCGGGCCACCTGACCGGTACGACGCCGGTGTTGACCGCGCACGCGGTGCACCGGGCGTTCGGGCCGACTGTCGTGTTGGCCGGGGTCGACCTGACCATCGCCCGGGGCGAGGTGGTGGCGCTGTTGGGCGGCAGCGGCTCCGGCAAGAGCACCCTCCTGCGGATTCTCGCCGGGCTCGACGGCGAGGCCAGCGGCGACATCGTCGTGCACGGCACCGCCGCCGTGGTCTTTCAGGAGCACCGGTTGCTGCCCTGGAAACGGGTGGCGCCCAACGTCGGGCTCGGACTGTCCGGCGCGGACACCGCCGGTCGGATCCAGCGCGCGCTGGCCGAGGTCGGGCTCGCCGAACGGGACCGCGCCTGGCCGGCTGAGCTGTCCGGTGGGCAGGCGCAACGGGTGGCCGTCGCGCGGGCACTGGTCCGCGAACCGGACCTGCTGCTGCTCGACGAGCCGTTCGGCGCCCTGGACGCGCTGACCCGACTGCGGATGCAGGTCCTGCTGCGCCGGCTGCGCGCCGAGCACAGCTTCGCCGCCCTGCTGGTCACCCACGACGTGGAGGAGGCGCTGTTGCTCGCCGACCGCATCCTGCTCCTCGACGAGGGCCGCATCGCCGCGGACCTGCCCGTCGACCTGGCCCCCACCCGTACGCCGGACGACCCGGCCTTCGGCGCGCTGCGCCGGCACCTGCTCGACCGACTCGGCGTTCCCACCACCTGACGAGCGGAGATCCGATGACCCGCTGGACCCCCGATCCCACCTTCTACCCCTCCCCTTCGGAGGCGGCGACCGCACCGGCGGAGAAGCTCGCCTACGTGGCGGCCTTCGACCGTACGGCCAGCCGTCCGGACGCCATCGTGGTGCTGGACACCGATCCCGACTCCCCCGCCTACGGCACCGTGGTCGGCTGGACGGACCTGCCGCACCTCGGCGACGAGCTGCACCACTTCGGGTGGAACGCGTGCAGCAGCGCGCTCTGCCCGACCGCCCCGCACCCGCACGTGGAGCGGCGCTACCTGATCGTGCCCGGTCTGCGGTCGTCGCGCATCCACGTGCTCGACACGCAACCCGATCCGCGCCAACCGCAGGTGGTCAAGGTGATCGGGGCGGAGGAGTTGGCGAAGAAGGCCGGCTACTCGCGCCCGCACACCGTGCACTGTGGCCCGGACGGCATCTATCTCTCCGCCCTCGGCGGCGCGGACGGCGCGGAGGGGCCGGGCGGCGTCGCCATCCTCGATCACACCACGTTCGAGGTACGCGGAGCGTGGGAGTCCGACCGGGGTCCGCAGTTCCTGGCGTACGACGTGTGGTGGCACCTCACCCAGGACGTGCTGGTCACCAGCGAGTGGGGCACCCCGTCGATGATCGAGGACGGCATCATCGGTGAGTTGTTGCTGGGCCGACGCTACGGGCACGCGATCCACTTCTGGGATCTCGCGAGGCGTCGACACGTGCAGCGCGTCGACCTGGGCGAGGCGTACCAGATGCCGTTGGAGCTGCGTCCGGCGCACGACCCGACGCAGTCGTACGGGTTCGTCGGGGTGGTGATCAGTGTCGAGGACCTGTCCGCCTCGGTCTGGCTGTGGCACCGGGACGGGGACGGGGACGCCTGGGCGGTCACCAAGGTGATCGACATCCCGGCCGAGCCGGCCGACCCGGCAGATCTGCCCGACCTGCTCAAGCCGTTCGGCGCGGTGCCGCCACTGGTGACCGACATCGACCTGTCGGTCGACGACCGCTTCCTCTACGTCTCCTGCTGGGGCACCGGCGAGCTGCGCCAGTACGACGTCAGCGACCCGCTGCACCCCGTGCAGACCGGCTCGGTGCACCTCGGCGGGATCGTGCGTCGCACCGCACACCCGTCCGCACCGGACGAGCCCCTCGCGGGTGGCCCGCAGATGGTCGAGGTCAGCCGGGACGGCCGGCGGGTCTACGTCAGCAACTCCCTCTACGGCGCGTGGGACGACCAGTTCTACCCCGACGGGGTGGGGGCCTGGCTGGCGAAGCTCGACGTCGACGTGGACGCCGGCGGGCTCACCCCCGACGATCGGTTCTTCCCGCACGGGGAGGAGTTCCGCGGGCTGCGGGTGCACCAGACCCGGTTGCAGGGCGGGGACGCGTCCTCCGACTCGTACTGCTTCCCGTGACCGTCGGCACCTGGGTGACGCTCGTCGCGCTCGGCGCGTTCCACGGTCTGAACCCGGCGATGGGTTGGCTGTTCGCGGTGGCCCGGGGCCTGCAGGAACGCAGCCGGGCGGCCCTGCTGCGGTCGCTGCCGCCGATCGCGGCCGGGCATCTCGCCTCGGTGGGTGTCGTCGCGGCGCTGGTCAGCGCGACCCGGTCGGTGACGGCGAGCACCGCCGTGGCGGTGGTCGGTGGTGTGCTGCTCGTCGGGTTCGGGTTGTGGCGGCTGCTCTCCGAACGGCACTTCCGGTGGGCGGGGATGCGGTTGTCCTCGGCGCAGCTCGCCGGCTGGTCGTTCCTCATGTCGTCGGCGCACGGCGCGGGGCTGATGCTGGTGCCGCTGCTGGTGGCCGCGCCGGTGTCCGGGGGTCATTCCGGGCACCTGGCCGCCGCGCCGGTGGGTGCGCTGTCCGGGCTCGCGGCGGCGGGGGTGCACACCGTGGCCATGCTCGGTACGGCCCTGGCCGTGGCGGTGCTGGTCTACCAGGTGCTCGGGGTCGGGGTGCTGCGTCGGGCGTGGTTCAACGTGGATCGGCTCTGGGCCGGCGTGCTGGTCGCGGCCGGACTGGTGACCCTCATCCGGGCGTGAGATCGACCGTCGTGGACTTCGGCAACCTATGATCTGATGTTTCCGTGACCACTCCCACTCCCACTCCCCTCATGCGTCTGGTGGCCGGTGTCTGGGGGTTCAAGACCCTCGCGGTCGGCGTCGAGCTCGGCCTGTTCACCCGGTTGGCCGGCGGGCGGACGATGACCGTCGACGAGGTCGCCGCCGAGTTCGGGCTGCCCGACCGGCCCGCGGACCTGTTCCTGGCCGCCACCGCCTCGCTCGGCCTGTTGGAGAAGGCCGGCGACGGCTACCGCAACACCGAGTTGTCCGAGCAGTTCCTGGTCGAAGGCCGCCCGTACTACTTCGGCGCGCAGGTGCGCTACTCGGACCTGCGCACCTACCTGCCCTGGCACCGCATCGGCGAGGCCCTGCGCACGGATCGGCCGTTGACCTGGGACCCGGAGTCCCAGCAGTCGATGTTCGACACCGAGGACCCGGCGATGCTGGCGCAGTTCTGGGACGCGATGTTCTCCACGTCCAGCTTCACCGCCAGCGCGTTGGCCGACGCGTACGACTTCTCCGCGCACCACCGGTTGCTCGACGTGGGCGGCGGTGCGGGGGCGTTCCCGATCGAGTTCTGCCGCCGCCTGCCCGACCTGCGGGCGACGGTGCTGGACCTGCCGCACGTCTGCGTACGGGCGCGGGAGCGGATCGCGGAGGCCGGTCTGACCGGGCGGATCGACGCGGTCGCCGGGGACTTCCTCGTCGACCCGGCGCTGCCGGGCGGGCACGACGTCATCCTGCTCAGCATGATCCTGCACGACTGGGACGAGCCCACCAACCGGGCGCTGCTGGCCCGGTGCCACGCGGCGCTGCCGCCCGGTGGGGCGATCGTCGTGTGTGAGCTGCTGCTCAACGACGAGCGCACCGGTCCGCCGGAGGCGGCGCTGATGGGCATGAACATGCTTGTCGAGACCGAGGGCGGCCGGAACTACTCGGGCGCGGAGTACACGGCCTGGCTCGCCGACGCCGGTTTCGTCGACGTGCGTACCGTGCCGTTCGACGCCCCCGGCGCCAACGGCGCGGTGGTGGCCCGCCGGCCCTGACCGACGGCGGCACCCGGCCCCGGTGCGAACCGTGGGCCGGGTGCCGCGGCGCCGCATGGCGCTGGCGTCCGATCGGCTACCGGTACGGGTCAGGCGCGAGCCTTGGCCGGCTGCTTCATGAAGTCCATGATCGCCTTGTTGACGTCCTCGGCGTGGGTCCACGGGATGCCGTGCGGCGCGCCCTTGAGCGTGATGAGCTTGCCGGTCGGCATCATCGGCCCGAGCCGCTGGCCGGTCACCGGATAGGGCAACACCCGGTCCTGGTCACCCTGCACGATCAGCAGTGGCACGTCGACCTTCGGCAGGTCCGGGCGGAAGTCCTCCTGCCAGGCGTCCACACTGTCATGGGTGCCCTTGGCGGAGGCCATCGCGCCGATCTGCCAGTGCGCCCGGTACGCCTCCTCGCTGACCCGCTTGCCCATGTTCTGGTCCGGGTTGAAGAACGCGTCGCAGAACGACGTCAGGTACGCGAAGCGGTCCTTGATGATGGCGTCCTGGAACCCCTTGAAGAGACTCCGGTCGACACCCTCCGGGTTGTCGGAGGCCTTGGCCAGCATGGGTTGCAGCGGGCTGAGCACCACAGCTCGGCTCACCCGCTGGGAGCCGTAGTTGCCCAGGTAGCGGATGACCTCGCCGGTGCCCATCGAGTGACCCACCAGGGTCACGTCGCTCAGGTTCAGCTCCGTCATCAACACGTCCAGGTCCGCCGCGAACGTGTTGTAGTCGTACCCGAACGTCGGCTGGGCCGAGTTGCCGTATCCGCGTCGATCGTAGGTGATCGTCCGGTATCCGGCGTTGAGCAACTGGTTGGTCACCTTCTCCCAGGTTGCTCCGTTGAACGGGAAGCCGTGGATCAGCACCACCGGCTTACCGGAACCGTGATCCTCGTAGTACAGGTCGATGGGCGCGGAGTTTTCCGTTCCCACGGTGATGAAAGGCATGTTTGTCTCCTGCTCCGGTCTCGGGCTGTCGGACGTCGCGGCTTTCCCGCCGACTCGGCGGATATGCCGGCGACGGGAATCGCCCAGGAACGCCGGGAGGGCCTGTTCCGATCGGGCCGCGACGCCTAGCCTCGAAGGGGTGAGCCCATCTCCGCGGCTGCGGGCCGTCAGCGACCTGCACATCGCCCACCCGGAGAACCGCTCGTTCGTCCAGGAGCTACACCCGGACCACGACGGCGACTGGTTGCTCGTCGCCGGTGACGTGGCCGAACGGTACGACGACATCGAGTGGGCACTGGCGCTGCTGAGCACCCGGTTCGCGAAGGTTGTCTGGGCGCCGGGCAACCACGAGTTGTGGACGCCACCCAACGACCCGGTGCAGCTCCGCGGCGTGGCGCGCTACGAGGCACTGGTCCGGATGTGCCGTGGGCTGGGCGTCGTCACCCCCGAGGATCCGTACCCGGTCTGGGACGGCGTGGGCGGCCCGGCCACGATCGCCCCCCTCTTCGTGCTCTACGACTACACGTTCCGGATGCCCGGGGCGAGCACCAAGCAGGAGTCACTGGACCTGGCGTACAAGGCCGGGGTGGTGTGCACGGACGAGGCGCTGCTGCACCCCGACCCGTACCCGAGCCGGGAGGCGTGGTGCGACGCCCGGATCACCGAGACCGAGCGCCGGTTGGCCGCACTCGACCCGTCCCTGCCGACCGTGCTCGTCAACCACTACCCGCTGGTGCGCGAGCCGACCGACGTGCTGTGGTACCCGGAGTTCGCCCAGTGGTGCGGCACCGTCCGCACCCGCGACTGGCACCTGCGCTTCGGTGCGGCCACGATGGTCTACGGGCACCTGCACATCCCCCGCACCACGCACCACGACGGGGTGCGGTTCGAGGAGGTCTCGCTGGGCTACCCGCGCGAGTGGCGGCGACGCGGGTCGGTGCCCGATCCGGTGCGCACCATCAACCCCGCGGAGGACTTCCGCCAGCGCGCGTCGGTCAACGGGTAGGACCGACCACCGTCGGCGTCGCGCCAGCCGGCGCGACCCAAGATCGACTCGGCTTTCTTGAAACCGGGGTGTCCGAGCCGCTGGGACACCGCGAGTTTGCCAAAACCGAGTCGATCATCAGCGCTTTCCCAACAGTCGGGAGGCTGACCCGGCTACTCACGGCCGGGTGAGGCCGACCAACGTCGCCAGTCGCGTCCGCCGGCCGCTGCCGGCCTGGCGCGGGCGACATCTGCGATGAGGGTACGTGCCAATGGCCGACGCCGGACCTCGGCGGGCGCGACACCGTCCGCGTCGACCATGGCGCGTGGCTGCACCACGCAGGTCACCCAGTTGCAGGTACGCCCGCGCGGCGTCGAGCAGGTAGGCACCCCGATGCTCGGCCGGCAGCCGACGGCCAATTCACCCTGCGCCAGGCGGTGATCAGCCCTACCTGTGGCGTCGAGCTAACAGCCCCCTTTCAGGAGATGACTCCTGAGGAACGCGACGACCTCGCGTCCCGCTTTCTGTTGCTCGATGACAGCGGCTCCTGCGCGTTCGTGGTGTCGCCAGGCGACAACCCGACCAACCTGGCCAAGCACTGGCCGTGGTAGCCACACCGGCCTGCGCCGGCCGCACTCGCCTTGCCCCGTTGATCATGAGGTTGACGGCCGATTCGATCTCCACGGGGTCCGCCAACCTCATGATCGCCGGGGCGGGGACCAGCAACGACGAGGTCATCCGGTACGCCTGCACCAGCGACCCCGGCGACCGCGCGCCCTGGACGACGGGCCGGTCATCGGGGTCGGGGCCTTGCGGTGACCGCCTGGCTGGAAGCATCGACGGATGAGGTCGAGGCTACGCAAGCTACACATAGACGGCCGGGAGTTCGTCTGGAGGATCGACATCCGATCCGCGTCTGGCCCTGACGGCCGCCTGATTCGCTGCATGAGGCTCCGCGTGTGGGGTGCAGGAAAAGCCGGTCGCGCCCTACAGGTCGACGTGACCGAACGGCCCACCGCTGCCCCTGGCCATCGGTACGTCGAGACCGACGTGCACGGCAGCGGGGAGTCGTATCCGTACCCGACAGCTGCGGACGTCCTCGAACTTGTCCGTTACGGCCTGGGCACGGGATGGACACCGGAGGCGGTGGGTGGGACGTTCACACTCACCGCTGCGGCAGAGCTCGAGCTTTCGCGATTTGTCGTCACTGATCTTCTGTCCGTCGTCGACCCGCACCGACAGGGCCTGGGACTCGACGGGATGGGCGGCCACCGGTCCGCGTCCGGCGACCGCCCAGGCCCGGTCAGCTCGCGTACACCTCCAGGCCCGACAACTGCCCGGCCGGCCACCCGGTGTTGCCGGTGACGGTGATCCGGACGTAACGGGTCTGCGCGGCACCGAAGGTGATCGTCACCTGGTTGCCGGACGCCGGGTCGAACGTGCGCCCCGCCGAACCCGACAGCGTGCCGAAACTGCCCCCGTCCGCGCTGCCCTGCACCGCGACGGTCTGCGTCCGGCTGCCCCAGGACGACGACGGCGGCAGCCTCAGCACCACCCGCCCGACCGTGCGCGCGGAACCCAGGTCGACCTGCACCCACTGCGGGAACGCGTTGTTGGCGCTCTCCCAGTAACTGTTCGCGTCACCGTCGACCACGTTGCCCGACCCGTAGCTCTGGACGTGACTGCTCTCCGAGGTGGACCGACCCCGGGCGAGGTCCGCGTTGGCCGCGGCGTCCGTGGTGACCGTGACCGCCGAGGACGCGCTGGAGGTGTTACCGGCGGCGTCGCGGGCCACAACCGTGAAGGTGTACGCGGTGGACGCGCTCAGCCCGCTCACGGTGGCCGTGGTGCCCGTGACGGTGGCGACCACATTGCCACCCTGGCGTACCTGGTAACCGGTCACCCCGTTGTCGTCGGTGGAGGCCGTCCAGGCCAGGGACACGCTGCTCGACGTCTTGCCGGTCACCGTGAGGCCGCTCGGCGTGCTCGGCGGGTTGTCGGTGGTGGTGCCGCCTGAGGCGTACACCTCGACCTGGGCGAGTTGGGCGGCCGGCCAGCCGGTGTTGCCGCTGATGCTGAGACGGACGTAGCGGGTCGTGGTGGTCGTCAGCGTGCGCGTGACGGTGTTGCCGGTGGCCGGGTCGAAGGCGAACGCCGAGGCCCCGGCGATGGTGCTGAACGATCCGCCGTCGACGCTGCCCTGCACGGTGATGGTCTGGGTACGCGAGCCCCAGCCGGCGGGGAGTCGTACCACGAGTTTGTTGACCTGGTGGCTGGCGCCGAGGTCGACCTGCCACCAGTGCGGGAAGGAGCCCCCGCCGCTCTCCCAGTAGCTGCCGGCGTTGGCGTCCACCGCGTTGCCGGACGGGAAGCCATCGCCCTGGCTGCTCGCCGAGGTGGGCCGGCCGGCGGCCAGGTTACCGGTCGCCGGCGGTGGGGTGCCGGTCGTCGGTGGGGTGGGGCGGACCGCGGTGAGCGCGAGTTGACCCCTGAGCATCCGGCCGCCGTCGGCGGTGATCCGCAGGTAGTAGTCGGAGGAGCAGGCCACGCCGTCCTCGTCCAGGGCGCGGATGTTCGCGCCGGCCGGGGTGGTGGCCTGGGTCTCGGAGGTCTTGGCGATCTGGTTGCCCTCGTTGTACTCGTCGAACATGGACACGTAGAGGCCCTGGGAGCCGAGCCGGACCATGTTGTAGATGTGCCGCCAGTAGAAGTCGCCGTGGCGGCGGTGCCCACCGGCGAGGTCACCGGGCATCACGCAGGGCAGGTAGTCGATGCCGCGGGCCGCGCAGTCGGCCATGTCGCCGATGTTGACGTTGTTGTAGTACGAGTCGAGCCCCTCCAGGGTGTCGGTCCGGTAGACCATCCAGGGCGAGATCGCGTTGAACGCGTGGTAGACGTCGAGGAAGCCGGGGCGGGAGTCCTCTCGGCCCAGCCGCCACCAGGTGGGCACACCACCGATGACGTAGCAGCCCTGCGCCTTGAACCAGTTGATGACCTCCAGGCAGGGTCCGGGGGTGAAGGGGCGACTCGATTCGCTGAAGCCGAAGCCCCAGATGCAGACGACCGGCTTGCCGTTCTGCCGGGCGTACGCGCTGGACGCGGTGTGCGTGGACATCTTCGTCGTCCAGTCGGTCTTGATGTCCGCCTGCATGGTCAGCCAGTCGGTGACGTCGTACATGATGTAGAACTTGCGGTTGTGGCGCTCGGCCGCCGAGCGGACCTTCAGCGTCATCGCGTCGCGGGTCGGCCCCTCGTCGCCCGTCGGGTTGAAGCGTTGCAGGGCGGCGGTGTCGCAGCCGTACTCCTGCATCCACCGGAAGTGGGTGTCGACCGTCTGCTGGTCGTAGGAGGAGAAGAGGGTGGCCGGCGATCCGTTGCCCAGGTTGGGGTACGCGGTGGGGTAGCTGCGCGTGTACTCGCGCATGTCCGGCCAGGACACGATCGTGGTGTTCGCGGGCGAGGGCGGCTGGAACCGGTCGCGGCTCCAGTGCCACCAGCCGCCGATCGGCGCGGAGTCGCCGGGGGCGCTGAACCAGCCCTGGTAGCCGACGGTCACCTTGCCGACCACGTCCCCGGGGGGACTGGCGGCGGAGGCGGGGCTGGCCAGGGTGGTGAGCAGTTCGGTGGTGGAGGCGGCGGCGAGGGCGGACCCGCCCAGCACCGACGTGACGAACCTGCGGCGGGAGACCGCCATGGGGACCACTCCTTCGGGACGGAAGGCATTGACGGCCATCGTGGCAGCAGTGAATGCCGCACCGCAAGAGTGGGACGGATCTATGAAAATACTTGCCAGTTGACGGGAATTAGGGGTGCCCAGCGTGCGTAGCCGTGCGTGGCTGCGGCCGGGTCCGTTACTGGGAGGCCATCACCCGTTCGACGTCGCGCACCGGCGTGAGAGGTCGACCACCCTGGCGTCGACGGGCGTCGCGCACCGTCATCCGTACGCCCTCGGTGAAGTTGACCTTCGGGTACCACCCGAGCAGCTCGCGCGCCTTCCTGGTGTCCAACGCCATGTTGCGCACCTCGCCCGGCCAGGGCAACGGCTCGTACCGGGCCGCGTTGCCGACGCCGGACGCCTCGCGGACGGTGTCGTACACCTCGTTGATGCTCGTCTGCCGCCCGGAGGAGATGTTGACCAACCCCACCCCGTTGTGCAGACAGGCGACGGCCACCGCCTCGGCGACGTCACTGACGTGGATGAAGTCCCGCGACTGGGTGCCGTCGTCGTAGATCACCACCTGGCGACCGCCGAGCAGGGCATCGGCCATCAGGGACACGACGCCGCAGTCGCCGCCCTCCTGCCGTGGCCCGTAGACGTTGCCGAAGACCATCGACGTGTACGACATTCCGTGCTGGCGTCCGTACCAGTCGAGGTAGTGCACACCGGCGGCCTTGCTGATGCCGTACGGGCTGATCGGCGCGATCGGGTGGTCCTCGCGGACCGGCAGGTCGTGGGCGGGGACGCTGCCGAAGATGGCGCTGCTGGCCGCGTTGACCACCAGCCGTACGCCGCTGCGGGCACACGCGTCCAGCACGTTGACGGTGCCGAAGACGTTCACGTCGGCGTCGTACAGCGGTGAGCGGCGGCCCGCGGGCACGTTCGGTTGCGCGGCGAGGTGCACCACCACGTCCGGCTGCCACTGGTGGATGATGTCGACGCCCTCCGGGGTACGGATGTCACCGGTGACGACGTCCGCCTCGGTCAGTCCGCCGTAGGCGGCGTCCGCCAGATTCTCCAGCCGGCCGGTGGAGAAGTTGTCGAGCACCCGGACCTGGCTGCCCATCAGCATCAGCCGGGCGACCACGTGGCTGCCGATGAAACCGGCACCGCCCGTGACAAGAACGCGCCGGGGTGTCAGGTCGGTCGACGGTTCGACGCCCACGGCTGGTACTGGCAGGTCCATGTGGAACTCCTTGGAACGACGGGGCTGTCGGCCCGCTTCGGAAACCAAGATGGCCGGGCACGACAGTAACCCACCAAACAACCCCTAACAGGACTTTTCGCCCAACCTCGAAGGCTCCTATCGGCACTTCAGGCCAAGAAGTCCCGTTTTTACCTATCTGGCCCTGTTTGGGGTTTTGTCGGTAGTAATTTCCTCCCGGGGTGCTCGTCGGCATGCCCGGGAAGCACCGGACGCGGAGGGAGGTCGGCGTGTTGCGGAAGAACCCCCGTCACAGCACCGCGGACCGCGCTTCGGTCCTGGGCGCCGACGGCGCGGTCGCGTACGACGTCACCACCCCGTCGGCACCCCACCTGGGCATTCCGACCCGGCTCGAGGAACTCCTCGACCGTGCTGACCGGGCCGCCCGATCGGAGCAGAACGGGCGACGGACCCGCGTGGTGGTGCTCGAACCGGATGACACGGCCACGACGCCCGACCGCCTCGACGAGGAGTTCGACGTGGCCGCCCGACTGCCGGTGCCGGCCCGCGCCGAAGACCTGGTGCGGCTGCTGGTCCGCGTCCGCCCCCGGCTCCTGTTGCTCAAGCACTCGCTGGACAGCATCGACGAACGCATCATGACCAGTTGCATGAGCGTCGGAGTCGAGATCATGGTGCTGGCCCGGCCGGTCTACGGCTTGCTGCGGGCACCCGCCATGGCCCGCTTCGGTGGGCTGCCCTGGATCCGGTTGGGCTCCGGCACCCGCCGCCCCCGTCGCGAATGGCTCAAGCGGTTCATCGACCTCAGCGTCATCCTGCTCAGTGCCGCCGTGGTGCTCCCGCTGCTCGCGGCGATCACCGCCGTCGTGTCCTTCACCGGCCCACCGTTCTACCTTCAGCAGCGCGTCGGAGCCGGTGGCCGCCTGTTCCGGGTGGTCAAGTTCCGGACCATGCGGGTCGGCGCCGAACAGGCCACCGGCCCGGTCCTGGCCCAGCCGGACGACGCCCGGATCACCCGGGTCGGACGCTGGCTGCGACGGTCCCGGCTGGACGAACTCCCCCAGCTCTGGAACGTGGTACGCGGCGACATGAGCCTGGTCGGCCCCCGCCCGGAACGCCCGGAGTTCATCGCCGGCTTCGACCGGCTCCCCCACTACGACCTGCGGCACCTGATCCGACCGGGGCTGACCGGGATCGCGCAGCTCACCGGCGGGTACGCCGCCACCGTCGAGGACAAGCTGCGCTGCGACCTGCTCTACCTCAACTGCCGCTCGACGCGCGTCGACCTGGCCCTGCTCCTGCTGACCGTCGTCGAGCTGTTCCGCGGGTTCCCCCGTGGCTAGCGCCGCCACCGCGGTCGAGACCCGGGTCACCCGCAACACGGCAAGCATGCTGGCCGCGCGGGTGATCATGGCGCTGTCCGGGCTGGTCTCGGTGCCGGTCATCTACCAGCACCTCGGGCCGCAGGAGTTCGGGATCTGGGTGGTGCTGGCCGGTCTGCTGGCGATGGCCGCCCTGATCGACCTCGGACTCGGCTCCGCCCTCGTCCGCGAGGTGGCCAGGGCCGAGAGCGCGGCGGACCGCGACCTGGTGCGACGGCTGCTCGGGCTGGGGCTCGGCTGGGCCGTACTGCTGGGCCTGCTCACCCTCGGGGCGATCAGCGCCGGCTGGCCGTGGCTCGCCGGACTGCTGCGCCTCGGCAACCTGACCGACGAGGCATGGCACGCCACGCTCTGGCTGGTCGTCGGCCTGGTGGCCGGCGCCGTGGAGCTGCCGTGGCGGTCCGTGCTCGAAGGCAGCCAGCGGTACGGGTCACTCGCCGTGATCAGCGCCGGCACCGCGATCCTCGCGGCCGCGCTGGCGATCCTCGTCGTACGCCTCGGCGGTGGCCTGGTGGCGTTGGCCGCCTCGGCCGCCGCCACCGGCGCGCTGCGCACCCTCCTGCTCGCCGCGGCCACCAACCGCCAGTGCCCGGACCTGTCCCCCCGGTGGGGACGGCTGGACCTGGGCGACGTGCGTCGGGTCGGCGGCTACGGGATGCGGGTGCAGGTCTCCAGCGGCGCCGGCATGGTCAACGTGGAACTCGACCGCCTCGTCCTCGGCGGCGTCTTCGGTCCCGCCGTCGCAGGCGGCTTCGACCTGGGCACCCGCCTGCTCAACCTCCTGCGGTTGCCCCCCGGCTTCGCCCTCATCGTGTTGTTCCCCGCGGCGGTCGCGCGCACCGTCACCCGGGGCGCGTCCTGGTTGGACAGGTTCTACCTGACCACCACGCGGTACCTCGCCCTGTTCCTCGCCCCGGCCACCGCGGCCCTGATGGTGAGCGCGGACCCCCTGGTCCGGCTCTGGCTGGGCCACCAGGTCCCCTGGGCCGCGGCGAACATCATGATTCTCGCGCCCGCGTACGCCCTCAACCTGATCACGGGAGCGGCGACGATCGTCGCCCGCGCCGAGGGTCGACCCGGGTTGGAGACGCGGTACGTGCTGCTCTCCGTCGTCCTCAACCTCGCCCTCACCGTGCCGATGCTGCTGCTGTGCGGGCCGTTGGGCGTACCGGTGTCGACCGCGCTGGCGGTGGTGCTCAGCACCGGGTACTTCCTGGCCTACTTCCACACCGCCACGGCCCGGCCGCTGGCCCCGCTGGTGCGGGCGGTCTGGCCGCCGGTCGCCGCGGCGGTCGCCGCCGGGGTGGTCACCGCGGCGGCCGGCCCGTTCCTGCCCGACGGGCCGGGACGACTCGACGCCGCCCTCGCCGTGTCCACCCGGGCGGGTCTGACCCTGCTCGTCGCCGCCACGCTGCTGGCCGTCAGCGGACAGGTGGGCGCGAGCGACCGGATGCGGCTGCACCGGCTGTTGCGCGCCCCCGCGGCCGTGCTGTCGCCGACGACGGGCGGCCCCCGGTGAGCGTCGACCACCGCACCGCGCGGTGCCTGGTGTGCGGGCCCGAGCCGGCGCACCAACCCCACCTGGGCGGACTGCTGCGCCGCTGCGAAGCCTGCGGGTTCCGCTGGACCGCGCAGGAGCAGGCCGAGGCGGACGGGCGCTACGACGAGGACTACTTCGCCGCCGGCGGCTACGACGACTACTTCCGAGCCGAGCCGCGCCGGTTCGAGGCGAACCGGCGGCTGCGCTGGCTGCTGTCCACCGTCCGCCCCGGCGTCCTGCTGGAAGCCGGTCCCGCGGGCGGCTACTTCCTCGAAGCCGCGCGACAGGCCGGCATCACCGTCAGCGGCATCGAGGTCAGCCACGCCGCCGCCCGCTTCGCCCGCGACCACCTGCGCCTGCCCGTCCGCCAGGGGCACTTCGAGGACCTCGCGCCCACCCGCGCCGCCGACGTGGTCTGCGCCTTCCACGTCCTCGAACACGTCGAAGACCCCCGCGCGTTCCTGCACGCCGCCCACACCGCCCTCACGCCCGGCGGCTCGCTCGCCCTCGAAGTGCCGAACATCGCCTCCGCCGCCGCCCGGCGCCTCGGCACCGCCTGGCCGGGTCTGCAACCGCGCTACCACCGCTGGCACTTCACCCCGGACACGATGGTCCGCCTGGTGACCGACGCCGGCTTCGAGGTGGTCCGGCAGGACACCACGGTCTTCCGCTACTACATGCCGCTGCGGTACCGGCTGCGGCACGCACGACACCTCCTGCCCGCCGACCTGATCGGGCTCCGCTCACCGCGGCTGACCCATCCACGCCTCGGCGACCTGCTCCGGGTGATCGCCCGGACGCCACGAACCAGACGGAGTACCTGATGAAACTGGATGGGATCGAGCTGGTCCGTTGCCAGCTCTGCGGCCGCGCCGGCGGGCACTCGCCGACGCTCGGCGAGCTGCTGTGGAGCTGCCCGGACTGCGGGTTCGTCTGGACCGCCGGCAGCGCACCCGCGCCGGAGGAACTGTACGACGAGGCCTACTACACCACGGACGGGTACCAGGACTACTTCGCCTCCGCCGACCAGCGCCGGTTCGAGGCGAACCGGCGGCTGCGCTGGCTACTGTCCACCGTCCGCCCCGGCGTCCTGCTCGAAGCCGGCTGCGCCGGCGGCTACTTCCTCGAAGCCGCCCAGCGCGCCGGCATCACCGCCAGCGGCATCGAGGTCAGCCACGCCGCCTCCCAGTTCGCCCGCGACCACCTGCGCCTGCCCGTCCGCCAGGGCTACTTCGAGGACGTCGCGCCCACCCTCACCGCCGACGTCGTCTGCGCCTTCCACGTCCTCGAACACGTCGAGGACCCCCGCGCGTTCCTGCGCGCCGCCCACCACGCCCTCAGCCCCGGTGGCTGGCTCGCCCTCGAAGTGCCGAACATCGCCTCCGCCGCGGCGAAGCGTCTCGGCACCGCGTGGCCCGCGATCGCCCCCGCGTACCACCGTTGGCACTTCACCCCGGACACGCTGAGCCGGATGCTCGTGGAGTCCGGCTTCCGGGTGATCTCCCACGACACGATCTTCTCGCGGTACTACTGGCGTCCGCTGGGGCGGCTGCGCAACGCGCGGGACCTGCTCATCGCCGACGTCGCCGCCAGCGGCTCGCCCCGGGTGACGCACCCCCAGCTCGGCGACCTGCTGCGGATCTTCGCCCGACGCGACGACCGGGCGGTGGTCTGATGGGTGCGCCACACCTGTCGGTCCTGCTGGTCAGCTGGAACACCCGCGAGCAGACCCGGCAGTGCCTGGAGTCGCTGGCCGCGACCGCCGACGCGGACCTGGACTACGAGGTGGTGGCCGTCGACAACGGATCGTCCGACGGCTCGGCCGAGATGCTCGCCGACCAACCCCGGGTCCGCCTGATCCGCAAGCAGCACAACACCGGGTTCGCCGCCGCGGTGAACCAGGCGTACCGCCGGGCGAACGGTCAGCTCATCCTGCTGCTCAACAGCGACGTCCGGTTCCACCCGGGCGCGCTGACCCGTATGATCGACTACCTGCGGGAACGGCCGGACGTCGCGGGGGTCAGCCCGCTGTACCTCAACCCGGACGGCACCTTCCAGCAGCACTACGTCCAACAGCCCAGTTTCGCCGCCACCATCGCGCTTGTCACCGCGCTGCGCCGGCTGCCCGGCTTCCGCCAGGCGCTGCACCGGTTCCAGATGCGCGGTGAGGACTTCAGCAAGCCCCGGCAACTCGCCTCGGGCAGTTGCATGCTGCTGCGCCGGGCGGTGCTCGGGCAGCAGAGCGTCTTCGACGAGGCCTTCCCCGTCTACTGGAATGACGCGGTGCTCGCCCGCCAGCTCGACCAGGCCGGGCACGAGCTGTGGATGATCCCCGACGCCGTGGTGACGCACAGCCGCGGGGCGTCCTGCCGGCTGCTCGGGCCGACCATCCGCTACCGGCACCTCCTGGGCAGCCTGGTCGGGTATCTGCGGATGACCCAGCCGCGGCACCGGATGGTGGCGTTCCGGGCCGCCCTGCTCGCCGACCACCTGGTCAAGCGGCTCTTCGGCAAACCCGTACAGCTGGGTCTGTCCGACCTGCTCGCCGCGCTGCGCGGCGACGTCGGCCCGCTGCCCGACGGCGACACCCGCGACTGGGTGGTGGTGTTCAGCCAGGCCCGCTGGTCCGTCGACGGGCACTCGGCGGTGCTGGGACAACTGGCGGCAAATCAGCGATTGCTCTTCGTCGATCCGCCGGCGCGGCGTCCGCGCTGGCGGTGCGAGGTGACCCCGATCGGCTCGGCCGCGTGGCGCGCGGTGGCACCGACCGCGCTGCCGCTGGGGGGCTCGTTGCCCCTCGTCAACTGGATCAACAGGCGGATCGCGGCCAGTGCCCTGCGTGGTTGGCTGGACCGCCAGGCCGGCGCCCGCCTGCTGCGACTCGACGACGAGCGCGCCCGCCCGGTGCTCGGCCGGCTCGGTGAGGACGAGGTGCTGCCCGCCGGAGCGCCCCGGCCGCTGGAACGGTCCGGCCGTGGCTGAGCAACTGACCCGGCAACCGGCGGCGCCGACGGTCGTCGCGTCCGCCGACGACCGGGGCTGGGTGGTCGTCTTCAGCGCCACACCGTGGGCGAACGGCGCCCACCGGCAGCACGCGCTGGCCCGCGAACTGACCGTCGACCACCGGGTGCTCTTCGTCGATCCGACCGGGCACCGGCCCCGGTGGCGCGTCCGCGTCCGGCAGGTGGCCGACGGCCTGTGGCAGTGCGCCGGGCCGGCGCTGCTGCCGTTCGGCCGGCACCTGCCACCGGTCAACCGGGCCAACCGCTGGTTCGCCGCGCTCCTGCTCCGCCGGTGGTTCCGGCGGCGGGCCGACTCGGTCCGACTGCTGTGGCTGGACGAGGATCTGGCCGCGCCGGTCGCCGGCCGGCTGGACGCGGCCGCCGTGGTGTACGACGCCACCGACCTGGACTGGACGTTCACCCGACGCTGGAATCGTCGGCACCTGCGCCGTGCGCTGCGCTCCGCCGTGGGCGCCGCCGACCTGGTGCTCGCCTCGTCGAGCGCGCTGCCGGAGCGGATGCCGGCCCTCGACTCGGCACCGGTGGTGCTGCCGAACGGATGCGACCCGCAGCACTTCTCGCCGGACGGCCCGGTCGCGCCCTGGTTGACCGGGCTGCGCCGGCCACTTGTCGGCTACAGCGGGGCGGTCGACACCCGCGCCTTCGACGCGGACCTGGTCGCCGCGGTGGCCCGCGCGCATCCCGAGTGGACCTTCGTGCTGATCGGTCCGTCGACCCGGGCCGGCCGCGCGCCACTGACGCATCTGTCCAATGTGGAACTCGTGGACGCCGTCGGCTACTCGGACGTGCCGGGCATCCTGCGGGCCTGTGACGTCACCATCATCCCCTACCGGGTGGGCGGTCTGGTGGACTACGTGCACCCGAAGAAGTGCTACGAGTACCTCGCCCTCGGCAAACCGGTCGTCGCGACGCCGCTGCCGGCGCTGCGGGCGCTGGAGGGCACCATCGCCCTCGCCGGTGACCCGCACAGCTTCGCCGCGGCGCTCAGCGACGCGCTGGCCGAGGCCGGCGCACCGGAGCAGGCGGCCCGACGCCGGGCGGTCGCCGCCCGCAACAGTTGGTCGGCCCGGGGCGTACAACTGCGCTCACTACTGGCGGGGCTGCCCCGATGAGAGTGCCGATCGTCGCGCCCACCGTGCTGCTCGGCGGCGCCGGACTGGGCGCCCTGGTCACCGTGGTAACCCTGCTGCCCGGCGCGGTCGGCCTGGCCGCCTCCGTCGGGGTGCTCAGCTGCGGCGTGTTCCTGCTCTGGCCCTGGGCCGTGCTGCCGGTCGGCATCATCGGCGGCGCCGTCATCGGGGCCGTGCTCAGCGGCGGTGACGTACGCGCGTACATCGCGGTGAAGGTGCTGCTGCTGGCCGCCGGTGGCGTCGCGCTGGCCGCGCGGCACTGGCTACGGGTGGAGAAACCGACCCGGCGCACCGCCGCCGACGTGGGCATGCTGAGCCTGATCGGGTTGACGGTCGTGGCCGCGACCTACGGTCTGGCCGTCGGCAACCTCCCGTCCGAGGTGCTGGTCGCCGCGTACCAGGTGGCCACCATCCCGGTGTACTTCTTCGTCGCCGTACACACTCTCACCACGCCGCGTCGGATCCTTGCCGCCGGTGTGCTGTACGTGGTGCTGGCCGGCGCCTTCACCGCCATCTCGGTGGCGACGCCGGGGCGGCACGGTGGGCTCATCACCCTGATGGCGATCCCCCCGCTGATCTGGATCGCCGGCCGGCTGCGCGGTTGGCGGCGCAACGGCGTCCTCGTGCTCGGCGGGTTCTTCGCCGTGGACGTGCTGCTCGCGTCGTACCGGGGAATCTGGCTCGCCGCCGCACTCACCTTCCTGATCGTGCTGGTCCGCGGTGGCCGTACCGTCCGGACCGGCCTGGCCGCCACCGCCGTCGCGGCGGTCGCGGTGGCGGCGGTCCTCGCCCTGCAACCGGGAGTACGGGAGCGGGCCGACGAGATCACCAAGGGGCTCCAGCAGTCGGCCGGTTACCGGGGCGTGGAGTCGTCGGTGGGCCTGGGCGTGTTCGCCGACCAGCCACTGGTCGGGGCCGGTCTCGGGCAGACCACACCGGGCATCTATCTGTCCGGCTTCACCTTCACCGACGTCGGGCCGGTCTACCACGCCTTCTACGTCACCGTGCTGGCCAACCTCGGGTTGGTCGGCCTCCTGCTGGTGCTCTGGCCGATCGTGCGCAGCATCCGCGTCGGTCTGCGCGGTCGGGACGGGATCTCGCTGCCGTTCGCGGCACTCTCCTGCGGCTTCCTGGCCGCCGCCGTCTTCGCGGCGCCGACCGACGGGCACTGGGAGCTGGGACTGCTGCCGGCGCTGACCCTCCTCACGGCACAGCACGACGGCGCTCGACTCCGCCGACTCAGCGGGGCACCGCTCCCGCTCCGACCCCTGCGCCGGACGGGAGTCGCGGCATGACGCACGCCGACGCCACCGCCATCGTGGTCACCCACAACTCGCAGCGCCAGATCGTCGCCGCGCTGACCGCGCTGCGACAGGCGCAGCTACCCGTGCGGTTGGTGGACAACGCCTCCACCGACGGCACCGTCGACCTCGTCCGGCGCCGATTCCCGGAGGTGACGGTCCTCGCCAGCCGCACCAACGCCGGTTTCGCCAGCGCGGTGAACCGGGCCGCGGCCGGCGTCACCACCGACGTCTTGCTCCTGGTCAACCCGGACTGCGTGGTCGCCCCCGGCACCGCGGCGGAGCTGGTACGGGTCATCCGCAGCCGACCGTCGGTGGGCATCGCGGGACCACGGCTCATCGACGCGCACGGCCGGATCGCGATCAGCGCCCACCGGTTCGAGTCTCTCGGCACGGTGCTGGCCAGCCGGTTCGGTGGGGCGCTGGTGCCCGTCGCGCTCCGGCGGCTGCTCAGCGGGCGGCAGCGTCGGGCCGCGTACGACGCCTGTGTACGCGGCGCGCAGCCGGTGGCGGTGGACTGGGTGTCCGGCGCCTGCCTGGCGGTGCGTACCGACCTGTTCGTCGAGATCGGCGGGCTCGACGAGGGCTACTTCCTGTACTACGAGGACGAGGAGCTGTGCCTCCAGGCCGCCCGCCGTGGCGCCGAGGTGCGCTACGTGCCCTCGGTCACCGCCGTGCACAGCGGCGGCGCGAGCAGCTCCGACCCGGCCTGGATCTGGCCACACCTGTACCGCAGCATGCTGCGGTACTTCGCCCGCCACCGCGCCGGCACCCTGCGCGCCGTACGCGGTGCCGTACTCCTGCGCGCGCTGATCGGTATCGGTCTGGCCGGGGCGCGACTGCCGGTACAACCCCGGGCCGGACTGGCGCGGCTGCGGGCCTGGGCCCGCGTCGGCCGGATCGCGGTCACCCGACCTGAGACGAGAGGAGGAGCGTGATGCACGTTCTGACCACGGTCGTCGGCAAGCGCACCGAACACTGGACGGACCTGTTCGACGTTCTCTGTGCGCAGCCGGACGTCACCCTCACCGTGCTCGCCGCGGACGTGTCCCCGACGACACGACGCGAGCTGGCCCGGCTGGCCCGCACACACGAGCGGCTGCGCTACCACGTGGTCCCGCACCTGCTCGGTGAGTCGCTGACCGGGCACATGGCCTCGGTGCTGTTCCGGCTACCCGGCCAGCACGACGTGACCACCACCCGACCCGACATCCTGCACGTCATCGGTGAGGCGGCGTACCTCACCACCTGGCAGGCCCTGCGGCTGCGGCAGCGCTGCTGGGCCGGGGTGCCCACCACGTTGTACGCGGCGCAGAACGTGGTCACGCGCTTTCCGGTGCCGTTTCCCCGGATCGAGCGGCAGTCCTACCTGTCCGTCAACCACGCCTTCCCGATCACCCCCGCGGCCCTGAACGTGTTGCGGGTCAAGGGTTACCGGGGCCCGGCCACGATCGTGCCGCTCGGCGTGGACACCCGGGTCTTCCGCCCGGCGTCCACCGGGGCGGCCACGCGTCCGTTCACCGTCGGGTTCGTCGGGCGGTTCGAGCCACACAAGGGCGTGACCGACCTGCTGCGCGCCGCCGAGCTGATCGACTGCGACGTGTCGCTCGTCGGTGACGGCAGCCTGCGCGGCGAGATCGAGCGAGCCGCCGCACAGCGCCCCGGCCGCGTACACCGGCACGGCTGGGCCGGGCACGCCGAGCTGCCCGCGCTGCTGAACCGGATGGACGTGCTGGCGATGCCGTCGGTCGAGGTGGTGCAGCGCAACACGCTGCCGTGGATCGGCATCCCGCTGCGCGAACAGTTCGGCCGGGTGCTGGTCGAGGCCATGGCCTGTGGCGTGCCGGTCGTGGGCAGCGACATCGGCGAGATCCCCCACGTGGTGGGCGACGCCGGTCTCGTCTTCCCGGCCGGCGACGTCCCCGCGCTTGCCGCCCGCCTCGCGCGACTGCGCGACGAGCCCACCCTCGCCGGCCGGCTGGCCAACCGTGGACTGCGTCGCGCCGACGCCGAGTTCGGCTGGGACCGGATCGCCGACACCCTCTGCACGACCTGGCGCGGACTGCGGTCCGCGACCGGGTCTCTTCGCGTACCGCCCGCCGAGGCCGGGCAACCAACCAGAGAGGCGATCGCCTGATGAGCGCGTCGATAGATGTCAAAGGTCTGCTCGGTGTCTCCTGGCGCCGGGTGGGCGTACCGCTGATCGGCCTGTGCGCGGGCCTGGCCGCCGCCCAGGGGGTCACCCAGCTCCTTCCGGCGCGCTACGAGGCCGAGGCGTCGGTGCTGGTCAGCGCCGAGCAGACCGAGAAGGACCGACCGGCGGACCTGGCCCTCGCGCAGAACCTCACCCCCACCATCGCCCGGCTGGTCGGGTCCCGGGAGGTCGCGATCGAAGCGGCGCGTGCGTTGCAACTACCCGAGCACGCGGTACGCGGGCACGTCAGCGGCGAGTACGAACTCGGCCTCCAGATCATCACGGTGCACGCGAGCGCCGGATCCGCCACGCAGGCCGCCGCGATCGCGAACGCGGCCTCCCGCGCCGTCAGCCAACAACTGAGCCGGTTGGACATGGGCGGCTCGACAAGCATCAACGCCCGGGTGCTCGACACCGCCAGCCCGCCGCTGCGGCCCGCCTTCCCGAAGCCGCTGCTGAACGGCGTGCTCGGAGCCCTGGCCGGGCTCCTCGCCGGGTGGGGCGCGACGCTGCTCCGCGACCGGTTCGACAGCCGGCTGCGCGACGTCGCGCAGATCGAGGCGCGCCTGGGACTGCCGGTCCTCGGGGTGCTGCCGAAGCTGCCGCGCCGGTTCGCCCGCCACCACGCCTCCGCGCTCTACCGCCGCACCGACGTCGCCGACGCCGTCCGCGCCGCGATCTCGACGCTCAGCGTGCTCACCGCCCCGCTGCCGCGCCGGCGGCTGCTGGTGACCAGCGCCCACGACGACGACGGCAAGGCGCTGGTGACGGCGCTGCTCGGTCTCGGCATGGCCGACGAGCACTGCCGGGCCACGCTCGTCGACGGGGCGGTCCGGGACCCGGTGCTGTCCGGTCACTTCCCGGAGGCGCCGCACACCTGGCAGCAGGTGCTCAGCCAGAAGTGCCCGCCCGTGCGTCTGGTCGACTTCCCCACCCTGACCGTGCTGCCGGCCGAACCCCGGGAGGGCTCCGACACGCAGGCCCTGCACGACCTGGGCGGGCTGCTCAACGCGCTGGGCGAGGACGAGGACTGTGTGCTCGTGCACGCGCCGCCGATCCTGGCGGGGCGGGAGATCTCGGCGTTCGCGCAGCACGCGGACGGTGTGCTGCTCGTCGTACGGGCCGGCCGGACGAACCTTGACGACAGCACGCGGGCGGCCCGGCTGGTCCAACGGCTCGGACTTCCGCTGGCCGGTGTCGTGGTGATCGGTGCGGTGTCCCGGACCGACCACCGGCAGGGCGGCGAGCAACCGGACCTGGTTCCGGACACGGTCCAGAACACCCTGGCGCTGCCGGCGGCGCGGGCGGGCGCCCAGGGCGCCGTCATCCGGGAGTTGGTCAGCGCCCTCGTCGAGGACTCCTCCGGCAGCACGCCCGGACGGCACCGCCGGCAGGCCCGCGAGTCGGGCGAGTCGCTGGCCAGGACCGGTCACGGCCGCACGGTCGAGGGCACCACGGTCGAGGGCACCACGGTCCGGCACGCGCCGGCCCGGCACACGACGCCGGTCGAGCGCGCGACACCGACCGAGCGCGCGACACCGACCGAGCGCAGGGCACCGACCGAAGGCGCGACACCGACCGAGCGCGCGACACCGACCGAGCGCACAAGGCCGGTCGAGCGCACCGCACCGGCCGAGCGCACGGCACCGAGCGAGCACGCGACACCGACCGTGCACGCGACGCCGGTCGGCGCGGCGCCTGGTTCCGCCGAAGCGCCGGACGGCTCGACCCGGATCGAGGACGCGATCACCCAGCCGAACCCGGTGGTGACGGACGCCCCGGATCGGCCTGGGCCGGTGCCGAGGCCGGGCGTCCAGCCTGATCCCGTCGAGACCGCACCGGGCTGGGGCAGCCCCACGCTGGTGGGCGTCCGCGGACGACCGCTGGCCCAGCCCGAGGCGACCCGGCGGCCGCCGACGGCCGAGGCAGCGGCAGAGCAGCCGTCCCCGGACGCGCCTGCGCCGCACCCCACGGACAACTGGCCGGTCTTCGGACAGGAGCTGCTGGCCGCCGGCCGGCCGAGCCCGGAACGACTCTCCCCCGGGTCCGTCGTCCTGCGCCGCGCGGTGGCCGTCGGCGACGCCGAGCGGCGGGGCTGACGACCGCGACGACGATCGGCGGACCGCCCACCGGGGACCGCCAACTGCCTAGCCGAGACACCGAACAAGGAGGAATGCCGATGAGTGAGATGTTGGTGCCGACCCAGACGTCCGATCCGATGCTGGACGACCCACGCGCGCTCTACTGTGACCTGCTCAAGAAGGCGCTTACCAGGTCTGTCTTCCGCGAGACGTGGATGCCCTACCAGCCGCGCCGGGGGTCCCTGCACGGAAAGCTCTACCAGCGCGGCCGGCACCTGCTGCAACGCAAGGGGTTGGAGTTGGTCCTCCAGTTCCCGTTCGACGCGGAGGCACGGGCGACCGGCCGGGACTGGCCGCCGGAGGCCGAGACCATGATCGGTCTGCGCCGGCTGGACAACCTGGAGCGGTGCATCGCGGACGTGCTGGACCGGGGCGTACCCGGGGACCTGATCGAGACCGGCGTGTGGCGGGGCGGCGCGGTCATCTTCATGCGCGGGATGCTGCGCGCCTACGGTGACCGGGACCGCACGGTGTGGGTCGCCGACTCGTTCCGGGGCCTGCCGAAGCCGGACCCGAAACGGGTCGAGGACGTCGAGGACGCCCTCTGGCAGGTGCCCTTCCTGGCCGTGTCGTTGGAGCAGGTGAAGGCGAACTTCGACAGGTACGGGCTGCTCGACGACCAGGTGCGGTTCCTCAAGGGCTGGTTCTCGGACACCCTACCGAAGGCGCCGGTGGAGCGGATCTCGGTGATGCGCCTCGACGGGGACCTCTACGACTCCACGATGGTCGCGTTGACATCGCTCTACCCGAAGCTGTCGATCGGGGGGTACGTCATCATCGACGACTACCACGCCGTACGCGGCTGCAAGCAGGCCGTGGACGACTTCCGCGCCGAGCACGGCATCGTGGACGAGCTGCATCAGGTCGACTGGACGTGCCGCTACTGGCGGCGGTCGCGCTAGACGAGTAGCTCCTGACCCTGGCTGGGGCGGTGACCGTCGGTCACCGCCCCAGGCGTGGGTGAGGTAGCCAGCGGCACGCCGCAGAGTCACAGTCATGCCTCTGCGGCATACGCTCACCAGCGCATCGGCAGGGCGGGCAGAGGTCTCCGGACTTCGTGCCCGGTCCGGCGAGTGTGCGCAGTTCGGCATCAGCACGACGCCGGCAGGCGCATGAGGTGCGGCTCGAGGTTGCGCCAGGGGACGTTGGCGACGTCGCCGCCGGCGACGACCACGTTCACCTGACACCGCCGGGAACGACGGCCCCGACTCAGTTGGCCGGTGGCGTCTGGGGGTTGGCCGCGAGCCACTGCGCCACCCGGTCCTCGCGCAGCGCCGTGAAGAGCGCCGGCGCCCGCGTCTCGTCCAGCCGCACCGCGGAGCCGGCCGGGGTCTGGAGGTTGGGGTCGCTGAAGGGGACGGTGACGAACTGGACCGTCTCCGGCTTCACCCGGCGCAGCGCGCGGGCGAGGCCGGCCAGGTCGAGGTCGCGGTCGACGATCAGCGACTCCGCCGCCGTGGTGAGCACCCGGTCGAGCCGGCTCGGATTGGTGAGCAGACGTGTCGTGGTGACCCGGTCGGCGAGGGCGCGCACCACCAACTGCTGGTCGTAGATGCGCCCGAAGTCGCCGCCGGGCACGCCGTGCCGCTGCCGCATCAGGTCGTCGGCCGCCCTGCCGTCCAGGTCGTGACAGCCGGCAGGCCAGGTGACGCCCGTGTCCGAGGACTTCACGGTGTACGGCAGGCAGACGTTGATGCCCTCGACCGCGTCCACGAGTTTGCGGACGGCGGCGAAGTTGGCCACCAGCACCCCGTCCAGTGGCAGGCCGGTGAGCTTGGCGACCGTCTCGGCGGCCAGGGCGGCCCCGCCGAGCGCGAACGCAGCGTTGATCTTGTTGGGTCCGCCGGACCAGCTCTGCCCCGCGGCGGGCACGTCGACGTAGCTGTCCCGGGGGATGGAGACGACAGTTGCCGCGTCCCGGGCGGCGTTGACGTGCACCAGCATGATCGTGTCCGACCGCTGGCCCGGGTAGAGGGCCTGGTCCGGCTCGCCGTCGCGGGAGTCCGAGCCGAGCAGCAGGAGGTTGAGTGGTCCCGCCTCCCACCGGCGCTCGTCGCGGGGACCGGTGCCCGGACCGAGGATGTCCTCGCGCTGCACCCGGCTCTCGTACCGGTGCTTGAGGCCGAAGCCGACCGTGACAAGGCCCGCGCAGAGCACACCGAAGAGGGCGACGAGAGCGACCATGGCCTTCTTCCAGCCCGCCATGGCCCGCCACCGCGATGTCGCCGGCGGGACCGTCCCGCGGGGGTAACCGGTCACCATCTTGACCACCTCTGACCAACCTGTCGGGACGCCGGGACCTGTTGCGGGGCAAGGGATGTCGGCGTGACCGACGAGCACCCCCACCTAAGGAGTATTTAATCACTCTTTAGGGGCTCCATGCCGCTTTATCCTGTTTGCCCGATTCACCCGATGCCATTCTGGCCTCCGAGTCAGCGAGGGGGTTTGGGCATGTACGGAGTTCCCACCAAGGGGCCACACATCGGTGGCGGTCTCGCCGCCACCGGAGTCGCCATCCAGTCGTGGTTGCTGGTCGGCGTCGGACTGGTCGTGCTGGGTCTGGCGCTGTGGTTCGTCGCCATGTTGGGCCGCGAACGATGACGGGTTCCCCCCGGGGGGCGTGGCTACGCGCCAGCGCCGGCATCCTGTTCGGCGTCGCCGTCGCCGCCGCCACCCTGTGGCGGTGGCACGACATCGCCAGCGGTGAGGCTTGGCTGAACGCCAGGCTCGTCGACGCGGTCGGGTTGGCCGACACCAGATCCATCGGCGCGGCCGTCATCTTTCCGCTCGACGAGCGCTGGGTCGGCTTCATGGTGTCCAGCGGTTGCTCGGTCGCCATGTTGCTGATCCCACCGATCGTGCTGGCCTCGACGCTCGTCGGGTTCCGCCGCATCTCGATGGCGCGAGGGCTGAACGCCCTGGCGCTGGCGATCCTGCTGCTGGTCACGGTGAACCAGCTCCGACTCGCCGCGGTGGTGGTGTCGATGCAGACCTGGGGATTCCGGCTCGGCTACGAACGCAGTCACGTGCTGATCGGCTCGGTGATCACGACCGCCGGCCTGATCGCTGTCGCGATCCTGTTCGTGATCCTGGTCAGCCGCACCAAGCGCATGCGTGGGGCGGTCGCCGGTGTCCACTGAGACGCAGTCCCTCGCGCTGCTCAACACCGCGGCGTTCCTGCTGTGCGTCAGCTTCTGCGCGTACGTGCTGAGCATCCTGGTGTTCCACCTGAAGAGCCGACGTAGTCGGGGCGGAAGCCCGGACGGCTTCGACTGGCACATCATCGTGCCGTGCCGCAACGAGGCGTCCGTCATCGGCGACACGGTCCGGCGCCTGCTCACCGACTTTCCGCACGTGACCGTCTGGTGCGTCGACGACGCCTCCGAGGACGGCACCCTCGCCGCACTGGCCGCCTTCACCGACCAACCTCGGGTGCACGTCATCCGGCGTCAACTGCCGGACGCGCGGCAGGGCAAGGGCGCCGCACTCAACGCCGCCTGGCGCGCCATCGAGCAGTGGCTGCCGGCCAACGCCGATCGCACCCGGGTGATCGTCGGCGTCCTGGACGCGGACAGCCGCCTCGACCCGCAGGGTCCCGTCGCCCTCGCCGGCCGGCAGTACTTCGGCGCGGAGGAGGTCGGCGCCGTGCAGGTGGAGGTGCGGATGCTCCAGTGCGCGCCGCGCCGCTACGCCCCGACGACCGAGGTCAGCGGCTGGGGACGGCTGCTGATCCGGCTCCAGGACATGGAGTTCCGGGCTCCGATCGCCGCGATGCAGTCACTGCGCCGGCGCACCGGCAGCGTCGCGATGGGCGGCAACGGGCAGTTCACCCGACTGTCGCTGCTCAACGAGATCGCCGACGAGCACGGCACACCGTGGCACGGCGCCCTGCTGGAGGACTTCGAGCTGGGCCTGCACATCCTGCTGGCCGGCGGGCACACCGAGTACTGCTCGGAGAGCTGGGTGGCCCAGGAGGCACTGACCCGGATCGGGCCGCTGGTACGGCAGCGCACCCGCTGGGCGCAGGGGTCGATGCAGTGCGGCCGCTATCTGGGCAGGGTGCTGCGCTCGCCGCGAATCCGTAACTCGGCGACCCTGGAGATCGCCCACTTCCTGGCCGCACCGTGGACCCAACTGCTCGGCACGCCCGTCTACGTCGCCTGCCTCGTGGTGATGAGCTACTACATCGACAACACCAGCGGCGGGTTGTCGGGCTGGTGGAGCAGTGGCGGCTGGGGCGTACCCCCGCTGGTGCTCGTCTTCGGCATCGGACCGTTCGCCCTGTGGGGCATCGTCTACCGGTCCCGGTGTGAGCCGCAGTTGTCGGTGACCAAGGCGCTGCTGCTCGGCGTCTGCCACTGGCTGTACAGCTACGCCCAGTCGCTCGCGGTCTGGCTCGCCTTCGCCCGCATGGTGACCGCCCGCACCGACTGGCAGAAGACCGCCCGCGCGGCCGATCCACCGGCGCCGGCCGCCCCGGTCCGGGCCATCGGTCGAGTGTCCGTGCCGGCCCAGCCGCGCCGGACGCCACCGCCGCGCCGATCGGGCCACGCCGACGGACCTCGTTCGATCCGGCCACCCCGCCACCTGACCCACCTCACGCACCTCACCACCCCCACCACAGACCGCCCCACAATCGCCCACGTCAGAAAGTAGACCTCTATGCCACGAGTTAGATCCGGTCTCGCCCGTACCGCCGCGGTGTTGGCCGGTGGCCTCGCCATGGCCGTCCTGGCTGCCTCTCCGGCCATGGCCGACACGTCCCAGTCCTCCGCCTCCGCGCTCCAGATCAGCCTGCTCGGTGGTGGCCTCGCGAGTTCCGGCAGCACGTCCGCCACGAACGACGGCACCACCGAGTCGATCTCCGGAAACCAGAATCCCCCACTGGGCGTCCTCGGCGGACAGACAGTCATCACCGCCGGGGTGCTGGTCCAGAACGTCCGGGCCTTCAACGACGGCACCTCGGCGGCCTGCGCCGGCGTGCTCGGCGTGGGCGGCACGGTGACAATCGGTCCCGGCGGGTCGTGCCTCGTCACGCCCGGCGCCGGGGTGTCACTGGTCCTCGGAACCAGCGGCCTCGCCACGATCGCCCTGGTGGCGGACGCCATCACCTCGCAGTGCACGGCCACCAGCAGCCCGTCGGCGACGGGTTCGACGAGCCTGGTCAACGCCCGGATCACCTCGACGCTGCTCGGCATCGAGACGACACTGCTCAGCCTGCCGGTCAACCCGGCGCCGAACACCGGGCTGAACGTGCCGGGCCTGATCAACCTGACCCTCAACGGGCAGTCCAGCTCGGGTGTCGGCCAGCTCACCGTTACGGCGTTGAACCTGACGGCGCTCGGTGGGGCGTTGGCGGGGGTGACCATCGGCACCTCGAGCTGTGGCGCCAACGCGGTCGCACCCCCCATTCCGGTGATCCCGCTGGCCGGGGCACCGATCGCGCTCGGTATCGGCGCACTCGTGGCCGGCACCACGGGCGGGTTCTCGCTCTACCGGCGTCGCCGCGCGGCTGCCAGGAGCTGACCCGACATGTGTGCGAGCAGATCGACAGCACGAGAGGTCCTGATCCTGACCGGCACCAGGCCGGAAGGAGTCAAGACCGCGCCTCTGATCCGCCGTCTCCTCGATGATCCGAGGTTCACGGTGCGGGTGGCGGACACCGGTCAACAGCCGGGACGCGTCGCTGAGGCTCTCGCCCCGTTCGGCCTCCACCCGGAGGTGAGCCTGCGCCCGCAACGACGCACCGGCTCGCTCGCGGAACTGGCGGCGGCACTGATCACGGGGGTTGACGATCTGATCACACACCACCGTCCAGCGGCGGTCGTGGTGCAGGGGGACACCACGACCGCCCTGGCCGGCGGGACGGTCGCGTTCTGGCGACGCGTTCCCGTCGTACACCTGGAAGCCGGGCTGCGGACCAACGACCTGGACCGACCGTTCCCGGAGGAGGCCAACCGGGCCATGCTGGCCCGGATCGCGGCGCTGCACCTGGCGCCGACCCCGGCGGCCAGAGCGAACCTCATCGGTGAGGGCATCGCCGCCGAGGCGGTCGTGGTGACCGGCAACACCGTCGTGGACGCCCTCCAGGACCTCGTCGAGCGAGGCACGGCCCAACCACCGGCCTGGGTCGACCCGACCCGGAAGCTGGTGGTGGCCACCGTGCACCGCCGGGAGAACTGGGGCCAGGGGGTGGCCGCCACAGTGGATGGTCTGCGCCGGTTGGCAGCAGAGTGCCCCGACGTTCAGATCGTCCTGGTTGCCCATCCGAACCCGCAGGTCAGCACGGTGGTCACCACCGGCCTGGCGGGCGTCGTCAACGCCCGCGTCACCCCACCACTGCCCTATCCGCAGATGGTCGGGCTGCTGCGGATCGCCGACCTGGTCGTCACCGACTCCGGCGGATTGCAGGAGGAGGCCGCCACCCTGGGGGTCCCCCTGCTGGTCACCAGGGACACCACGGAACGGCCGGAGGCCCTGACGGCGGGCCGTGGCGAACTCGTCGGCACCGATCCCGAGCGCCTCGTGTCGGCCGGGCTCCGGCGCCTCGCCGCCGGACGCGTCGCCACGATCGGCTCGCCGTTCGGCGACGGGCGGGCGAGTGAACGCTGCGTGGCCGCCATGGCCGGACTGTTGGGCCTGCCGGCCCACCGAGTGCCGCAGCGACGCCGAGTCACCTCGTCGGTCATCTGAGGTTCGGACAATAGGGACAATCACCCATAACGGGGACAAAGCTCCATTGCATCCTGATAATTGGCATATCGACGGACGGTGTTCGGGCCTGTCGATCCCCAATCCAGTGATCAGAGGAGTCGTCAGGTGCAGGCGTGGTTCAACGGGCAGCGTTCCCCGACCCTGCAGGGCAGATACTCGGCCCAGCACAACGCCTTCGGCGTGCTTCGCCTGGCGATGGCGTGCGGCGTGATCGTCGCGCACGCCGGGCCGCTGGGCTTCGGCCAGTCGAACGTCGGCGCGGCGACGTTCGGCCGGCAGAGTGACCTCGGCACCCTGTGCCTGTACGGATTCTTCCTGATCTCCGGATACCTCATCACCGACAGCGCACTGCGTTCCACGCTGCGTCAGTACGTCCGCGCCCGCCTGCTGCGGGTCTTTCCGGGACTGTGGGCCTGCCTGCTGGTCACCGCGTTCGTCTTCGCACCCCTGGCGGCGCTCTACGAGAACGGCAACCTCGACGGCTTCTGGGGGCACCCCGAGGGGCCCTTCGACTACGTCCTGACGAACGTCGTCGCCTCGATGGAACAGTTCCCCATCTCCGGGCTGCTCGCCGACACCCCGTACGGGCAGGTCGTCGGCGGACCGAGCGCGTTCGACGGAGCACTGTGGACGCTCCGCTACGACCTGGCCTTCTACGGGATCGTCGGCATCCTCGTGGTGACCTCGGTGCTGCGCACGGCACCTCGTGCGGTACTGGTCCTGACCGCCGGCACGTACGCGCTGATCCTGGCGGACTTCTTCGCGGCGCCCACCTGGAGTTCCCGGCCGCCGCAGCACGGCGCGATCGGGCCGTTCCCGCTGATCGGCGCCTTCGCCGCCGACTGGACCCTGATGCTCGGCTTCCTCTTCCTGCTCGGCGCCGCCGCGCGGCTCTACGCACACCGGCTCCCCATCAACCGGGAACTGGCCGTCCTGGCGGCCGTCGTGCTGGTCGGCTCGCTGTGGCTGGGCGGGTTCTTCGCGGTCGGCCTGCCGGCGTTCGCCTACCTGGTGCTGTTCGCGGCGGTCTCGCTGCCGAAGCGGGTGTCCACGATCAGCCGCCGGAACGACTACACCTACGGCATCTACATCTACGGCTTCCCGGTGCAGCAGCTCATCGCCCTGTTCGGCGGCGCCCGGTTCGGAATGGTCGCCTACATCGTGCTGAGCCTGCTCGGCGCCCTGCTCTTCGCCATGTTGTCCTGGCACCTCGTCGAACGCCCGGCGCTCGGCTTCAAGACGGGCAGCGGGCGTGCCCGGCACCGGACCACCCGCCGCGCCGTCAGCCCCGGCGCCCTGCCGATCCCCGGTCCGGCGACCGCCACGGACACCGGGTCGCGGCCGGTCCCGGCCGACACCGGACGACGCAGGGCCGGCGCGCGGCACAGCCGATCCACGAAGATCGAACAGCCCACGACGAGCGCTCGTCGCGGCGTCGCCCAGTCCTACGCGGAGGCGATGCCCTTCCTGGACCTGCCGGATCGGGCCAAGAGGGAAACCGTGTCGGTCCCGGCGAAGAAGCCCACCTCGCATGCCCGGTCGGGACAGCCACGCCACGCACAGCCCTCCCCCACGACGCCAGCGCAGTGAGACCGGCGGGGCCGGAGCCGTCTCGGCCCGGCCCCACCGGCGCACCCGCGTACCCGCGTACCCGCGTACCCGCGTACCGAGTGTCTCGACTCAGGCCGCGAAGGTGCGGAACAACAGCGACGCCAGGCCGAGCGCCAACGCCAGGTTGAACACGGTGGCACTGGCGAACACCGCCACCGGCCGCCAACCGGCCTCCCGCAGGGACGCGACCCGGACCTCCAGGCCGATGCTGACGAACGCCAGGATCAGGAACCAGACCCGCAGGTCGTTGACGATCGCGATGGTGGCCTTGCCGTCCGCGCCGGCAACGTCGAGATACCAGGTGGCGATGACCGAGGCGGCGATGAAGCCCAGGACGAACTTGGGAAACCGCGTCCACAGCTCGCGCAGGCCCGGCCGTTCCGCGCCGGGCCGCCGCTCCACCCGCAGGGTGAAGTACGCGGTGAGCGCGACCGCGACCACACCCATCAGCGCGTTCTGGGTGACCTTGACGATGCTGGCGATCTGGAGTGCCTCCTCACCGGCGATCGCCCCGGCGGCGGTGACCGCGGCGGTGGTGTCGATGTTGCCGCCGATCCAGGCGCCGGCCACCGCGTCGGACAGCCCGAACACGTCGGCCAGCCAGGGCAGGACGAAGATCGACGGCAGCGCGAAGATGATCACCAGGCTCGCCGTGTAGGCCAACTGTTCCCGGCGCGCCCGGACCGCGCCGGCGGCGGCGATCGCGGCGCTGACTCCGCAGATCGACACCGCCGACGCGAGCAACGCGCGCAGCTTGTCGTCGAGGCCGAACCGGCCGGCCAGCCATCAGGTAAAGAGGAAGACGCCGCTGATCAGCAGGATCGCCTGGGCGATCGCCGGGCCGGCGGCACTGGCGATGACGGCGAGGTTGATCGAGGCCCCGAGCAGCACGAGGCCGGTCTTGATGAAGAACTCGGTCCGGAAGGCCGCCGCGATCCGGTCCCGCCACCCGAGCTGCGTGACGGCGACGTTGCCCAGCAGGCCCAGCAGGATGGCGTAGACCGGGTACTCGATCGCCGCACCGATGTCCTCGGCGGCGGTGCCCTCGGCCCACCCGGGGACGTTCTGCTCCAGGTAGCGGGTGAGCGCGGCGAGGCCGAGCACGACCACCAGGCCGAGTGCCGTCCACGCCCAGAACCGACCGTCGCGCGCCACCCCAACCGGCCCGGCCGGGCCGGCGGTGGTCGACGAGCCGGCGGGCGCGACCACGTCCACGGGCCCGTCGCCCGTCCGGGTGGCGCCCGTCGAGCGGCTCCCGTCGGGAGTGTCGGTGGCGCGGGTCTCGTCACCCGTGCGGGTCGCGTCGGCGGTCATCAGGGCACCAGCCCGGCGGGGATGGCACCGAGCAGGACCAGTGCGATCAGGACCAGACCGAGGATGGTCGCCAGCCAGTCCTCGTTGAACGCGAGTCGGGACTCGCCGGCGGTCTCCGGGTTGGGCGGTGACGGATCGGTGGTCATGACGTACCTCCAGGGGGTGAACCGTTCCGGCCGTGGCGGGTTCGGTGGGGGGCGGGACCAGGACGCGGATGCCCTGGTGCGCAGACCGTCGGGGCCGGTTGGGCCACGGGGCGGCGGGTGAGTCGGCGGCCGGGGCCGGATGAGGAACGCGGTGGCGCCGAAGCTCGGTCGGCGGTCAGCGACCCGGACAGAGCTCGGAGGCGACCCGCATCAGGTCAACGGCCCGACGCGAGGTGAGTAACGGACCAGCCGGCATCCGCCCATTTTCCTACTGTCGCAGTAGGAATTCAAGACCGTCGGCGTGATTGACCGCCCGGAGGAAGACTCAGGGCCTGCTCTGCTGTGGACGAAGTCCATCCATGATCACCGACACGTAGCTCTCGGAGAGGGCTGGCGATGCCGACTGCGACCTCGCCACCGCGTAGGTCACCTCGCCGATCAGCACGGTGACGACTGAGGCGTCGATGTCGGTACGGATCGCACCGTCGTCGCGGGCCCTGGTGATCAGGTCGAGCCCCACCGTGTTCAGGGCGGCTCGTTGCGCCGTCGTCGCCGGCAAATCCATCTCCCCGAGCCGTTCGCCCATGATCCAGTACGTGGACTGGAACGCGATCACCTCGACGAGGAAGCCGCGAAGGGCTTGTTCGGCATCCGGTTCGAGCAGCGCGTCCCGGCCTCGTTGGACGAGCGGTTCGAGCAACTCGGCCACGGCGGCGTCGATGAGCGCCTCCTTGCTGCCGAAGGTGCGAACGACAGTGGCCGTCCCCACGCCCGCTTTCCGCGAGATCGCGTCGACAGTGAGGGTGGCACGGCCCTCGGCGAGGAGCGTCTTCGTCGCGCCCAGCACGCGTTGGCGATTGCGGACGGCGTCCGCTCTGCGTCGGGTGACACCGCTCGCGGCCGGGGTTGACATCTGAAACGCCCATTCCATATCGTCAAGTGGAACACGTATTTCAGTTAGCCTACGAAACCCCACCGGACCACGCAAGCGGCGCACCTGCCACTGGCGCGCTCCTCGCTGTGCCACGAAGGAGGAGTCGATGAACCAGCGGATCCTGATCTCCGGTGCCAGCATCGCGGGGCCGACCATGGCGTTCTGGCTGGCCCGGCATGGCTTTGCGCCCACCGTGGTCGAGCGGGCACCTCACCTACGCGCGGGCGGCAACGGTGTCGACCTCCGTGGACAGGCCGTCGACATCGCCGAGCGGATGGGGATCATGTCGCAGACCCGTGCGATGGCGGCGGACATCCTCGGCATGTCCTTTGTGAACGCGGCCAACCGAAGCGTGGCCCGGATCGACATGCAGGCGATCCAGGGCGAAGCTGCCGGCACCGAGGTCGAGATCATGCGCGGCGACCTGGCGGCCATTCTGTACGAGACGACCAAGGACGACGTCGAGTACATCTTCGGTGATTCGATCCGCACGATCCAGCAGGACGACGATGGTGTGACGGTCACCTTCGAGCACGGTCCGACCCGCCGGTTCGACCTGGTCGTCGGCGCCGACGGCACGCACTCCACGGTGCGACATCTGGCCTTCGGCCCAGAGTCGCAGTTCCTCAGCCACCTGGGCCACTACTTCGCGTCCGCCAACGCGGACCCAGGCCTGGGTGAGCAGCGGTGGGTGACGCTCTACAACCAGCCGGGCAGGGCGGCCGGAATCTACCGCTCCGGCACCCACGCCGGGGCGAAGGTGAACTTCCTCTTCCGCAGCAGTCCGCTGACGTACGACTACCGGGACGTCGAGCAGCAGAAGCGGCTGCTGAGCGAGGCGTTCGCGGACCTGCCATGGGTCGTCCCGGAACTACTCGCGGGCGCACTCGCCGACCCTGATTTCTACTTCGACGCGCTGAGCCAGGTGCGGATGGGGTCGTGGTCGTCCGGGCGGGTGGTGCTCGTTGGAGACGCCGCGCACTGTGCGTCACCGGCCGCGGGCGCCGGGGCGACGCTGTCGCTCATCGGCGCCTACCGACTCGCGGGCGAGCTGTCGTCCGCTGGCGGGGATCATCGGATCGCCTTCCGGCGCTACGAGCAGGGCCATCGACAGATGGTCGAGCGAAGTCAGTCGAGCCTCTTCATCGGCATGATCGCGCCGAAGAGCCGCCGCGGCATCTGGGCTCGAAACACGATGGCCCAACTGCCGCTGCTCGCAGCCATGGCCAAGGTGGAACGCCGCCTACAGCCCAGAGCCCTGCCGCTGCCGGACTACGGGTCGAGCTAGTCGACCGCTCCGACCGGCGGGCCGGGCCGTGGCGGATCAGCCCTTCGGGGCCGGAGCCTCGCCGGCTCCGGCCCCGTCGGTGCGCCCGAGATGCCTACGGGGCCGGGTACTGCGCGAGGTAGACCGGCGCGCCGACCTTTGTCATGTCGGCCGCGCCGCCGACGCCGTTGACCACGTGGTCGATCGTGCCGGCACTGAGGTTGACGGTCATGATGTGGTGCAGTCGCACGCCCGGCCGGTTCGGGACCTCGAAGCCGTTCTCGGTGTGGATCGACGGGTTGTTCTGGTTGAAGACGTACACCCCGCCGCCGTACAGGGTGTGGTGCCGCACCCGGTCAGCGACCTTGTACCCGGCCCAGCCCTCGACCCCGCCATTCATCCAGTCGGCCTGCGTCGGCGGGTCGTACGGCAGCTCGTTCTGGTACAGGATCGTGGTGCCGTGCTCGCCGTTCCACACCGTGTTGTAGCGCTGGAAGTGCTCCACGAACAGGCCGGTCGCGGTCACGTGGTCGCCGTTGATGATGGCGCCGTAGCGACCGGTGTTGGTGCGCCAGCGGTCGGTGTCCCCGTTGACGCCCTCGGTGAAGCCCTCCACGCCGTGGTCACCGCGCCAGACCCAGGTGTGGTCGATGAGCACGTGGTCGCTGTTGACCTCCAGCGCGGTGTTCGTCCGCCCGATGTGCGGACCACCGACCCGGAAGTACACGTCGGACAGCGTGGTCGGGTTGGTGGGGCTGCTGGCGTCGTGACCGTGCTGGCGGCCCACCCGCAACAGGACCGGCGACTCGACCAGACCGGCGTCGATCGTGACGCCCGCGACGATCACTCCGGGAGCGCCGGCGACGTCCAGCGGGATGGCGCCGTTCACCGCCGTGAGGGTGGCGTGGCCGATGCCGAGCACCACGGTGCCGGGCCGCCGGACCTCGATGCTGCGGGCGATGTCGTACGTCCCGGGCGTGAGCAGCAGGTGCTTCCCGCGCGCGATTTGGGCGTTGATGACGCGTACCGGGTCGGTCGGCTTGGCGATGAAGAAGTCGCCGATGTCGAGGGTCCGCCCCGGCGTCATGCCGTCGGCCCAGGAGACTCCCCGGCTGTCACGCTGCGCGGCGGGCACCCGCACCTGGTAGCGCCCCTTGCCGTCGACGAAGAGGTACGGCTTTTCCCGACTGAGCGGGGTGGTCTCCAGGGTCGTGTAGGGCGGGTCGGGGAACGTGGCGTCGTCCGGCGCGCCCTCGACGCCCGCGAAGACCTGGTTCCAGACCGCGTTGGACCAGCTGCCGACCTCGCTGTTGCGGGTCAGCCACTGCTGCTGGGAGCCGTTCGTGGTGGCCGGCAGCCGCGAGTCGGCGATGAACCCGCCGCTGGCGTACTGCGGGCCGGCGGTGCAGTAGTCCATCAGTGACAGACCACCGCCGCCGATGTTCAGCCGGCGCATCGACACCGCCTGGGACACCGCCCAGAAGTTCGCGGTCGAGCGGCAGTCGTCCTGGCCGGCGGCGTTGATGGTGAGCGACAGGTTGGACAGGGTGCGCCAGAAGTTGACCAGGGCGAGGCAGTTGCCGGTGCCGCCGTCGGCCAGGCAGCGGTTGTAGACCTCGAGTTTGCCGTTGACGGTGACGTCGGTGGGCGAGGCGCCCAGACCGGACACCTCGGTGTAGTAGCCGACCTTGGCCTGCAGGGGCTGCTCGGCCGTGCCGTACGTGCCCGGCTTGAACAGGTAGGCGTGCCGTTCGGTGCCCATCTCGTTGTCGACCTGCCGGGCGTGCGCCGCGTCCAGGGTCTGCTGGATCTCGTCGACCGGCATGCCCGGGTCGAAGATCGTCACGTTCGGCCCGAAGTCGGGTGCGCCGTGCGTGGGGCGTCCGGCGGTGGCGGCCGTGCTCGTCGTCACGACCGCGGTGGTGACCAGAAGGGCAAGCAGGACGGTACGTCGGGACGGGGTTGTCATGTGGTTCGTCCTCTCCGCTGGCCGGAGGCGTGCTACCGGCACAGCTGGGGCGGTGAGAGCGCTCTCTGACGGGTAGACATGTTTCTACCCGTTGGATCGACCACACGCCATGACCGCGGGCGGCGAACTTCGGGAGGGACAGGTGAGAATGGAGGTCGACGCGAGGAGGCGCTGATGCCCATCGACTCGTTACCCCACCTGGACGAACACTCCACTCTCATCGCGGCGGACACCGACCGGATCTGGCCCCACCTGACCGACGTCGTCGAGAGGTCCTTCGCGCGGCCGGGGACAACCGGGTACGCCCGCCTGGTGAGCGCCGCCGACCCCGTCTCGTCCGGGCCACGACCACTCGCCGCCGGCTCGACGTTCCCCGGGTTCCGGGTGACCACCGCGATCCCCGGTCAGGAGCTGGCACTGCGCGGCAGTCACCGCTTCTCGACCTACGCGCTGATCTTCCGCCTCGACCCAGCCGGGCCGGGCCGATCTCGGCTCCGAGCCGAGACGCGCGCCGTCTTCCCCGGCCTGACCGGCGGCCTCTA
This sequence comes from Micromonospora sp. NPDC048839, assembly GCF_040649915.1. Taxonomy (NCBI): domain Bacteria; kingdom Bacillati; phylum Actinomycetota; class Actinomycetes; order Micromonosporales; family Micromonosporaceae; genus Micromonospora; species Micromonospora sp. NPDC048839. The sequence continues at coordinate 276,488 of NZ_JBEZGL010000005.1, forward strand.
CCGGCAGATCCTGTTGACGTCCGGCGGTCACGTGATCAGCGTCCGCCGCATGCTGGCCGCGATCCGCCGCCGATCCGAACAAACCCCATAACCCCCCACCCCGCCCCGCCCCACCCCGCTCCGCTCGGTCGATCATGGAGTTGTGGTGGTGCACAAAAAGGTATCGGGCCGCCAAGGTGGGCACCACAAGCCCATGATCGACGCTGCGCGCGGGCCGTTCTACGCCTCGGTCAGGAACTCGTCGATCATCGGGGCCAGCCAGTCGGCACGCTGCGGGATCGAGGTGTGCGTGGTGCCGGGCAGGACGGCCAGCCGGCACGCTGGCAGACCGGTCAGGTCGCCGGGCACCGCGCCGCCGAGCAGTCGGAACATCTGCACCGCGTGCTCCGGCTGGACGATGTCCGAGTCGGCCAGCACGATCATGGTCGGCGCGGCCAGCGCGCGGATCTGCTCGGGCGTCCACTGCGGCAGGTTCGCGTCCAGCACCTTCATCTTGGTCACCAGGTTGGCCCAGCCCGCCGGGTCCGGCGCGGTCCGCAGGTACTCCTCGTGGAACTCCGAGCCGTGCAGGTGCTCGGGTTGCAGGTCCTGGATTCCGTCCAGGAGCCCGGGGTGCAGGCCGTCGTCGTCGAAGCTCACCGAGGCGAGCACCAACCGCCCGACCCGGTCGGGGTGATCGGTGCCGAGGCGCAGCGCGACCGCGGCACCCATGCTCCAGCCGAACACGTCGGCCCGCGCGACGCCCAGCCGGTCGAGCAGCTCCACCACGTCGGCGGCGAAGTGCTCCACGGTCAGCGGACGGTCCACGTCGGGAGTGCGGCCGTGGGCCTGCAACTCGACGGCGATGACCGGTCGGGTCTTCGCCAGGAGCGGGAGGATCGCGCCGAACGAGGTGCCGATGCCGGAGAGCGCTCCGTGGATCAGCACCAGGGGGCGACCCGCCCCGTTGCCGTGTGCTTCGGAATAGATGTCCATGGCCACACGGTGCGCCGACGCGCTTACGGTTGGCTTCCGGTCGCCTTACCGACGCTAAGATGACCGCCGTGCAGTTCGGGGTGCTTGGGCCGCTCGCCGTGGCCACGGACGACGGCGAGCCGGTGGTGGTGCCCGGCGCGAAGGTGCGCGCGTTGTTGGCCGACCTGCTGACCAACCGCAATCAGGTCGTGTCGGCGGATCGCCTCGTCGACGACCTGTGGGGTGCGGACGCCCCCGCCAACCCGCTCGGCGCTCTCCAGGTGCGGGTGTCCCAGCTGCGCAAGGCCCTCAACGACGCCGAGCCGGGCGCCCGCGAGGTGGTCGAGTCCCGACCGCCCGGCTACCTGCTGCGCACCGCCACCGTCGACGCCGACCGGTTCGCCGAGTTGGCCCGCAGCAGCGACGCCGACCGGTTGGCCGACGCGCTCGGGCTGTGGCGCGGCGAGGCGTACGCCGATGTGGCCGACGCCGAGTTCGTCCGCGCCGAGGCGGGCCGCCTCGCCGAGCAGCGCCTCGCCGTGCACGAACGGCTGGCCGAGGCCCGCCTGGCCCGGGGTGAGCACGACCTGGTCGCGGCCGACCTCGCCGAGCTGGTCGCCCGGCATCCGCTGCGCGAGGGCCTGCGGGCGGTGCAGCTACGCGCGCTGTACGCGGCCGGTCGCCAGTCCGAGGCGTTGGACAGCTACGCCGACCTGCGCGAGCGGCTCGCTGAGGAGTTGGGCCTCGACCCGGGGCCGGAGCTGGTCGCCCTGCACCGCCGGATCCTCGAACAGGACGCCGGCCTGAGCGCGCCGCCGAAGGCCGCGCTCATCCGCAACAGCCTGCCGGCCCAGCTCGACGAACTGGTCGGCAGGGCCGAGGCGCTGGCCGAGCTGCGGGCGCTGCTGCCCCGGCAACGGCTTGTCACACTCGTCGGGCCGGGCGGGGTCGGCAAGACGCGCCTGGCCACCGAGACGGCCCGAACCCAGTCCTTCCCGGACGGCGTTCAGCTGGTGGAGCTGGCCCCGCTGCCGGCCGGCGACCCGCGCGTCGCCGAGCAGGTGCTCGCGGTGCTCGGCGCCCACGAGGCCGCCGGCACGAGCCTGTCGGCCACTGACCGGCTGGTCACGGCCCTGCGACACCGGCACCTGCTCCTCGTCCTGGACAACTGCGAACACGTCATCGAGCCGGCCGCCGAGCTGGTCGCCCGACTGCTGCGGGACGCGCCCGGGGTGAGCGTGCTGGCCACCAGCAGGGAGCCGCTCGGGTTGACCGGCGAGCTGCTCTGGGACGTACCCCCGCTGCCCGTGCCGGTCGACGGTGACCTCGACGCGGTCCGGCGCTCGGCGGCGGCCCGGTTGTTCGCCGCCCGCGCCGCCGCGCAGCAGCGCGGCTTCCGGCTCGACGAGCAGACCGCGCCGGCGGTGGCGCAGCTCTGTCGCCGCCTCGACGGGCTGCCGCTGGCCCTGGAGTTGGCCGCGACCCGGGTCCGCGCCCTCGGTGTGCGGGGTGTGGTGGACCGGCTCGACGACCGCTTCCGGTTGCTCAGCACCGCCCAACGGGACGTGCCGACCCGGCAGCGGACACTGACCGCGGTGATCGGCTGGAGCTGGGACCTCCTCGACGCGCCCGACCGGGAGGTGCTGGCCCGGTTGGCGGTGTTCCGCGACGGCTGCACCCCGCAGGCCGCCGAGCACGTCTGCCGCACCGACCTGGACACCCTCGCGCGGCTGGTGGACCGGTCGCTGGTGGTGCTCGACGACTCCGGCGCGGAGCCGCGCTACCGGCTGCTCGAATCGGTCGCCGCGTTCGGCCTGGACCGGCTGACCGACGCCGACGAGGTACGCGCGCGGCACGCCGCCTACTTCACCGAGCTGGCCGAACGCGCCGACCCCGAGCTGCGCGGCGCCGACCAGAAACGATGGCTGTCCCTGCTGGACGCGGAGACGGCGAACCTGCGCGCGGCACTTGTTCACGGCGGCGGGCTGCGGTTGGCCATCGCCCTGAGCTGGTACTGGTATCTGCGCGGCCGGCTCACCGAGGCACGCCAAGCCCTGACCGTGCCCGGTGACCCGGGACAGGAGACCCGCGCGGCCCCCTGGCGGGTCGGCTTCGCCCTGTCGCAGGGCGAGGTGATCGCACCCGACGACGTACGCGCCGCGGTGGCGGTCGACCCGGGTGGCCACGCCGCCTGGTTCGCGGCCAACGCGGTGATCGAGCACGGCGACCTGGCCCTGGCCTCGGAGCTGCTGCCCACTGCCCCCGTCGACACGTGGACCGAGGCGGCGGTGCTCACCTCCCTGGCCCACCTCGCGCACGCCAACGGTGACCAGGCCACCCTGGAACGCACCGCGACCGGCAGCGCGGCGCTGTTCGCCGACCTCGGTGACCGGTGGGGTCGACTCCGGGCGACCGAGTGGGTGGGTGGCCTCGCCGACATGCGTGGCGAGCACGAGCGCGCCGTCGCGCTGCACCGGGAGGGGCTGCGCTGGGCGGAGGAGTTGGCGCTCTGGCCGCAGGTCTGCGCGGAACTGTCCTGGTTGGCCTGGCTCGCCGTGCAGACCCGCGACTACGCCCAGGGTCGGGAGTTGGCCGAACGCGCGTACGAGCTGGCGGTGGACCAGGGCTCGCCCGGTGCGGTGATCTTCGCGGAGATGAGCCTCGGGATGGCCGCCCGTCGCGACGGCAAGCTCGACCTGGCCGTCACCCACCTCACCCGACTCGTCGACCTGGGCCGCGGCGAGACGCAGCCGGCGCTCTACCTGCCCATGGTCCTGGTCGAGCTGGGCTACGCCGTCGAGCAGGGCGGCGACCCGGACGCGGCGCTGGCCCTGCACATCGAGGCGTTCGAGGCCGCCGAGGCGATGGCGACGATGCGCGACGCGGTCGGCCCCCTGGAGGGGATGGCGGCGGCGGCGCGCTCCCCCGAGGTCGCCGCCCGGCTGCTGGGCGCCGCGGCCGCCGCCCGACTCGCCGCGCAGTCCCCCGCCGCGCCGGCCGAACGCGACGACACCGACCGGACGACCGCTCGGCTGCGGGCCGAACTCGGGCCGGAACGGTTCGACGCGCTGCTCGCCGAGGGCGCGAAGCTGAGCCCGCGCGAGGCACGGGCTCAGCTCTGACCCGGTCGTGCCCCCAGCCGGCTGCGCTCCGGTCGCTCTGGCGTGTCTCCCGAAAATCGGGCGAGCGAGCGGGGCACAACCCCTTGCTCGCGTCCTTTGCTCTGCTTCAACATACGCAACAGTTCGGGTCGGAACTTGTTGCGCCGGTTGAAGCAGAGCAAAGGAGCCAGGTCGGGCACCGCACCCCCGGCCGCAGCGAGCGGTTCGGCGGGCGACAGCGCGCGAACGCGCCCGTCAGGCCGGCGTCTTCGGCGCGTACGAGGCGACGATCACGCCACTCTTGTGCACTCGCGTGTCGACCAGGTCGAACGACGCCTTCACGTCGGTCAGCGGCGCGGTGAGGCTGGGGCCGCCCTCCAGCACCGGGTGGATCCAGAACCGGACCTCGTCCACCAGGCCCGCCTTGATCAGTTGGGCGGTGACCGAGCCGAAGCCGTACTGGATGATGTTCTTGCCCTCCTGGGCCTTGAGGGCGGTGACCGCCTCGACCAGGTCGCCCTGGAGCACCTCCGTGTTGTTCCAGGTGGGGTTGGTCAGGGTGGTCGAGGCGACGTACTTCTTGACGTTGTTGAAGTACGCGGCGCCCGTGGCGGGGTCGCTCTCGTCCATGTTCGGCCAGGCGGCGGAGAAGCCGTCGTAGGTGGCCCGACCCATCAGCATCGCGTCGGCCTCGGTGGTCTGCGCCCCGGCGAGGCTGGCGGCCTCCTCGTCGAAGTACGGCATGGTCCACATGGGGTTGTCGATGACGCCGTCGAGGGTGATGTAGGTCGAGTTGATGAGCTTGCGCATCGGGATCTCCTGGGTGTGTGTCGTGCTCTCCGGTGACACCCAGAACTCTGCCGATCCGCGCTTACGATTCGCTTCCGACGCCCTTACCGGCGTCCGCGTCCGGGTCGGTCAGTGGGATGGGCAGCGCCTGCGCGGCCACCGTGCCACCGCCGGTCGAGTGCGCCGGCGCGGGGCGGTCCCCGCCGCGACTGTGCAGCCGCCCGCGCCCGGCGGGACCGGCCCGACGGGTCACCTCGACGGTCACCATCCGCACCGGCGGTGGCGGCGCCGTGAACCGCCCGACGCCCCACCGCACCCAGATCGGGATGCGACCGGCGTCCGCCTCGGCGTGCAGCTTCTGCACCGTACGGGCGCGGTCGGTGTGGTCGACCTCCACCACGACCGGCGGGCCGTCCGGGCGGGCACACGCCACATCGAGGACCGAGTGTCGCTGCTCCATCGGCGGCGGCAACGGCAGCACGCTCGGCGCCCGCCGGTAGACCCGCCAGCCCTGCGCCTCGGCCCACCGCACCACCGAGTCGATCACCCGGGCGGTGACCGCGTCCACGTCCAGGTCGACGAAGGTCAGCTCGGCCAACCACCGACCCAGGTCCGCGGCCAACCGCTCGCCCTGCGTCGTGACCTCCACCGGCGCAGGATAACGCCTCAGCCGACGGTGGCCGCAGTCGCGGCGAGGTGCCGGGTCAGCTCAGCCGACGGTGGCCGCGGTCGCGGCGAGGTGCCGGGTCAGCTCAGCCGACGGTGGCCGCGGTCGCGGCGAGGTGCCGGGTCAGCCAGGCGGCGGTGGCCGTCCGGGCCGCCTCCTGGTTGGCCCGCGCCAGGAAGTCGTGCCCCTCGCCGGTGAGCACCAGGTGCCGGTGCGGCACGACCCGGGCGGCGAGGGCCCGCGCCACCTGCGCCGACTCGCCGGCCGGCACGTTCGTGTCGTTCGCGCCGTGGATGAGCAGCACCGGCACGTCCAGCCGGTCGATGTGGGTCAGCGGCGACAGGTCACGCAGCAGCTCCGCGTCCCGCCGTGGATCGCCGTACTTGCTGACGGCGGCGGCGGCGATCCACGGCTCGGTGCCGGCGTAGAAGGTGTGGAAGTCGGAGATGCCGCACTCGGCGACCCCGGCGGCGAACAGCCCGGGGAAGTTCACCAGCACCGCGAGGACCAGGTAACCGCCGTAGGAGCGGCCCAGACAGCCGAGCTGACCGGGCCGGGCGACACCGGCGTCGACGAGGAACTCGGCGCAGGCCGCCACGTCGGCGATCGCACCGTAGCGGCCGGCGAGGTTGTCGGCGGCGACGAAGGAGCGGCCGAACCCGGACGACCCGCGGACGTTCGGCGCGAACACGGCGACACCCTGCGCCACGAGGGCCTGGAACAGCGGGTTGTAGCCGGGGCGCTCCTGCGCCTCCGGGCCACCGTGCAGGCTGATCGCGGTCGGCCAGGGACCCGGGCCGGCCGGGCGGTAGAGCCAGCCGGAGAGCGGCAACCCGTCCTGGGCACGCAGGTCGACAAGTTGTGGCGCGACCCCGCCGCCGCTCGTGCCGGTGGGCGGGGCGCTCGGCCGCAACGGGCGCAGCGCGCCGGACGACGGGTCGACGAGCCAGACCTCCCGGGGCTGCACCGGCCCCTGCGCGGTCAGGCAGAGCAGGTCGCCGCCGGCGGCGAACACGGCGTCGTCGAGCACCTCCCCAGGAGCGCCGACGGCCCGCTGCACGCCGTCGGTGAGGTCGAGCAGGCCCAGCTCGCTGCGCCCGCCGTAGGTGTTCCACAGCAGCGCGACACGGCGGCCGTCCGTGCTCGGAGCGGCGTGCTCCAACTCGGCGTCCGGTCGCCCGGCGAGCCGGGTCGGCGTCCGCTCCGGTCGGGTCAGGTCGACCCGTACCAGCGCGGCCAGCTCCGAGAACGCGTCGGTACGGGCCAGCACGCTGGTGCCGTCCGGGCCGAACCAGCCCTGGTCGGTGCTGCCCTGGCCGGTGTCCGGGAACAACCGCAGCTGTTCGCCTGTCGCCACGTCGAGCAGCTCCAGCCACCGGGCGTTGCGGGGGCCACGGCGCAGCAGGGCGGCACCGGCGTCCGGGGTCACGTCCAGGAGGGTGAGCAGGTCACCCTCGGCGAGCACCCGCCGGTGCCCGGTGCCCGCGTCGACCAGGACGGCCCGGCCCCGCTCGTCGGTCTCGGTGACCATCAGGACCGCGCCGTCGGGCAGCCAGCCGGCCAGCGCGGCGCTGCACCTGCCGAACCCGGCGACCTGCCGGCGTCGCGAACCGTCCGGGCGCAGCACCCACAGCTCGGTGCGGGGCGCGCCACCGGGGGCGACGACGCAGGCCAGCCACCGCCCGTCCGGGGACCAGCTCAGCGCCAGCACCGGCTCGTCACCGGTGGGCAGCACGACGGCCTCGGCGGTGTCGACGTCGCGGACCCAGACTCGTGGGCTGCCGCCCTGGTCGGAGAGGTACGCGATCCGGCGGCCGTCGGGCGACGGCGCCGGACGGTACTCCTCGCCCACGGGCACCGGCACCGCCGGCGCAGGGCTGGCCGGTCGGGTCCGCCAGACGGTACGCGGCACCTCGGTCCGAACGATCATCTAAACCCCGATCCGCTGCAACCAGAGCTCCAGCAGCCCGAGCTGCCAGAGCGCGTTGGAGCCCAGCGTGGTCCGCCGGGCGTTCGGCGCGTCCAGCAACTCCTCCAGGTAGTCCTTGCGGAACAGCCCCCGCTCGCGCGCCGGCTGGGCGGTCAGCGCGTCCCGGACGTCGTCGAGCAGTGGGCCGGAGAGGTGCCGGATGGCGGGGACCGGGAAGTAGCCCTTCGGCCGGTCGATCACCTCGTCCGGGACGATGCCCCGGCTCGCCGCCTTGAGCACGCCCTTGCCGCCCTGGGCCAGCTTCAGCGCGGGTGGGCAGGCCGCGGCCAGCTCGACCACCTCGTGGTCGAGGAACGGCACGCGCGCCTCCAACCCCCAGGCCATCGTCATGTTGTCGACCCGTTTGACCGGATCGTCGACGAGCATCACCAGGCTGTCCTGGCGCAGCGCCGCGTCCAGCGCGGTGTCCGCGCCGGGCGCGCCGAAGTGGGCGGCGACGAACTCCAGGCTCGCGTCGTGGTCGAGCATCCACTCGGGCGCCAGGTGCCCGCCGAGCGCGTCGTGCCGACGGTCGAAGAACACCTGGGCGTACGCCTCGACGGCGTCCGCGCGGGCCACGTTGGCCATCGGCGGGTACCAGTCGTAGCCGGCCAGGATCTCGTCGGCGCCCTGCCCGGACTGCACCACCGTGATGCGCTGCGAGACCTCCTCGGAGAGCAGGTGGAACGCGACGCAGTCGTGGCTGACCATCGGCTCGCTCATCGCCGCGATGGCGTCGTGCACGGCGGGGACGAACCGGCTGGCACCGATGCGGATCTGCTGGTGGTCGGTGTCGAAGTGGCGGGCCACCAGGTCGGAGTAGTGGAACTCGTCGCCGCTCTCCCCCGCCGCCGCCTCGAACCCGATGCTGAAGGTGGCCAGCCCGGTCTGGCCCTGCTCGGCCAGCAGCGCGACGATCAGGCTGGAGTCGAGCCCGCCGGAGAGCAGCACCCCGACCGGCACGTCGGCGACCATCCGTCGGCGTACGGCGGTGCGCAACGCCGCCATGAGCCGTTCCTGCCATTCGTCGGCGGACATCGGGTCGGCCGCGGCCCGGTTGAACTGCGGCTGCCAGTAGAGCGTGTCGGTGCTCCGGCCGTCCGCGGTGATCACCCGCACGGTGGCCGGTGGGAGCTTGCGGACCCCGGCGAGGATCGTGCGCGGTGGGGGCACCACCGAGTGGAAGGTCATGTAGTGGTGCAGCGCCACCGGGTCGAGGTCGGTGTCCACGTCACCGGCGGCGAGCAACGCCGGCAGGGTCGAGGCGAAGCGGACCCGTCCCGGCCCCTCGGACACGTAGAGCGGCTTGATGCCGAGCCGGTCGCGGGCCAGCACCAGGGTGTGCGTGGCCAGCTCGACCAGGGCGAACGCGAACATCCCGTAGAACCGTTCGACGCAGGCCGTCCCCCACCTGTGGTACGCCTTGAGGATCACCTCGGTGTCGGAGGTCGACCGGAAGGAGTAGCCGAGGCCGGTCAGCTCGTCGCGCAGCTCCCGGTAGTTGTAGATGCAGCCGTTGAAGACCAGGGCCAGGCCCAGTTCGGGGTCGACCATCGGCTGGGCGCCGGCGTCGGAGAGGTCGATGATGCGCAACCGGCGGTGCACCAGGGCCGCCGGCCCGTGCTGCCACACACCCGCACCGTCCGGGCCTCGGGGGGCCAGGACGGGGAGCATCCGCTCGACGGCGGCAACGTCCGGTGGCGTCCCGTCGAGGCGTAACTCGCCTCCGATACCGCACATGGCACTCACCTCTCATCGGCTCGGATCCGCTCGGGCCGCTGACCGGTCCAGGTTTGGCGGACCGGGTTGCGAACCGATGACGGGTTGGTCAACCGTGCGTTACACCGAATTCTGCTCGTCTCCACCGAGCAGCCAGGTGTCCTTCGACCCACCGCCTCGCGACGAGTTGACGATCATGCTGCCGGCGGGTGCGACCCTGGTCAGCGCCACCGGCGCGACCTCGGCCTGCTCGCCGAGGAACACGAAGGCCCGCAGGTCGACGTGGCGGGGAACGAGAGCCGTCCCGTCGAAGACCGGGTGGGTGGTGAGCGAGACCATCTCCTGGGCGATCCACCGGTGCGGGGCCGCGAGGATCTGCTCCCGGACGGCGTCCAGCTCCTCCGCCTCGGCCCGCGGGCCGATCACCACGCGGTCGCCGCCGTACCCGTCGACCGGCTTGAGCACCAACTGGTCGAGCCGGTCCAGCACCTCGGCCCGCTGCTCGGGCAGCCCACACAGGTACGTCGGCACGTCCCCCAGCAGGGGCTTCTCGCCCAGGTAGTACTCGATCAGTCGGGGCACGTACGCGTACAGCGCCTTGTCGTCGCCGACGCCGTTGCCCAGCGCGTTGGCGAGCGTGAGCCGCCCGGCGTGCACCGCGGCGAGCAACGGCCAGCCCAGCGGCACCCCGTCGGCGCCGGGCGCGTGCAGCAGCGCCTCCTCGTCCATCCGTAGGTAGATCACGTCGACCCGGCTGCGGATGCCGGCCCGGACCAACCAGACCCGACCCTCCTCCACCAGCAGGTCGCTGGTCTCGGTCAGTGGCACCGCCATCTCGTCGGCGAGCAACCGGTGCTCGAACCACGCGGGGTCACCCGGGCCGCTGCTGAGGACCACCACGGCGGGATCGTCGGCCGCAGCGGGCGCGGCGGCGATCAGCGCCCGGTACAGCATCGCGGGCGTCTCGTCGGCGGGCAGCAGGTCGTCGGGCACCGGCAGCTCCGGGAGCACCGCCTGGGTGAGCCGGCGGTTCTGCACCGCGTAGCCGATCCCGGAGGGCACCCGCAGGTTGTCCTCCAGGACGTACCAGCCGCCGTCCGGGTCCCGGACCAGGTCGGTCCCGGACACCTGGGCGCGGGTGCCCCGCCGGCCCATCAGCGCGCCGGTCGGGCGCAACCCGGGTGAGGACTCCACCACCCACGCCGGCACCACGCCGTCGGCCACCACGGCCCGGTCGCCGTAGACGTCCCGGAGGAACGCGTCCAGGGCGTGGGCACGCTGCACCAGGCCGGTGCGCAGGGTCCGCCAGTCGGCGGCCGGCACCACGCGAGGCACCAGGTCGACCGGGAAGAGCCGGGTGCTCGCCTCACCGGCCACGCTGAACGTCACGCCCCGCGCGCGCTGCTCCTCGTCCCGGTCGTGCTCCCGCTGACGGAGGGCGCCGGCACCGAGGTGGCGCAGGGCCGCCAGGATCGGGGCGTACGCCGGCTCCGGCCCGACCGCTCCGAAGACCTCGTCACCGGCATCGGCGTACGTGGGCAGCTCCGGTGGTGTGTGCGCACCCGGCAGCGTCTCGCGGACCCGGCCCCGGGTCTCATCGAGGAGCAGGTCCACCACGTCGGCCAGCCGGCCGCGACGCTCGTACGCCCGCCGCTGCCGCGCGGCGGAGCTACCGCGCTCCAGGGCGTACCGGGTCAGCTCCCGGATCTGCTCCCAGTCACCGGTCGCCTCCAGTTGCGGGCGCAGGTCGGTCACCAGGCGGCGGACCGCCTCGGCGGCCGGCACCGGCCGGGCCGAGCGGGGTAGGTCGAGCAGGTCACCCTCCAGGCCGGAGCGGGCCGCCCGCCACACGGCGGCTCGCAGCACCGGGGGCCGCACGGCGGTGCGCTCCACCCCGGCGCGCAGGGCGGCGACCTCCCGCCGGACCAACGCCCGGAACAGGCCGGTGAGCAGGACGATGGTCTCCACGTCGGCGTTGGCGTCGGTGATGCGCAGCTCCACGGTGGGGACGTGCGCCGACGGCCGGACATCGAAGTAGATCATGGCGGGGTCGGTGATCGTCTCGGAGGAGATCAGCTCGGCGACCAGGGCCTCGTGATCCGCCGCGCTGGTCACCTCGCCCGGGTCACCCGCCGTGGGCCAGCGCTGCCAGACCAGCGACCGCATGCTGGCGTAGCCGCTGTCCTGACCCATCCAGTACGGCGAGCTGGTCGACAGGGCGAGCAGCACCGGCAGCCACGGCTGGACCCGGCGGGTGACCGCGACGGCCAGGTCCCGGTCGGTCACCCCGACGTGCACCTGCGCGCCGCAGATCAACTGCTCCCGCGCGAGCAGCTGGTACTCGTCGAGCATCCGCCGGTACCGGGAGGTCGGGGTGACGCTCGGGTCGCCGTCGGCACGCAACGGCACCGTACCGGCCGCCACGATGCCCAGCCCGGCCCGGTCGGCGACCTGCACGGCCAGCCGGCGCAGCCGGGTCAGCTCGGCGCGGATCTCGTCCAGGGTGCGGCAGACCGCGGTGTTGGTCTCCACCACGCTGCGGTGCAACTCCGCGGTGAACGAGTCGGCCGGCAGCCGGTCGAGCAACTCTCCCGCCCGGGGCACCAGCTCCCTGGTGTGCAGGTCGACGACGTGGAACTCCTCCTCCACACCGAGCGTGGCGAGATCCGCCGGGTCGCCGTCGTCGAGGGTCGCGGCCGTGTTGGCGCGCGGCGTGGGCACTGCCCGGCCGTTGCCGGACCGGCTGGTCGGCCCGTCGAACGTCGGCACGTTCGTGGTGTTGTCGGCCATGGTCACCCCGGTTCGCGTATCGGTGGTCGTGGCTGTCCGACGAGCGTTCCCAGGTTTGGTACCGGGCGTGTTTCCGGTGCGTTAAGGTGGCGGACCGTTCTGCCTCGGGCCACTCAGCGATGGCGGAACACCGCGATGTCGGGGTGTCGCGCCGCAGCGGACACCCCGACATTGGCGATCTGGAGTTGATCAAGCGTGCGCGGCCGGGTTACCTCATGTTCGCCACCACGAACGGCGCGTGGCCGTGCAGGTAGTTGCTCCACCCGCCGGTCACCGGCGCGCCGGGGCTGAGCAGGTTCGTCGTGTCGGTGCCGACGTCGAGCTTCCACGCCGTCCAGGAGATGCCGTTCGCCCTCATCCAGTCGATCCAGGACTGCGCCTCGGGCAGGCAGGAGCGTCCGTCGAGCCCGCCATCGGCGTTGCTGGCGCCCCACTCGGTGACGAAGAGCGCGAGGCCGGCACGGATCGCCGCGTCACCCTTGGCCCGCAGCGACGCGCCGTGCGTGCACGAGTAGAAGTGCAGGGTGTACATCAGGTTGGTGCCGCTCACCGGGCTGGCCGCCGCCACGTCCACGTCCTGCGACCAGGTCGGTGTGCCGAGCACGACGATGTTGTCCGGGTCGGCGGCGCGGATCGCGGAGACCACCGCCTGGTGGTACGGCTTGATGACGCTGGTCCAGCTCACCTGCAACGGCTCGTTGTACGGCTCCCAGATGACGTTGGGCAGGTGGCCGTAGCGGCGGGCCAGGTCGCCGAAGAACGCCACCGCCTGGGACTGGTTGTTCTGCGCCTCGTGCGCGTGCCAGTCGACGATCACGTACACCCCGGCGGTGACCGCGTTGTTGATGATGGTCTCCACCTGCGCCCGCGCCCTGGCCGGGTCACTCAGGTACGCGCCGGCCGGCTCCACGCCCATGGCCGCGCGGATCACCTGGAGGTTCCAGTTGTCCCGCATCCACCTGAGCGCGGAGAGATTCTCGGCGTACGGGGCGGTCTCCCAGTTGAGCCACATGCTGCTGATGCCGCGCAACTGCACCCGCGCGCCGGACCTGTCGCACATCGTCGTGCCGCAGACCCGGAGCTGCCCGTGCCGCTCGACGGGTGTGCCGGTGCTCGGCGGCGGGGTGGTCGGTGGCGGAGTCGTGGGCGGAGTGGTCGTCGGGGGCAACGTGGTCGGTGGCGCCGTCGTCGGTGGCGTGCCACCGGTGCAGGACGCGCCGTTCACCGTGCAGTTGAGCGGAGTGCCGGTGCCGTTGACGAGAAAGCCGAACGACGTCGAGGCCCCGGCGGCGAGCGCGCCGTTCCAGGACACGTTGGTGAAGGTGTAGTGGCTGCCGGAGGTCGTCTGCTGGGCGTTCCACGACTGGTTGACGCTCGATCCGGCCGGCAGGTCGAACTCGACGCGCCAACTGTTGATCTGGGCGGAGGTGTTGTTGGTGACGGTGACCTGCCCCTGGTAGCCGTTGCCCCAGTTGTTGGTCACGGAGAACACGGCGGTCGCCGCGCTGGCCGGTGTGGCGACTGTCGCCACCGCACCGGCGAGCAGGCCGGCGACGGCCAGAGTCGTGACAAGTCTCAGTGCGCGCATGGTGAACCCGCTTCGGTCGATCGACGGTGATGGCCTGGGGCGGGGCGGCGCCTGCGGCCGACAGTATCGATCATCGGCTATGCAGTTCAAGGTCGGGCCACTGATTTTCTCGGCTGCTCGGACTCAGTGCGGCCCGATGGTCACCACCCGCGCCCACTCCGGTGGCCTGAGCGGCACGCGGTCCGCGTCCTCGGTCCACGACCCCCGGCCCCGGGGAAAGAGGCCCACCACCGTCCGCGCCACCGGGCGGGCGCGCGGCCAGGGCGTCTGCCCGTCGGTGAGCGCCACGATGACGTCCGGCCGGACCCGCTGCGCACGGGTGAACCCGGTCCGCAGATCCGTGCCACCACCGCCGATCAGCGGGATCTCCTCCGCGCGACACAGTGCGTGCACCGCCCGGGCCGCCGCGTCGCACGGCACCACGCTCACCAGGTCGCGTCGACCGCCCACGGCCCGGGATATCGCCGCCACCTCAAGCAGCGCGCTACCCAACTCGGCGTCGCTGACCGACCCGGACGTGTCGACGATGACGCAGACCGTCGGAGGTCGGCGGCGCAGGCTGGGCAGAATCACGCCCGGCACGCCCTGGGACCGCCGGGACGGCCGGCCGTAGCTGTGGTCCGTACCGGTCCCGGCCGCCACCGCCGCCGAGCGGACCGCCGCCCCCAGCAGGTCACGCCACGGCTGCGGTGGGTGGAACGCCTGCTCCGCCCACCGTCGCCACCCCTGAGGCACGGATCCGGGGCGGCCGGTGATGCCCTCCGCCACCCGGAACCGGACCGCGTCGCGCTCCTGCTCGCTGAGGCCCTGTGCGCCGTCCGGTCCCAGGTCCCACTCCCGTTCCAGCCCGTCCGCGCCACTGCCACAGTCCAACCAGACCAGACCCTGCGTACGCGGACCCAGCCCGAACTGGCGCAGGTAGTCCTCCATCAACTCCCCCGGGCGGAGGCCCAGCGACGCCGGCTCGACGGCGCCCTCGGGCATCGTCAACCCGTCACCGAAGACGTCGTCGTTGATCTCGCAGTCCGCGGCGATGTTCATGCGCAGCCGCTCCCCCGGGCCGTTGAGCCCCCGGTCCCGGGCGACCCGGTCACCGCGGCCATGGTGGTCGCGCAGCAGATGCGACACCTCGTGCACCCACACCCCGGCGAGTTGCTCCAACGGGGTGCGGTCCACGAACGTCGGCGAGACGTAGCAGCGCCAGTGCCGGTCCACCGCCATCGTCGGCACCTGCCGCGACGCCACCGGGTGCAGGGCGAACAACGCGGTCGCCAGGTAGGGACGCACCCGGGCGGCGTACAGGCGGGCGGCGTACAGCTTGTCGACGTCGAGCGTCGTCCGGACGCCCGCGTTCATCGCCCGGCCCCGGCGGTGGCCGCGATCCGGGTCGCCACCTGGTCGGCTCGCCGGGACAGCGACACCGCCCCGGCGAGGCGTTCGATCGTCGCGGGCACGTCCCAGTCCTCGCGGCGCAGGCTGGCGAGAGTGGTCGCGGGGACCACCACCAGGTCCGGCGGGCCCGTGTCCACGGCCCGCGCCAACAGCACCCACGCCGCGTCCCACCGGGACCGCTCCGGGCGGTTGCGGACCGCGGCCACCACGGCGTCCAACACGGCCTGCCGCAGATCCCCCCGCTCGGGCAGCACCGCCGCGGCCGGGTCAGCCAGCAGGTCCTCCGGGTCGGGCAGGTCCATCCGATCCATGCTGGCCAGCAGCTCCAATCCGGGGCCGTCGCCGACCGTGCCCCGGACCAGGAGCGACAGCACCTCACGGGAGACGCCCGCCGCCGTCGCGAAGGCGGTCAGGCGCAGCGCCATCTCCCAGCTCCGCGGGGACGGCCACGGCCCGCCCCGGGCGGCGTCGGTGGTGGGCAGCCGGTGCACGAGATCCGGACGGACGGACAGCAGACCGCACACCGCCCGGCGGGCGAAGGTGACGGCCTCCGGCAGCAGGTCCGGGTCGAGCCGGGGCAGCGCCGCACGCGGCCAGGTGCCACCGAGTCCGCGTACGACGATCTCGTGGTCGTGGGTCCACTGCAGATGGACGAAGCGGTTGGCCAACGGTGGACTCAGCTCCCATCCCTCGGCGGCCGACGACCGTGGGTTGGCGGCGGCGACGATCCGTACGCCGGGTGGCAGCCGCAGGGCGCCGACGCGGCGCTCCAGGACGAGGCGCAGCAGGGCGGCCTGGACGGCGGGCGGCGCGGTGGACAACTCGTCGAGGAACAGCAGGCCCCGACCCGCCCGGACCAGGCGCACCGCCCAGTCCGGCGGGGCCATCGGGACGCCCTGGTTCGCCGGGTCGTCGCCGACGATCGGCAGTCCCGAGAAGTCGGACGGCTCGTGGACGCTGGCGACGACTGTCGTCAGGGGAAGGTCCAGGGTCGCGGCCAGGTGGGTCAGGGCCGCCGTCTTGCCGATGCCGGGCGCTCCCCAGAGCAGGACGGGCAGATCCGCCGCCACGGTCAGCGTCAGGGCCGACAGCTGGATGTCGGTACGGGGTTCGGTGGTGGTCGCGCTCAGCAGAGCGATCAGGTCGTCGGCGACATCGAGTTGGGGACTGGACGCAGGCATGGTCATCACCTTTTTGGGTTGGCGTTGGGTGCGGTGGGAGTCGTACCGGGAAGAGCCGGTGTTCGGTCAGCCGGATGTCGCCTGGCGCGTGCGCCGCCGGCGCACGCCCGAGCGGCGGGGTCCGTCGGCGGTGGGGCCGCGCCCGGCCCCGATCAGGCCGGCCCGGAACAGGCCGTGGTTGATCCGCCGCTGCGCGGCGGACTCGAGTTCGTCGCGCAGGGCGCCGTCGCGCAGCAGCGCCTCGGGGCCGAGCAGGGCCTCGACGGTGGCCAGCGCGCCGGCGGTGTCGCCGTGGTCGAGCCGCGCCCGCACGTCGGGAAGGCACTCCGGTTGTCGGTGCGCCTCGTCGATGGCCCGCAGGCAGGGCAGCGGGGTCCCGGTGAGCGCGGCCAGCAGCTCCTCCCGGCGGATCTCGGCCGGGTCGTGGTCCAGCGCGGCGAGCACCCCGTCGACCAGGCCGATGCGATGCAGGGCGCCTCGGCACGGCACCAGGCGCGGTGCCGAGGCCCGATCCGACGCCGCCGGGCGGGTGGACACCTGACGTTCGGGCACCAGCGCCGCCGCGACCAGGGGATGCAGTTCGGCCGGCTCGATCAGCCCGGCGCGCAGCAGCGCCAGGTCGGGCAGCACCCAGGTCGCCGCGTCGGGCAGCACCGGCAGCCCGGTCCCGCCCGCCCGCGGGCCGACCCGCGCCAGGGCTGACCGCTCGTCATCCGCGCCCGCCACCACACCAGCTCGTGGGTCGGGGGGCAGGACCAGCCGGCGTCCGGTGCCGAGCCGCACCGCGACGGCACCGTTGGTCCGTCCCTCGGCCGCGAGCAGAAGCGCCGCCTCGGCTCGCCACCGGTCGATCGCGTACCGGTACGCGTCGACAGTCGTCACCAGTTCGTCGGGGACGCCCTCGGGTGGGACCGAGGCCCGGCCCGCGCCCGATCGGGTGCGCAACTCCGTGGTCCGGCGCGCGTCGAACAGGTGGCGGTGCAGGTCGAGGCGGAACCGCTTGTCGGGGTGCGGATGTCGGCCGGACCCCTCCCACAGTCCGAGGCTGATCCGTTGCCCGGCATCCGCCCAGGCCGGCGGAGTACGGGCCACCAGGTGCACCGTGCCACCGGTGGGCTGCTCCGGGTCGTACCGGATCAGCGAGATGGTCAGGCCCGGACGCAGCAGACCATCGGGGGCGACCCTCGGTAGGTGCCAGCGCAGCAGGTCAGGGGCCAGGTGACGGAGGTCCGCCCGAAGCCGTGCCGCCAACTCTCGACCGTGGCGGTGGGCGACCGCTCGCAGGCTGAGGTCGGCATCGACACGCGCGGCGGCACACGCCCCACCCCAGTCACCGACCAGGCGGCGAGCACCCGCTCGCTCGATCATGGACGGCGGCACGGCGAACTCGCGCACGCGCCGCCAGCAGGACAGTCGAGAATCCGCATCCGCGGCCCGGGAGTGCATCAGCACTCACCGTTCGCGGATCGGACCCCCAATCTGAAACGAGAGGAAGTGATCATCGCGGCGGAGCATACCGCCCCGGGTCCCGGGTCCGCCAGAGCCGGCGGTGGCGCGCAGAGCAGCGGACCCGGCGTCAGGTCGGGCGGGGACCGACCCGACCGGGCCGGTCCCCGCGGCGCTCAGGCCGTCGGACGTACCGCGTAGGCCAGGTGGGTGACGCCGTTGCCCTCGACGACGCGCAGGGGGCCGTCGAGTTGCAGGGGCGCGATCCTCAGGTCGGCGAACAGGGGGATGCCGCTGCCGAGCACCACCGGCACGAGATCGACGTGCACCTCGTCGAGCAGGCCGGCCTCGACGACCTGGGCCGCGATGGTGCCACCGTTGACGCCCACCTCCTTGCCGCCGGCCAGCGCCTTCGCCCGCTCGAGGGCGCTGGCGATGCCGTCGGTGACGAACACGAAGGACTCACTCTCCGGCTCCCACCCCGCCGGCACGCTGTGCGTGACGACCACGACGGGAACGTCCATCGGGTGCCGGCCACCCCACCCCTTGGTCATGTCGAACAGCCGCCGGCCGACGACCAGCACCCCGGTCCGCTCGGTGAGCTCCCGCAGGTGCCGGGCGCTCGCCGCGGACGTCCGGAACGTCAACGCGGGGTTGGCCGTCGGCGTCTCGACGTCGCCGTTGTCGTACCACTGGAAGAGGTACTCGAAGCCACCGTGGGACGCGTTCGCGATGTAGCCGTCCAACGACATCGTCGCCCCGGTCGTCACCTTCGTCATCGATCCACTCCTTGGTCCATGCCGTGTCTGCCTTCGGGTGGGACCGGATGTGTCCCGGCCCGCACCCGGTGGTCGAAGCCGACGCCGACGCTCTCGACACGTCCACCTGACTATTTTCGACCTCGCGCCGACTGGAGCCCACCGAATCGCCGAGAGCTGGTGCTCAGCGGATCCGGGCGGCGACGACGACAGCGGCAGCGGTCGCCCCGGCGTCGTTGAGGTGCAGGTGATCGCCGTGGTCGTACGCGGGCCGTAGCGCGTCCCGGTCGGCCGGATCGGCGAGGACCCGGTCGAGGTCGACGACGGCGTCGTACGCGCCGCTGGTGCGGATCCAGTGGTTCACCTCGTCGCGGACCGCCTCGTTGGCCGGGGTGTCGTAGCCGGTCGCGTTCTTGATGGGCGGCATCGTGGCGCCGACGATGGTGATCCGCTGGGCGTGGGCGGCCCGGATCAGCGCCCGGTGACCGTCGATGAGCTGCGCGGCGGTCACCACGGGTGAGGCGCCACAGCCGAAGTCGGGGTAGCCGCCGCCACCGATGTCGTTGATGCCGATCAGGACGACCGCCGAGCGCACCCCCGGCTGTCCGAGGGCGTCGCGGCGGAACCGGTCGACGCCCCGCTCGCCGAAGCACGACGAGTCGGCGAGCAGCTTGTTGCCGCCGATGCCGGCGTTGACCACGGCCAGCGGGCGGCCGGCGGCGACCAGGTGCTCGGCCAACTGGTCCGGGTAGCGGTTGTCGGCACCCGGGGTGGAACCGTAGCCGTCGGTCAGTGAGTCACCGAACGTCACCACCGTCCCCCGGGTACGCGTCGACCCGGCGACGTCGACCCCCGCCAGGTGGTACCACGACTGGCTGGTCTCGCCGGAGAACACGGCGCCACGGTGATCTAAGCGGTGATCGCCGGTCGCGCGGTACGTGCTGGTGAGCCCGTCCTGGTGGTAGGTCGCCGGGCCGGTGGCGCCGGCGAAGTACAGCGTCACGGTCAGCGCCTCCAACGCCCGTACCGGCAGGAGCACCGGGTCGGAGGTGGCCTCGGCACCAGCGGCCACCGTGGTCGAGCGCCGCCGGTCGAAGGTCACCGGGACCAGGGTGCCGGGTCGCACCGCCGCCCCGGCGTCCGGCCGGCCCACGGTGGCACCGGTCAGCCGCAGCGGTTGGCTGCCGTACCGGTTGGACACGCGGATCCGGATCCGGGAACCGGCCGCGCTGACCCGGACCACCTGCCGAACCGACTCGTCGGCGAAGCCGGGCACGGACCAGTTCGCGCCGAACCAGTCGTTGCCCGGCACGGGGTGGTGGTGCGCGACCGACCAGGCCGCCGACCAGGTGACCGGGTTGTCGCGGCCGGTGCTCGCGGCGTTCGCCGGGGCGGCCGACGCCAGCAGGAACAGGGCGGTGAGTACGGGGAGGAGGCGGCCTGTCGACATCGACACGGGAGTGTCCCTTCCGGAGGCTTTGGTGGGTGAACTGCCGCCCGTGGCGGCCGATGTGGTTCACCCTGCGCCGGCCGCCTTACCGTCTGCTTACGGTGTTCTGCCGAACCGCCCGCCCTACCCGCGCTTCGCTACAGGACGGTGCCGTACGACGGCTCGCCCGCCACCTCGTAGGTGGCGTAGACGACGCCGGCCCTGGTGGTACGCGAGCCGGTCAGTCGCAGCCCCGCCGGGGCGGTCCCCTCGGCGAAGAGCCGCTTTCCCTGGCCGAGGACGACCGGGAAAATCAGCAGGCGGTACTCGTCGACCAGCCCCGCGGCCTGCAGAGTACGCAGCAGGTCGCTGCTGCCCTGCACGAGCAGCTCACCGTCGGTGCGCTGCTTGAGCGCGGCGACGGTCTCGGCGGCCTCGCCGACCAAGACCTCGGTGTTGTGCCAGTCGGCGGTCATCGGGCTGCGCGTCGCCACGTACTTCGGCATGCTGTTGATCTTCGCCCCGCCGTCCTCGTCGGGGACGTTGGGCCAGTGCCCGGAGAGGGTGTCATAGGACCTGCGGCCCAGCAGCAACCCGTCCGCGCGGTCGAACACCCCGCCCATGATCTCGCCGAATCCCTCGTCCACGTGCGGCGGCAGCCACCCGCCGTGCGGGAACCCGAACGAGTCGTCCTCGCCGGGCCCGCCGGGGCCCTGCATCACACCGTCCAGGGACAGGAACGTCCCCACCACCAGCTTGCTCCCCACGTGGCAGCTCCAATCGCAGGTCAGAGGCAACGATCAATGGTCCGACCCTACTGGCCCGCCACACCGCATGCGGGCCGCCCGAGCCGGGTCGTAGCGTGGGGCGCATGCGAACCACCACGCTGGGCAGCGCAGGCCCCGAGGTCGGCGTCATCGGCCTCGGCTGCATGGGCATGACCCACGCCTACGACGTCACCGGCCCGCGCGACGACGACACCTCGATCGCGGTCATCCACCAGGCACTCGACCTGGGCGCCACGCTCATCGACACGTCCGACGTGTACGGGCCGTACACCAACGAGGAACTGGTCGGGCGGGCGCTGGCCGGCGGTCAACGTGAGCGGGCCGTCCTCGCGACCAAGGCCGGTCTGGTGGTCACGTCCCCCACCGGTGGCCCCGGCAACCTCGCGAAGATCGGCAACAACGGCCGCCCGGAGCACATCCGCGCGGCGATCGACGACAGCCTGCGCCGGCTCGGCACCGACCACGTCGACCTCTACCAGTTGCACCGCGTCGACCCGGAGGTGCCCATCGAGGAGTCCTGGGGTGCGATGGCGGAGATCGTCGCGGCGGGCAAGGCACGGCAGATCGGACTGTCCGAGGTGACGGTGGCCCAGATCGTGCGGGCCCAGGCGGTACACCCGGTGGCATCGGTGCAGTCCGAGTTGTCACTGTGGACCCGCGACCCGCTGGCCGAGGTGCTGCCGTACTGCGTCGAGCAGGGCATCGCCTTCCTGCCGTTCTCCCCGCTCGGTCGCGGTTTCCTGGCCGGCCGGTTCACCTCGTTCGACGATCTGCCCGCCGACGACTTCCGCCGCGGCCTTCCCCGTTTCCAACAGGACGCGCTGCGCGCCAACCTCGCCATCGTCGCCCGGGTCCGGGAGATCGCCGACCGGGCCGGGGTCAGCCCCGCGCAGGTCGCCCTCGCCTGGGTGGTCGCCCAGGGCGCCCAGGTCATCCCGATCCCGGGCACCAAGACCCCGAGGTACCTGGTGGACAACTGCGCCGCCGGCGACGTGCGGCTCAGCGCCGAGGACCTGGCCGACCTGGACGCGCTGCCCGCACCCGAGGGCGGTCGCTACTGAGGCTGCGGCGGCCCGGCACAACGCTCAGCCGGGCCGCCGCAGTGCCACCGGCGGGCCGAACCTGACCCCGACGCCGGGCGAGTAGAGCACGCTGACCGGCGGCCCGACCGGTGCCGGCAGCCCGGCGGCGGCGACCAGCTCGTCGTCCAGGTGCAGCAGCTCGGCCCGGTGCAGCGGCCAGCGCGGATGCCAGTTCGGCAGGTGCAGGGTGCCCCCGTGAGCCCGCGTGTGCAGGCCCCAGCGCGCGGTGACGAAATGCTCAAGGGGGGTCGGGTCGGCGATCCGCTCCCCCACCCGCACCACCATCGCGCTCGTCGTACCCGCCGGCCCAGGCCAGCGTCGCCGGCACCGGTAGCTGCGGCGGTCACCGTCGTGGTCCAACCGCATCCACGACCAGAGGTACGGCAGCCGCAGAGTCGCCCGCGCCACCAGCACCGGCACCAGGCGGGACGCGTCGAGCGAGCGGAACACCACGGCTCGCCGGCCGGCGTCGTCGACCGAGTAGAGCCGGACGTTGGTCTCGGCGAAGGTGCCGAAATACGGCACACCCGGACCGCGGCCGAAGCCCAGCCCGACCATCCGGAAGCCGATCAGGCCGACGAAGCTCACGCCGTCCATCGTGTCCGGGCGGGTGCCGGCCGGCAGCAACGGCGCGACGATCTCCGGGGCGACGGCCCAGTACAGGAAGGTGAGGTCCTCCCAGCGCTGTCGCAGGACCGCCCAGGGGAACGCCTGCCGGGGCGCGTGGTCGACCGGCTCGATGTCCACCTTTCCATCCTGCCCCGACGGGTGGTCTCCGGGTGTCGGTCGGCCGACGGCGTACGCATCCGTCGGGCGGTGGCTGAACGCTTTTGTTCCTGCTGCGGGGATGGCCAGGGTCACTCCGCCGATCGCCAGCAGAAGTGGACGACGCTCGTCCCCTTGGGCTAACTTCGCTGAAGCGGACGATGACCGTCCGGCCGCGGATGACCAGGTGGCGATCTTCCGACAGTGCCGCGGAGCGCTGTCCGCCACCGCACACGCCCGATCCGTACCGCCGATTCGCGGGCGGCTCGTGCTCACCCGTGGAACACCCCTGCCTCAACACCCAGAGAAGGATCAATCATGCCCGCACGCTTCGCAAACAAGGTCATTCTGGTCACCGGTGCCACCTCCGGCATGGGGCAGGCCCTGGTGGAACGGGTCGCCGCCGAAGGCGCGAAGGTCGTCCTGGCCGCTCGCGGCAAGGAGGCCGGCGAGGCACTCGCCGCCACCCTTCGTTCCGCTGGGCGAGACGCGTTCTTCGTACCGACCGACGTGACGGTCGGCACCGAGATGGAGAAGCTGGTGCAGCGAGCGGTCGATCACTACGGCCGACTCGACGGCGTGTTCAACAACGTGGGCGCGGCCACCGCGATCGGTCCGATCACCGAGATCGGCCACGACGCGTGGGCCGCCGAGATGGCGCTCAACCTGAGCAGCGTCTTCTTCGGACTCAGGTACCAGATTCCCGCGCTGCAGGCCTCCGGCGGCGGCTCGATCGTGAACAACGCCTCCGTCAGCGGTGTCACCGGCTCGGCCGGCATGGCCTCCTACAGCGCCGCCAAGCATGGCGTGGTCGGGCTCACCCGCTCGGCGGCACTGGAGGTGGCCGCCACGGGTGTACGGGTCAACGCCCTCGTCACCGGTGGCGTGGACACGCCTCTCCTGCGGCGCAACCTGGGCCCGAACCCGGACGAGGCTCTCCAGTTGGGCAACGCCATGCACCCCGTCGGACGCATCGGGCGACCCGACGAGATCGCCGCGCTTGCCGCCTTCCTGCTGAGCGACGAAGCCCCGTTCATCACTGGCGCCGCGCTCGCGATCGACGGCGGCCTGACCGCCGCGTGACGACCCACTGCCACTCCCTCCCCGGAAGGAACAACGATGCCGACTCCGCACACCGCACCGGACTCTCAACGGTGGAAAGCCCTGCTGTTCATCTCCATCGCCCAACTGATGGTCGTTCTCGACGGCGCCGTCATGAACATCGCTCTGCCCTCGGCCCAGCAGGCGCTGCACTTCACCGACGGAAGTCGTCAGTGGGTGGTCACCGCGTACGGTCTGACCTTCGGGGGGCTCCTGCTGGTCGGGGGCCGGATCGGCGACATGGTGGGACGCAAGCGCGTCTTCCTGATCGCCCTGGCGGGCTTCGCGATCGCCTCGGCGATCGGCGGCCTGGCGGCCAACGCGGAGATGCTGCTGATCGCTCGGGCGTTGCAGGGAGCCTTCGCGGCCCTGCTCGCGCCGGCCGCGCTCTCGCTGATCTCCCTGTCGTTCACGCAGCCCCGGGAACGAGCCAAGGCCTTCGGCGTGTTCGCTGCGGTCTCGATCGCCGGTGGCGCCGTCGGCCTGATCACCGGCGGTCTGCTCACCCAGTACCTGAACTGGCGTTTCGCGATGTTCATCCTGGTTCCGATAGCGGTCATCGGGATCCTGGGCGCCACCGCCACCGTGCACGACAACGGTGAGCGACACCGTTCCCGGCTCGACATCCCCGGCGTGGTGCTGGCGAGCCTCGGTCTCGTCGGCCTGGTCTACGGTTTCAGCGCCGCGGAGAGCCACGGCTGGCTGGCCGGTCCGACCATCGGGTCCTTCGTGGTCGGCGCGCTGCTCCTGACGGCCTTCGTCGTGGTGCAGTCACGGGTGACGGCCCCGCTGCTCCCGCTGCGCGTCCTGAGCGAACGCAACCGGGCCGCCGCCTACCTGTCGGTGGGTCTCGCCATCGTCAGCATGTTCGGGATGTTCCTCCTGCTGAGCTACTACTTCCAGCAGGTCAAGGGATGGTCACCGGTCATGGCCGGGTTGGCGTTCATGCCGATGGCGGTGCTGCAGGCCCTCGGGGCCACACAGGTCGGCGCCCGGCTCGCGCACCGGATCGCGCCGCGGCCGATCATGGTCGGCGGCTACCTCGTCAGCGCGGCTGGCCTCGTGCTGCTCGCCCTGCTCGACGCGGACAGCAGCTTCCTGGAGATCGCGATCGCCGAGGCGGTGGTCGGCATTGGCATCGGCACCGCGTTCATGCCGGCGATGAGCATCTCCACCCACGGTGTCGACGCCACGGACGTCGGTGTCGCCTCCGCAATGATCAGCTCGTCGCAACAGGTCGGAGGGTCGATCGGCGTGGCGCTGCTCAACACCGTCGCGACCAGTACCGCCACCTCCTACCTGGTCACCCACGGCGGTACGGCAGCGCCCGTCCACGTCCAGAACCAGGCGCTGATGCACGGCTACTCGGCCGCGTACTGGCTGGCCACCATCTTCGTCGTGGCCGCGGCCGTGGTCTCCGCGATCCTGGTGAACGCGGGCGCACCGGAGCACCTCCCGACTCCGGCGTCGGACGACGTCACGCTGGACGCCGTCCCGCTGCCCGCTCACTGAGCGGCGGGTCGGCTGGGCGATCGTCGAGATCGTCGCCGCGTCGGCTCCCGACTCTTCTGGTAGCCGGGAACTCACCCGCATCTGTCGGGCGCGCGGCCGATGGGCCGTACGGTCAACAATCGGACGATCGACGTCCGCTTGTGCTACGCTCTCCGGATGCCTGATCTGGACCCGGCGTCCGGGGTCCGCGCGGACGCGCGGCACAACCGACGCCAGCTGATCATCGCGACGAGGGAGGCGATCGCCGCCCGCGGGCTCGACGTCTCGGCCCTGGACATCGCCACCGCCGCCGGCGTGGGAGTCGGCACGCTGTACCGGCGCTTCGGCACCAAGGAAGCGCTGCTCGACAACGCCGTGCTCGGCCTCTACGACGAGTTGTGCGACACCGCACGGGCCTGCCTGGAGCGCCCGGATCCGTGGGACGGACTGGTGGAGTTCGTGCTGGAACTGGCCGGCGCCCACCGGGACAGCCGTGGCCTGGCCGAGGTCACCGCGGCCTGCGACCGGCCGCCAACACCCGAGCTCACGCAGCGCACCGTCGCGCTGCAGGAGGCCGTCACCAAACTGACTGACCGCGCGCACGCCGCGGGTGCTCTCCGTGTCGACGTGACCTGGCCGGACGTCCTGCTCTGCTCACGCGCGGCACTGGACACCGACCACTGCCTCGGTGTCGACGCGGCACCGGACGGGTGGCGGCGAGTCGTCCTGATCCTGCTCGACGGCATGCGCGCCCCTGCGCGCACCCCTCTGCAGGGGCCGCCACCGCAGGTCCGGCCGGCGTAACACCGCGCGGAGCGCGGTTCCAGACGAGCGGAGAGGCCGCATCCGGGCCGATGCCCTCAGGCGTGCGGGCCGATGGTGACGGTGCCGATCGTCAGCGACGGCTTCCCTTCCAGGATCTCCCCGACCCGCTCGACCTCCTGCTCCAACGCCCGGCGGCGAGCGGCGCCGAGCGCCCGCAACGGCTCGACGGTGATGCGGATCGTGCGCCCGGAGCGGCGCTGGTGCCACACGCCGGCGACCGTCCCGTCCACGAGCAGCACCGGAAAGTTGCCGGCCTGCCCTCCGGCCAGCGCCCGCTCGGCAGCGGCCCCGGGAAAGAGCCGCTCACGGGGGTGGCAGCCGACCGCGTACGCGTCGAAGTAGGGCAGCAACCGCAACCCGGACGGCGGACCGTCCGGGAAGTCGGTGTCACCGGCGACCACCCACGCCCGCGTGCCGGCCACGGTGACCTCGGCCAGATCCAGCGACCGGAACACCCCGGTCGCCCACCGCTCGGTTGCCGACAGCCACTGGGCGAACTGGGCCGGAGTGGCCGGCCCGTACGCGTGCAGGTAGTGCCGGACCAGGTCGGCCAGCGCGGCCGGGCCGGGCATCGGCGTGAACCCGGGCAGCCAGCGGGCCGGGCTGGTGTAGGTGGTGGCGCGTCCCCGGGTCGGGCCGTGACACATCACGCCGCCCCGGGTGGCGGCCGACATCGCGGCCATCCACCTGGGCCACCTGTCCTGGAAGGCCTCCATGACCCGCTCGCCCGCCCAGCCACCCGTGCGGGCGACGATCTCCTCGGTCAGCTCGGCGCTTGTCAGCTCGGCCTCGGCCAACGCGTCGGCGATGGCCGCGAGGACCTGCTCGGTCTGCTCGGGAGTCAACAGCCCTCGGCTCTGCTCCCACGGCGGGGCGGGCATCGCGCTCAGCGCGCCGGTCCACATCGGCAGGTCCGCGGCGGCGAGCAGGTGCACCGTCCCGCGCGGACCACGGGTCTTGACCAGGGTGCGGTCCCCCCACACCGCCTGGCGCACCAGGGCACGAGTCGCGCCCGGGACGCGGAGCCCGACGGACAGCTCGGCGGCCGAGGCGACCTGGGCATGCGCACCGCACATCGTGGACACCACGTCGGCGACGCGGTCCACGTCCGGGTCGGCGTCCGGCGCGGACGCCGCCGGTGCCGAAAGCCCGTGTCGCGCCAGTCGCCGGGCGGACACCTGCGCCCAGCTCAGCTCGGTCACCGCGGGCCCCCGCGGACGTCGGCCGCACAGGAGGGCGGGACTTCGAGAGCGCGTCTGGTCATGCCTCCCACGCTACGACCGACGTACGTCACTTTCCGGCAGCCACCGTCGGCGTCGGACGACGGTCCGGGTTCCGGCCCAGAGATCGACGCCATCACCCGTCGTAGGCTGGTAGGGGCGACAGGCACCGAGAAAACCGACCAGACCGCCGCGAACGGGACGCACGGGAGGACGTACGCGTGACGCAGGGTGAGACGGAGCTGGTGGTGCTCGCGCAGGCCGGCGACGCGGCGGCGCTCGGTGTGCTGCTGGCCCGTCACGAGGCCGAGATGCGGGCCGTGGCGCTCAGCGTTCTCGGCTACGGGCCGGACGCCGAGGACGCGGTGCAGGACGCGATGGTGGTGGCGCTGCGGCGTATCGGCGACGTCCGCGACCCGGCCGCCGTCGGCCCGTGGTTGCGCGCCATCGTCCGCAACAACAGTCGGATGGCGCTTCGCAGCCCCAGAGCCGTCCCGGTCGCCGAGCCGGAGTGGTTCGCCGGCCCGGCCGACACACCCACCCCGGAGGAGGCACTGGACCGGGGCGCGATGCGCGACTGGGTGTGGCACGCCATCGGGCGGCTGTCCGAGCCGGACCGGCTGGTCACGCTCCTGCGCTACTTCAGCGACGCGTCCTCGTACGAGCAGATCGCGGCCGTGTGCGGGATCCCGGTCGGCACCGTCCGCAGCCGGCTCAGCCACGCCCGCCGTGCGCTCACCGGCGGCCTGCGCACGGCGGCGGACGCCGCGCACACCGACGTCGCCGCGGCGAGCGAGTCCCGGTGGCGGGAGGGTCGCGACATGATCGCCACGGCGATGGGCGGCGACTTCGACCGGGTCGTGCGCGAGAGCTGGTGGCCGCACGCCGAGATGCTCGTCCCGGGTGGCCCGCGCGGTGGCCGTGACCTGGCGGTCAACGGCATGAACCGCGATCTGACCGCCGGGGTACGCCAGCGGCTGCGCAACGTGGTGGCCAGCGGCGACGTGCTGATCTGGGAGACCGACCTGATCAGCCCACCGGACGACCCGGAGCACTGTCCGCCCGCGGCGCTGTGGTTGCAGGTGCTGCGCGAGGGGCGGGTGCGCCACCTCACCCTCTTCCACCCCGTGCCCGCGCTGCGCTGAAAAAGGTCTCCGACCGAGCGAACTTTCCCGTGGACCCACGCATCTGGTCCGTGTCATGCACCAGTCGCCGTGCCGGCACACGCCGCGCGGGTCTCGAATCGGGAGTTAGTTCATGGGTTCCACCAGCCACGACGTCAGCGCCCTCGCACCGGGCGCCCACACCTTCGCCGTCGACGGCGTCCGGCAGGTCTACCACGTCGCCGGCACCGGCCCGGTGTGCGTGGCGCACTCCGGCGGTCCCGGCATCGAGTGGGCGTACCTGCGGACGCCGAGCCTGGAAGAGCACTTCACGATGGTGTACGTCGAGCCGGTCGGGACCGGCGCCTCGGGGCGCCTCGACGACCCCGCCGACTACCGTCTCGACACGTATGTCCGGTTCCTCGATGCCGTCGTCCAGCACCTCGGCGCACCCCGGGTGTACCTCCTCGGGCACTCGCACGGCGGTTTCGTCGTCCAGCGGTACGCGCTCGCCCACCCGCACCGGGTCGCCGGTCTCGCCCTGTACGACACCTCGCCTGTCACCGGCGCCGAGTTCTGGGCCGAGGCGATGGCCGGGCTGGCCGCGTACCCGCAGCGGCACCCGGACCGGCCGGAGGCGGCGGCGGTCCCGGCGGCCTTCGGGCAGATCGGCGCCGCCACCGACGACGAGTCGTTGGCGACCGCCCTGCGCGCCGCCCTTCCGGTCTACTTCGCGGACTTCTGGGGCCGGCAGGACGAATTCGCCGCGTTCCAGGCCGCTGTCCGGATCTCGTTGGCCCCGGCGAGTGCGCAGGACCCGACGCCCTTCGACGTGCGGGAGAACCTGGCGGAGATCGCCGTGCCCGTCGTGGTGATCGTCGGCGCGTACGACTTCATCTGCCCCCCACGCCGCGCCGAGGAACTGCATGCGGGCCTCAAGGACTCGCGGCTGGTGCTGCTGGAGCAGAGCGGGCACTTCGCCCACATCGAGCAGCCGGCGGAGTTCACCGAGGCCGTGGTCGAGCTGCTCACGCGCTGAACCGGTGCGGCCGAGGCCGGTTCGTCACAGCGGGCAGGCCTCGGCGCTCGCCGGCGTTGCACGGTCATAGGCTGGGCACTTTGGTGCACCGTGACGAAGAGGAGACCGCCGTGAGCCAGACCGAGCGGATGGATTCCGTCGACGAGTGGAACGTGGCCGAGGACGACGGAGTCCTGGACGCCTCCGACACCCTCGACGACGACCGGGTCGGCGACCCCCTCGACACCGGCATCGTCGCCGCGGACCACTGGACCGCGGCCAACCGGTTCGGCACCACGCCGGCCGAGGAGCGGGCGGGCGAGTCCGTGGCGCAGCACCTCGCCCAGGAGGTGCCGGATGTCGACCCCTACGCCGAGGGCGGCGACGACGAGGACGAGCTGACCCGCCGGGGGTACGAGAGCGAGGCCCGCGCGGGCCGCCTCGTCGCCTACGACGAGGGCGTCCGGGAGGATGACGAGGCCGAGTCGGTGGCGTGGGACGCCGGCATCGACGCGGGCGGGGCAAGCGCCGAGGAGGCCGCGATCCACGTGGTCGACGACCCGGACGGACCCGGCGACGGCCCGTTGCGCTGACCCACTGCCGCGCCCGCCGCGCTCACCTCCGCAGGAGGTGCTGAGCGCGGCGGGCGCGTCGCTCAGTGGATGACGACGGGCGTCCGGACCTGCTCGCCCTGCGGGTCGTCGAGCTGCGCCGGCTGACGTCGGCGCGGCAGGAACGCCGCCGGAACGATCGTGAGCACGACAAGCGCGAACGCGACCCAGAACGTGGTGGCGAACGACTTGGCGGCGAAGTCGAGCCCGCGTTCGATGATCGACAGGTCCACCGGCATCTGCTGGAGCAGCTCCGGCCGCTGCTGGGAGGCGATGGCCAGCCCGGCCTCGGTGATCGGCTTGCCACTCTCGTCCACCAGGCCGGGGATCGGCCGGGATCCGTTCAGCTCGTTGGTGAGGATCACCGACATGACGGCGGCACCGACCGAGCCGCCGATCTGCTGGAGGATGTTGACAAGCGTCGAGCCGCGCGCCACGTCGTTTGCCGACAACGTCCGCAACGCCGACGTCATGATCGGCATCATCGTGCCGCCCATGCCCAGGCCCATCACGAACAGCGAGCCCTCGAGCAGCAGGTACGACGTCTGCGGGTCGACCTGGGTGAAGCCGAAGAACCCGACGACGATGAGCGCCAGCGCGAACGGGACGGTCCGCCCGATCGGCACCCGGTCGGCCAGAATGCCGGCGATCGGCATGGTGATCATCGCGCCGATGCCCTGCGGGGCCATCAGCAGACCGGCGGTCAGCGTCGTCTCGCCGCGCACCTGGAGGAAGTAGCTCGGGAACAGCAGGCCGGCGCCCATGAACGCGATGATGAACACGAACAGCGTCAGCGACGCGATGGTCAGGCTGCGGTTGCGGAACAGCCGCAGGTCGAGCAGCGGGTGCCGGGGCTTGAACGAGTAGAGCACGAACGCCACCACCAGCGCGCCGCCGACGAGCATCGGGGCCCAGACCTTGGTCGCGGCGAAGGTGCCCGCCTCCGGCAGCGACGACACGCCGTAGAGGAAGAGCGCCAGGCCCGGCGAGAGCATGAGCATGCCGACGAAGTCGAACGACTCGGACGGCTCCGGGGCGTCCTTCGGCAGCGCCATCTGCGCGTAGATCAGGCCGACGACGCCGATCGGCAGGTTGATCAGGAAGATCCAGTGCCAACTCGCGGTGTCGATCAGCCAGCCGCCGAGGATCGGGCCGCCGATCGGGCCGAGCAGCATCGGGATGCCCAGGACGGCCATCAGTCGGCCGATCCGGTGCGGCCCCGCCGCGCGGGTCATGATGGTCATGCCCAGCGGCATGAGCATGCCGCCGCCGAGGCCCTGGAGCACGCGGTAGCCGATCAGCTCGCCGATCGTGTCGGCCGTGGCGCAGAGCCCCGACCCGATGGTGAACAGGGCCAGCGCCACCATGTAGAGGCGCTTGGTGCCGAACCGGTCGGCCGCCCAGCCGCTGAGCGGGATCACGGTGGCGAGCGCGAGGGTGTAGGCGGTCATCGTCCACGCGACGCGGGCGTACGACGCGTCGAAGTCGCTCTGGAATCTGGGCAGCGCCACACTGACCACTGTCACGTCGAGGATCGACATGATCGCGCCGAGGACGACGACGCCTGCCACCTTGAGCACCGCGCCGTCGAGTTTGTCCGATGTCGCGACGGATTGCTGTGTCACTAACTCTCCTGAAGTCGATTGAGCGCCGAATGGTGGGTGGTGGCGACGTGCCGCGCCTGCGTCGGCGCGTGGCGCGACGTACCGGGGCGTCGACGCGCGCTGGCAGACTAACCGTCAGTTGTGACGGTTCGCCGCCGGGTTTCGTGACCACCTGGAGGGCGCAATCCGATCGGCCGTCCCATTTGGGCCGGACGTCGGGGTGTCGATCAGCGAGTAGCACCGCGAAATGGACGAGTAGTTCCTGACCCTGGCTGGGGCGGTGGGCGCAGTTGACGCTGGCGGTGACTGTCGATCACCTCACTGGGGGCGGGTGCAGTGGCGAGCCATATACCTCAGAGTCATATTCATGACTCTGAGGTATATGGCTCGACAGCACATCGACCTGGCGGGCAGCCAATGCGGATGGCCAGTGCCCTTCGATCGCCGTCGTCCTGGCCGCACGCTGCGGAACACCACGCCCCTGCGCGCCTGTTGCACCCGGTGTGCCGGCCACCGCCGGCACCACCAATCCGACCGCTGAAGGATGAGACACCGTGGACCGCGCCTCGCTCGCCAGTTTTCTGCGCACCCGCCGCGAGGCCCTTCAGCCCGAGGACGTCGGGTTGCCCCGGGGCCCACGTCGGCGCACCAGTGGGCTACGGCGCGAGGAAGTCGCCACGTTGAGCGGAATGTCCACCGACTACTACAGCCGGTTGGAACAGCAGCGGGGGCCGCACCCGTCGGAGCAGATGCTCGCCGCCCTGGCCCGTGGCCTGCGGCTCTCCCGGGCCGAACGGGACCACCTGTTCCAACTCGCCGGCCACGCCGTCCCCCACCGGACGGTACGGGCCGACCACGTCAACCCGGGAATGATGCGGATCCTCGACCGGATGCACGACACACCGGCCCAGGTGATGAACCACCTCGGCGAGACCCTTGCGCAGACCGCGCCGGCCATTGCCCTGCTCGGCGACGAGACCCGGCACACCGGGCTGGCCCGCAGCGCGCACCACCGCTGGTTCACCGACCCGACGGCACGGCGGCTGCACCCGGCGGAGGACCACCACACGCAGAGCCGCCTGCTGGTGGCGAGCCTGCACGCCTCGTACACCCGGGACGGCCGGGGGTCGCGGGCAGCGACCCTCGTCGAGGATCTGCTGGCCCGGAGCCCGGAGTTCGCCCAGCTCTGGCGGGAGCACCCGGTGCCGGCCAGCTACTGCCCGCCGAAGCGCTTCCTGCACCCGGAGGTCGGGGCGTTGGAGCTGCACTGTCAGACCCTGGTGGACCCCGACGCGTCCCAGACGTTGCTGGTCTTCACCGCCGTGCCCGGGTCGGAGAGCGACGAGAGACTGCGGCTGCTCACCGTCATCGGCGGACAGCTCGTCTGATCGCCGTCAGCCCTCGCCGGAGCGCTGGGTCCGGCGCCGGGTGTAGCGCGCCGGGCTGACGCCCAGGTGCCGTCGGAAGTGGCGGGTCAGGTGCGCCTGGTCGAAGAAGCCGGCCGCGACGGCGACCGCGGCGGGCCGCTGCCCGGCGAGGAGCAGGCGGCGCGCCAGCTCGATCCGACGACCGGTCAGGTACGAGTGGGGTGGTACCCCGTGCACGTGGGTGAACGTGCGGACCAGGTGGGTCGGGTGGGCGTGCAGGAGCTCGGCGGCTTCCCCGAGCGTGATGCCCTCGATGGTCCGGGAGTCCAGCAGCTCCCGCAGTCGGGCCGCGAGGCCACCCGCGGGCGGTGTGAGACTGACCGGGGTGCGCTTGTGAAGCTGCCCGCGCAGCCGGTCCAGGATGAGCGCGAGTCGACTCTCGGCCTCGAACTCGTCACCGGGTGCGGCGAGCACCCGGTGCAGGTGGTCGATCCGGTCGCGCAGCCGCGGGTCGGCCAGGTCCGGCTCGTCGACCGCCCGGCCGACCAGCTCGGCCCCGAGCGCCGAGGTGTCGAGGTACAGGACCCGCTTGCGGAAGCCGTTCGCGGTGGCGGAGCGGCCGTCGTGCGGCACGTACGGCGGCAGCAGGGTGACCGAGGTGCGCAGCGCGCCGTGCCGGTGTCGGTCGAGGTCGAAGCGGACCGCGCCGTCGTCGACGATCAGCAGCGTCCAGACGTCGTGGATGTGCCGGGGGTAGGCGTGGTCCACGAAATGGGCGTGGAAGACCTCGGCGACCCCGGCTACCGCAGGTCGCCACGCGCTGACGTGCGAGCCCGGCGGGCGGGTGGCCACGCTAAGAACGTACAAGACCGTTCGATGTCGCGGCGGGCAGGCTCGACGCATGAGCGAACCCATCCGATTCCCCACCAAGATCGCCGTGTTGCTGCGCAACGACCTGGCGAGCTGGCAGCGGCTCAACGTCACGGCCTTTCTGGTCAGTGGCATCGCGAACGCCGTGCCGGAGCTGCTGGGCGAGGAGTACCGCGACGCGGACGGGACCGCGTACCTGCCGATGTTCGGCCAGCCGGTGCTGGTCTTCGCCGGTGACCGGGCGACGCTTGTCGGCGCCCACTCGCGCGCCCTGGCCCGTGGGTTGCGGATGGCGGTCTTCACGTCGGAGTTGTTCGCCACCGGCAACGACCGGGACAACCGGGCCGCCGTGCAGGCCGTCGGCCGGGACAAGCTCGACCTGGTCGGCGTGGCGCTGCACGCTCCGCGCGCTGTGGTGGACAAGGTGCTCAAGGGTGCGTCCATGCACCCTTAGTGCGTGGGTCAAAGCCCCTGGCCGGCCTGCGGCGGGCCCAGCTCGACCGAGGACTTCGACACACGCCCCAACGGCATCCGGGGCGACGAAGGCATTGATATCGGTGCGTATGACTGTAATGATTAACACACTTTACAGTTGTTTCGCCGCCCCGGAAGGACCCCCACATGGCGCGACGATCGGCCGGGCCCCTGCCCCGCCGCCCCCGCATCAGACTGACCTCCGCGCTCGCCGCGGCCCTGCTCGCCGTACCGACCGGCCTGACGGTCGGCGCCGCACCCGCGATGGCGGCCGCGACGGGTGCCATCATCGGGTACGGCGGCAAGTGCGTCGACGTGGCCGCCGCGAACCCGGCCAACAACACAGCCGTCCAGCTCTACACCTGCAACGGCTCGACGGCGCAACAGTGGACGGTGGGCGACGACGGCACGATCCGGGCGCTCGGCAAGTGCCTCGACATCGCCGCCGCCAGCACCGCCAACGGCGCCCGGGTGCAGATCTACGACTGCAACGGCACCGGGGCTCAGCAGTGGTCGTCCAGCGCCGGGCAGGTGGTCAACCCCACCTCCGGCAAGTGCCTCGACGCGACCGGCCAGAGCGCCGCCGACGGCACCCCGCTGCAGATCTGGAGTTGCACCGGCACCGCCAACCAGATCTGGACCCTGCCCACCGGCGGTGGCACCACACCACCCCCGTCCGGTGGTTTCACGCACCCCGGCGTGCTGGTCAGCCGGGGGCAGCTCGACTTCGTCCGCGGTCGGGTGCAGGCCGGCGCGCAGCCGTGGGCATCGGCCTACAGCCAGATGATGGGCAGCCGGTACGCCTCGCTGTCGCGCACCCCGGCACCCCGCTCGGTGGTCGAGTGCGGCTCCTACTCCAACCCTAACAACGGCTGCACCGAGGAGCGGGAGGACGCGATCGCCGCGTACACCGACGCGCTCGCCTGGTACCTCACCGGCGACGCCCGGTACGCGCAGAAATCGATCCAGATCATGGACGCGTGGTCGGCCACGATCACCGCGCACACCGGCAGCAACGCCCCGCTGCAGACCGGCTGGGCGGCCTCGGTCTGGCCCCGGGCCGCCGAGATCATCAAGTACACGTACACGAGCTGGCCCAACGCCAACCGCTTCGCCACCATGCTGCGCAACGTCTACCTGCCGGTGGTGCGCAACGGCTCGAACAGCAACGGCAACTGGGAACTGACAATGATGGAGGCAGCGGTCGGCATCTCGGTCTTCCTGGACGATCGCAGCGCCTACGACGCGGCGGTCAGCCGCTTCCTCAACCGCACCCGGGCCTTCGTCTACCTGCCCAGCGACGGCGCACTGCCGTACACCACGCCCGGCAGCGGCCTGGACACCAGCTCGGAGATCATCGGCTACTGGCAGGGCCAGTCCACCTTCGTCGCCGGCCTCGCGCAGGAGACGTGCCGCGACTTCGTCCACACCGGCTACGGGATCTCCGCCATCTCGCACGTCGCGGAGACCTCCAGGATCCAGGGACGGGACCTGTACCCGCAGGTCGGTGAGCGGTTGCGCCAGGCGCTCGGCTTCCACTCCCGCTACCAGCTCGGCGAGGCGCCGCCCTCCTGGCTCTGCGGCGGCAGCCTCACCCGGGGCCTGGGGCCGATCACCGAGGTCGGCTTCAACGCGATGAGCACCCGGCTGGGCAACGTCATGACCAACACCCAGACGCTCACGCTGCAACAACGTCCGGCCGGCACCAACAACCTGTTCGTCGCGTGGGAGACGCTGACCCACGCCAACAACCCCAATTAAGGCCTGTTTCATAAGAACTGGCCGGCCTCCGGCGGGCCCGGACGACGACCGGCGGCGTTGCGCTTTCGCCCGGATACAACACCGGTATCCGAACGAAATCGCGCCTTGCCGGATCGCCGCCCGGACTCCGCCTCGGCTCGACCGCCCTTATGAAACAGGCCTTGGGGCCGCCGTGGGCCGGCACCAGGTTCCGGTGCCGGCCCACGGGGTGCTCAGTTGTCGGCGCCCAGCGCCACCACCGGGCTGACCCGCGACGCCCGACGGGCCGGCAGCACCCCGGCCAGCGCGGTCAGCGCGACGAGCACCACGAACAGCCCGGCCAGCGGTAGCAGCGGCGCGGTGAGCGGTGCCTCGATCCCGAGGGCCTGGACCGCCAACCAGGCGTACGGGATGCCGAGCACCAGGCCGATCGTCGCCCCGATCACCCCGTACAGGCCGGACTCGACGGTCAGCATCGTGCGCAGGCCGGTCCGGGACAGGCCGATCGCGCGGAGCAACCCGGACTCGCGGATCCGCTCCACCACCGACAGCGCGGTCGTGGAGCCCACGCCGACGACGGCGATCAGCACGGTCAGGCCGACCAGGCCCACCGCGATCCAGACCAGGGTGCGCACCAACGCGTCGTTGCGGTCCCGTTCGTCGGCGAGCACCGCGAGGCCCACGCCGTCGCTGCCCCCGATCGCCTGCCGCAGCGCCCGCACGCCGGCGGTGCGACCGTCCTCGCCGGCGCCGGCCGCGTCGGCCAGCAGACCCGTGTACGCGCCCGGCACGCCGATCCGGTCCAGGTCGGCCGGATCGGCGAGGATGCCCGCGTGCAGCGGGCCGTCACCGGGCAGGACCGCGGCCACCCGCACCTCGACCCGGCCCGTGTCGACGGCGAGCGTGACGGTGTCGCCGGCCCGCAGACCCGCGTCCCGGGCGACCCAACTGTTGAGCACGATCCGGCCGGGGCCACGATCGGCCAGGGTGCCCTGGGCCACGTCCAGGTCACCGGTGCTCGGCAGCGCCGCCAGGTCCAGGTCGCTGGTCGGGTAACCGGACTCGACGTCGCCGAGCTTGTCGGCCCCGCGCAGCAGCGTGGCGTCGCCGACCATCCGGTACGGCACCACCCGGGCCAGTGCGCCGCGCGCCGCCTCGGCCCGGGTCACCACGTCCGGCGGCAACGTCCCATCGTTGCCGGTGACCTCGAAGTCGGTCGGCGCCGACAGCGCCATCTCGCGGTCGGCGAGGATCTGCAACGACGCGCCGCCGATGACCACCCCGGAGATCAGGGTCACGCCCAGCGCCACCACGACGGAGACCGCGGCCGCGCGGCGCGGCGCCCCGCCGATCCCGCCGACCGACATCCGCCCGAGCGGCCCGAGCTGGCGCAGCGGCCAACCCACCACGGCCAGCACCGGGCGCACCAGCAGCGGGCCGAGGGCCACCAGCGCGAAGAACGCCAGCGCGCCGGACGCGACGAGCAGGAGCAGTGGCATCGACGGGTCGTAGTCCGACTGCTCCGGCTTCGGCAACCGGCTGATCGTGGCGACCGCCGCCAGGACCGCGCCGACGGCCAGGAGCAGCCCGAGGACCAGACGCGGGACCCCGATGCCGCGCCGGCCGGCGGTGACGCTCGCCGTCCGCAGCGCCTCCAGCGGGGAGACCCGGGCAGCCGAGAGCGCCGGTGCCAGCACGGCCAGCACGGTGATCACGACCGCGCCGATCACCACCGCGACCGCCGCCGCCAGGGGCAGGCCCGGTGAGGAGACCTGGTGGCCGGTGGCGCGCAGGATCGCCGGCAACGCGTACCCGAGGGTGAGGGCGCTGGCGACCCCGACGACCCCGGCGACCAGGCCGGTCAGGGCGCCCTCGGCGGTCAGCGCGCCGACCAGGGTGCCCCGACTCGCGCCGACGGCCCGCAGCAGCGCGAGCTGCCGCATCCGCTGGGCGAAGACGATGCGGAAGGTCGAGGTGACCACCAGTGCCGCCGCGACGACCGCGATGGAGACGAACATGCCGACCAGGATGAAGAGTTTCCCGACCTGTTCGGCCGCCGCGTTGGCCTCGGCGTCGCGCACCTCGGCGCCGGAGCGGATCGGCTGGCCGGCGACCGCCGCGCTCACCCGTTGGCGGACGTCCTCCGTCGAGGTGCCGGGACCGACCCGCACGTCGACGCGCTCCACCGCCGTCAGGCGCGCCCAACCGATCACGGCGCTGTCCGGGGCGTACGCGTCGTAGCCGGCGTCGGCGCCGACGTCCACCACGCCGGTCACGGTCAGGGGTGCGGGCGAGGTGAGTTCGCCGCCGGTACCGCTGGTGGTGGTGCCGACCGAGAGCCCGAGCCGCTCGGCGGTACGCGGGGTGATCGCGATCTCGCCGGGCTGGTCCGGATACCTGCCCTCGATCACCCGGACCGTGCTCAACGGGCCGTTCCCCGGATCGGACTGGAGGTTGAGGTACCCCGCGCCGATGGAGACCCCGGTCGCCACCCGGGGCACCGCCTCGGCCACCCCGGGCACGGCCCGGATCGTCCGCAGGTCCGTCACCGTGGGTGGCGGCACGTCCACGCTGCCGATCACCAGGTCGGTGACGGCCGGGGTGCCACTGAGGTTGTCCCGCACGGTCCGCTCGGTGATCTGCTGCACCAGCACGGTGCCGAAGACGACGAAGGAGGCGACCAGGATCGCCAGGCCGGTCAGGATCAGCCGGCCGGGCCGTCGGGCGGCGGCGGTCGTCTGCGTACGCAGCACTGTCGCCCTCATCGACGGGCCGCCAGATCACGCAGCGCGTCGGTGACCGACACCTGGTCCGGCTTGTCGATCTCGCCGGCCAGCCGCCCGTCGGCGAGCAGCACCACCCGGTCGGCGTACGCGGCGGCGATCGGGTCGTGGGTGACCATGACGACGGTCTGGCCGAGGTCACGTACCGAGTCGCGCAGGATGGTGAGCACCTCCGCGCCGGAGCGGGAGTCGAGGTTGCCGGTCGGCTCGTCGGCGAAGACCACCTCGGGCCGCGCCACCAGGGCGCGGGCCAACGCGACCCGCTGCTGCTGGCCGCCGGAGAGTTCGCTGGGCCGGTGGTTGAGCCGGTCACCGAGGCCCAGCACCCGCACCAGGTGCGCGAGGAGTTCGGCGTCGGGCTGTCGGCCGGCGAGGTCCAGCGGCAGGGTGATGTTCTGTGCCGCGGTGAGCTGCGGCAGCAGGTTGAAGGACTGGAACACGAAGCCGATCCGCTCCCGACGGACCCGGGTCAGCGTCCGGTCCGACTGGCGCGTCAGCTCCGTGCCGCCGAGCAGGACGCGGCCGGAGGTGGCCGTGTCGAGACCGGCGAGGCAGTGCATGAGCGTCGACTTGCCGGACCCGGACGAGCCCATGATGGCGGTGAACTCGGCCCGGCCGAAGCCGACCGAGACCCCGTCCAGGGCACGGACGGCGGTGTCGCCGCTGCCGTACACCTTCACCAGGTCGACCGCGGCGACCGCGGCGTGGCTGGTCTCCGGCGGGGCGTGGGTTGTCATTGTTCCTCCAGTGGCTGCGATGTGACCCGGGCAGCCAGTGGCTGCGATGTGACCCGGGCAGCCGGTGGCTGCGATGTGACCCGGGCAGCCGGTGGCTGCGATGTGGCCCGGAAAGCGTCGCCGCCACCGGCGGGTGGGCGCATCGGCCCGTGGCCGGGTATCGCCGGCGCCGGGTCTGTCTTTCGGCCGATCTGCGCGCGCCGCCCGCTGGCTACGCTGGGTCACCATGAGCACGCCGGATCTTCGACGTTTGTGGGTACGCCTGGCCCAGGCCGCCGGCCTGGTGGCCATGGGGCTGCTCGCCCTCTTCGACCTCCGGCGCGGCGCGCCCGAGAGCATGGCCGCTCTCCTGGTCCTCCTGGTGCGGATGGGGCTGGCGGTGGCGACGGTGCCGCTCTGGCTGCCGGTGCACCGGCTGGGTTCGCGGGTGGTGCCGCTGGCCGCGCTGGCGCTCGCCTTCGTCTCACTTGCCGTGACCGCGGCCGTCGTGCTCCTCGCCAACGGCATCTACCTGTTCGGCGGCAGCTGGGGGCTCGCCGAGTCGGCCGGGCTGATCGGGGTGGTCTTCGTGGTCGCCCGCTGGGGCGCGACCCGGCTCGC
Organism: Micromonospora sp. NPDC048839; assembly: GCF_040649915.1. Classification (NCBI taxonomy): domain Bacteria; kingdom Bacillati; phylum Actinomycetota; class Actinomycetes; order Micromonosporales; family Micromonosporaceae; genus Micromonospora; species Micromonospora sp. NPDC048839. The sequence goes on from NZ_JBEZGL010000005.1 coordinate 316,450, forward strand.
CCCGTGGGCGGCGGTGGCCGTCGGGCTGGCCGTCGCCGCGTTGCCACTGCGGTCCGGCACCGAGAACCTGCTGGTGATCTTCGGACTGCTCCAGGTGCTCGCCGCGGCCGGCGCCGCCGGGGTGGGGCTCTACCTGCGGATCATCGCGGCCGGTCGGGACCGGGCGATCGCGCTGGTACGGGCCGAGCAGCGCACGGAGTTCGCCCGTGACCTGCACGACTTCATCGCCCACCACGTGACCGGCATCGTGGTGCAGGCGCAGGGTGCCCGGTTCGTCGCCGAGCAGGACCCGGGTCGGGTGATCGTCGCGCTGGAGCAGATCGAGCGGGCCGGCACGGAGACGATGGCCTCGATGCGCCGGATGGTGGGGATCCTGCGGAACCCGGACACCCCTCCGGACGCGCCGTTGGCCCCCCTCGCCGGCGTGGCCGACCTGCCGCCGCTGCTGGCCGGGTTCAACGGCACGGCGAGCGCCCCGGCACGCCTGCACGTCGACGGCGACCTGGACGGACTGCCGGTGGAGGTCTCGACCTCGGCGTACCGGGTGGTGATGGAGGGGCTGACAAACACCCGCCAGCACGCCCCGGACGCCCGTTCCGTCGACGTCGCCGTGCGTCGTACCCCGGACTGGTTGCTCGTCCGGGTCGCCGACGACGGTGCGGCCGGGCGGACCGCGCCCGCCCGGGGGCACGGCTTCGGCCTGATCGGCCTCACCGAGCGGGTACGCGCCCTCGGCGGCACGATCACCGCCGGACCCGGCGTCGCCGGCGGCTGGGTGCTCGACGCGGCGTTCCCGCTGCGGGCGGCGGTGGGACGATGATCCGGGTGTTGATCGCCGACGACCAGGCGATGGTCCGGACCGGCTTCGGCATGATCATCGGCGCGCAGTCGGACATGGAGGTGGTCGGCGAGGCCACCGACGGGGTGGTCGCCGTGGAGTTGGCCCGACGGCTGCGCCCGGACGTGGTGCTGCTGGACATCCGGATGCCCCGCCTCGACGGGCTCGAAGCACTGCGGCTGATCGCCGGGCCGGGCGTCGCCGACCCGATCCGTGTGGTCGTGGTGACGACCTTCGACCTCGACGATTACGTGCACACCGCGCTCTCCAACGGCGCGTGCGGATTCCTGCTCAAGGACTCCGGCCCGACGTTGCTGGTGGAGGCGGTCCGCGCGGCCGTGTCTGGCGACGCGCTGATCAGCCCCTCCATCACGGTACGGCTGCTGGAACACCTCAGCTCGCCCGCCCCGGCACGCGGCGACACCGGGCTGTCACCACGGGAACTCGACGTCGTGAAGCTCGTCGCCCGGGGCCTGACAAACGCCGAGATCGCCGCCGGGCTCTTCATCGCCGTCGGCACTGTCAAGACCCACCTGGCCAGCGTGCAGATGAAGCTCAAGGCCCGCAACCGGGTGGAGATCGCCGCGTGGGCGTGGGAACGCCGCCTCGTCGGCTGAGGGGGACAGCGACGCGACCGCCACTGGCCTACCATCGTCATCAGTCGATGACTGGTCCGCTGCGGTCACCCGAATGCGAGGCGATCAACCATGCGCGATCATCCCTGGCGCGGCGTCCGGTCCAGGGCAGCCGCACTGGCCGCCTGCACGCTCACGGCGGTCCTGGTGGCGACGGGCGCGACCCCGGCCCTCGCGGCTGCCGCCGACACCGAGCCTCCCACCACCCCAGGCCCGATCACCGTCGCCGCCATCGACGCCACCTGGGTCGAGCTGACCTGGGCTGCCTCGACCGACAACGTGGGGGTGGTCAGTTACCCGGTCTCCGCGCAGTTCGAGGACAACGGCAGGACCTGGTCGACCGACACCAACAGCATTCGGCTCACCGACCTGCAGCCGTCACGCACGTACACCTTCTTCGTGAGGGCGCTGGACGCGGCCGGCAACAGCTCACCGTCGACCGGGCCCCTGCGGTTCACCATGTCACCGGGAGACGACCAACCGCCGGGCGCGCCGGGTCAACCGGTGGCGCTCGACGTCACCGCCACCGGGGTTCGGCTGCGCTGGGCGCACTCGGTGGAGAACGGGGCGGTCGAACGGTACGAGGTGTTCCGGGTGGACGCCGGCGGCGCTCTCACCCTGGTCCGCGATGTCTCCCAGTACCCGCCCGTCAACAGTGCCCAGATCAGCGGGTTGACGGCGAACACCACGTACACGTTCGTGGTGCGGGCTCGCGACGAGGTCGGACTCCTGTCCCCGCTGTCCGCACCGGTCACCGTGACCACCCTGCCACCGCCGCCGAGTTGCTCGGTCCGGTCCGACGTGCGGCAGTGGTCGGACGGGTTCGTGGCGCACCTCGCCGTCAAGAACACCGGCACCACTGCGATCAACGGGTGGACGATGACGTGGCGGTTCTGGGCCAGCCAGCAGGTCCACGGCATCTGGGGCGCGAAGTTCGTCGACCGCCCCAACTACGGCCTCCTGCGGGTGGGCAACACCGGTCGCAACGCGGTGATCCCGCCGGGCGGCACGGTGTCGCTGGGGCTCGTCGCCTCCGGCACGCAACTGCCGCAGGAGATCACGCTCAACGGTGGCCTCTGCGTGGTGGCAGACGAATAACGCTCGGCTCCGGGGTCTGGCGCCAGTCGCGACATCTTGCGACGCTAGCGGTTGTGTATGACTACGACCTGTTGGTGCTGGGCTCCGGACCCAGCGGTCAGAAGGCCGCGATCGCTGCCGCCAAGCTCGGCAGGCGCGTCGGCATCGTCGACCGCCGCGACATGATCGGCGGGGTGTGCATCAACACCGGCACGGTCCCCTCCAAGACGCTGCGCGAGGCCGTCCTCTACCTGACCGGGCTGAGCCAGCGAGACCTCTACGGCAGCAACTACCGGGTCAAGGAAGAGATCACGGTCAGCGACCTGGCGGCCCGGACCCAACACGTGATCACCCGGCAGACCGACGTCATCCTCAATCAACTGGCCCGCAACCGGGTCGCGCTGATCACCGGCACCGGGCGCTTCGCGGACGCGCACTCGATCTGGGTCGACAGCGACTCCGGCCGCGAGTCGAAGGTGACCTTCGACAAAATCATCATCGCGGCGGGCACCCGCCCGGCCCGCCCGGACAGCGTCGACTTCGACGACCGCACGATCGTGGACTCCGACGGCGTCATCAACCTGCAGGCCGTCCCGCGCAGCATGGTCGTGGTCGGCGCCGGCGTGATCGGCATGGAGTACGCGTCGATGTTCGCCGCGCTCGGCACCAAGGTGACCGTGGTGGAGCGCCGCGAAAGGATGCTCGACTTCTGCGACGACGAGGTGATCGAGTCGCTCAAATACCATCTGCGCGACCTGTCCGTGGCGTTCCGCTTCGGCGAGGAGGTCGCCGCCGTGGAGAAGCACCAGACCGCCGCGCTGTGCATCCTCAAGAGCGGCAAGAAGATCGTCGCGGACACGGTCATGTACTCGGCCGGTCGGCAGGGTCAGACCGACGACCTGGCCCTGGAGGCGGCCGGGTTGGAGGCGGACCGACGCGGCCGGATCAAGGTGGACGCCAACTACCGCACGTCGGTGGACAACATCTACGCCGTCGGCGACGTGATCGGCTTTCCCGCGCTCGCGTCGACCTCGATGGAGCAGGGCCGGCTGGCGGCACAGCACGCCTGCGGCGAACCGATCCGGGAGATGCACGGCCTGCAACCGATCGGCATCTACACCATCCCGGAGATCAGCTTCGTCGGGCAGACCGAGGCGCAGCTCACCGACACCTCGACTCCGTTCGAGGTCGGCATAGCGCGTTACCGGGAACTGGCCCGAGGTCAGATCGTCGGTGACTCGTACGGCATGCTCAAGCTGCTCGTCTCCCCCGAGGACGGCCGGCTGCTCGGGGTGCACGTGTTCGGCACCGCCGCCACCGAGATCGTCCACATCGGGCAGGCGGTGATGGGCTGCGGTGGCACGATCGACTACCTCATCGACGCGGTGTTCAACTATCCGACGCTGGCCGAGGCGTACAAGGTGGCCGCCCTGGACGCGTCCAACAAGATCCGCAACATCACCCGCATCGACGGCTGAGCCGTTCAGCCTGGCATCGGGGCGTACTCCGCGACCAGATACGTTCGGTAGGTGATCACCGCGGGGATCGTCACGTTCAACCTGCCCGCCGTCGTGGTCAGCACCTCCTCGTAGCCGAGCAGCACGCCCGAGTCGGGATCGATGATGATCGTGTACTGGGCGGGCAGCCCATGGACGCTGGAGGTGATCGAGTACGCCTCACCGGCGCGGCCGGCCCGGTCGGTGACGGTCCCGGTCACGGTGATGCCCGGGAGGTCGGCCAGCAGCCGCAGCGTCGTGGCCCGCTGCGCCGGGTTCAGCAGCCGCACCCCGGCCAGCTGGGCGACGTCCTCCAGATACTGCACCGGCTCCCCGGGTGGGCTGCCCGCGTCCAACCACCCGCGCAGCGTCGCGACGTCCGTCGGCACCGCGCCCGGCCAGCCCGGGGTGAACTCACCAGCGGCGTAGTCGGTCGTCTCCCGTGACGAGTCGACCCGGCCGCCCCGCCGCTGCCACTCCTTCCGGTCGGCATCGGAGCGGAAGACCGGCGGCAGCTCCTTCCTCACCATCCGGCCGGCGTCGTCGTCGGTGCGCCACGACCGCCACTGCTGCGGTACGACGGCGGACGTCGTCCGGCCGCCGGAGATCGAGGAGTTGAGGAACCAGTTCGCCGACTCCAGGTGCTCCACCGTGCCCGCCGGCCTCGGTGGCGCCGGCTGTGCGACCGCCACCTCGGCCAGGCGGCGCAGCCGGACGTCGGCCCGTTCCGTGGTCAACGCCGGGCCGTAGGTCAGCATCGCCGGGGTGACCGCCCACACCGGCTGCGGCTCCCGCACCGTCTCAAGCGTGACGACCCCGGCTGCCAACGCCAGCGCCGCCGCGCCGGCCGCCAGCACGAAACGGCGTCGCGGGCGGACACGACGACCGGCAGACGGCGCACGATCCGTGGCGAGGATTCGGGCGAGGTCCGCGGCCGGACGCCGCTCGTCGGCGGGAACAAGCTCGCGCGCCGGGTCGAGGTCGCCCAACAATCGGCGTACGTCATCGAGGGTCTTCATCTCACCCACCCACGTTCATCGACGGCGTCTCGGCCGATGGTTGGCTCGTCCCGTCAGCTGTCACATCCAACCGTGCCCGCAGCCGACGGCGGGCACGCATCAACCGCATCGCGAACGTCGCTCTCGTGCATCCGAGCACCACCGCCGCCTCGGTCGGGGTCAGCCGCTCCCAGGCCACCAACCGCAGGATCTCCTGGTCAGCATCGGAAACCTGAGCGAAGGCGGTCACGACGTCCCGCTGGCTGATCACCTCGTCGGCGTGGTCGTCCTCCACCGACCGACCCGGCTCGGCCGCGACCCGCAGCGTCAACTCCCGCCACCGCTGTCGCCCCCTCGCCTCGTTCGCCAACACCAGCCGGGCCACGCCGTAGAGCCACGGCAGCACCGAGGCGGGCGGCACGTCGGCCAGGCGACGCCACGCCACCAGGAACACCTCGGCGACCACGTCACTGACGTCGGACCCGATGACCCGACGCGCCACGTACCGCCACACGTCGTCGTGATGACGCCTGTACAACTCGGTGAACCGCTCCTCCACCACGTCCACAGCACCCCCTATCGGGCTTATGTCCGGGACCAGCCAGGACATCACACCTGATCAAGGCGGCCGTGCGGGTTGGGCGCGACAAAACGCCGCGCGCACGTCAGGGTCGCGATGTCGGTGCTGCCCGCTACCGTGCCGGCACTGTTGGGACCTGGAGGAAAGAGGCAGCGGTGGGCGCATCCGGATGGAGCTACCTTGTGGCGTACCAGCCAGACCTGGACGCGGCGTTGGACGCCCTGCGGGACACCGTCTTCGCCGAGGGCGACTACTGGTGGGCCCGGGGTGAGACCCCCAACGTGGCCAGCGACTATCCCCACCGTCCCGCCACGATGGAAGAGCTGTTCGACGACGAGTGGGTGCAGGAGATGGGCACCCACTCCATCCTCGACGTCTACCGAGTCCTGGCCGAGCGCGAAAAGCCCGACTTCGGCACGGTCGAGCCGGTGAGCGCCGCCGAGGCGCTGCGCGTGGCCGGCACCGAGCGGCTCACCCGCGAGCACCTGGACGCGATCAAGGGGCTGGCCTCGCAGGCGTGGTTCGGCCGCTGCGCGGTCCTGCACGACGAGCGGGGCAAGCCGGAGGAGATTTACTTCTGGGGATACTCCGGCGACTAAGGCGTGTTTTCAGAGGTCGTGGGTGGCCGGTGAAGGTCACGGCGTGGCGGTGACCTGGCTGACGGTCCAGGGCAAACCGGCCGTGATCCGGAGTGGTCATGGTGGTGGTGTCCGAGGCGGGGCCACGTGGTGCATTGACGCGCTGGACCTGAAGGCGGATTCCCCGGCCACGTTGTGGGATTCACGATTGGCCTGAACAGGCGCCTGTCTACCGTGCCTCAGTGACCAGCACTCCGGACGCGGCGCGCATGCGCCTCCGCTTACGCGTTCACCACGTGTCCCACTATCTTGTGAAGCAAGACAGCGTTTGAGACGGTAGACAGCATGGTGTCGGCCGGCGTGGAGAACTCCGAGCAGCGAAGAAGTCAACTGCTGCGCGGAGTTCTCGACGTCTGCCTCCTGGCCCTCATCAGCGAAGAGCCCCGGTACGGCTACGAGTTGGCTGAGGGCCTGGCCCAGCGGGGACTCGCGCTGGTGAGCGAGGGGAGCATCTATCCGCTGCTCAGCCGCATGCAGAGCGCCGGCCTGGTGTCGGTCTTCAAGACCGCATCGGGCAACGGCCCGCCGCGCAAGTACTACCAGCTCACCGACGCAGGGGCCGCGGAGCTCGCGGCGGGCCGGCGGAGCTGGGCAGCCTTCGCCGAATCTGTAGGCCAGGTCCTGGCCGTCCCGACTCGTCCCGAACCTTCGCCATCCGTACCATCGCGCCATCAGGAGGACTCGTGAACGGACACCACGATGCCGAGACCACCGCGTCAGGTCATGACAAGGTGCTCGCCCGCTGCCGTCATCAATGGGAGACGGCGGGCCTGTCGCCGGCCGCGATCAACGACATGCTCGACGAACTGAGCACGCACCTGACCCAGGCCGCGACGCGCGGGCGCACCGCCGAAGACGTGGTCGGCCCCGACCTGGGCACGTTCGCCCGCGAGTGGGCGCGAGCCCGTACGCCGCGCCCGACACGCTGGCTGCGGCTGGCGGTGAACGCGATCACCGTCCTGATGCTGCTCTCCCTGGTACGCCACTTGATCCTGCGGGACGCCACCCTGGAGATCACGCCGGGATACATCGTGTTCGCGGTGTCGCTGCTCGTCATCCTCATCGGCTGGCCGAAACGTAGTGGCGAGCCCAGCTACGGGCAGTTCGCCGCTGCGAGCGCGGTGGGCCTGGCCCTGGCCGTCCTCGTCGACCTGGTGCTGCTGCCGGATCGGACAGTGTTCATCCTGCCGCTGTGGGCAACAGCCACGGTGGCCGCCCTCACCCTGGCCTTCGCCTACTGGGAGAACCGGGACCGATCCGCTAGCTGATCGGGGCACGGCCCTCATAGGGTCATACCGACCCATAAGGCAAATAGTTGATGTTCAGGCAGCGGCGTAGCGGACTTCTGGCCTGCGGAACAAGGCTTTCACGATGTCCGGCTGGTTCTGTCTACGTCGAAGACGCGCCGTCGCGGCGGCGGTCAACTCGGTCACGTTGCCTGGATTCGCTTGCGCCACACGGCGTTCGACGTCGCCGTTGAGCAGTTCGACGGGGTCCAGTTCGGGTGCGTACCCGGGCAGCATGTGCATCTCAATGCTGGCCCCGTTTTCGGCCGGCCAGTCCCGTACCGAGATGCGGCGGCGCACGGGGTGCCGGTCCACAATCAGGTGGAAGGCTGGAGACACCCGACGCGCCCGACCTGACCGCCCGCGTACGCGGACAGCTCACCGCACCCCTCCCCCGGCGACGCCGCTGGGGCGCCCGTGTCGCCGCCGCGCTCGTCGCCCTGCTGGTGGCGGTGCTGCCGCCAGGGCGGGCGCAGGCACGCTGCGCATCGACGCCTTCGACGGCCGCCTCGACCTGGCCTTCCACGAGCGGACCAGCCGGCCCGGAGCGCAGTGGACCCAGGTTGGCGGCGACTTCGCCATCCGGGTCGGTGGCCCACACGTCTTGTCCTCCGTGGACCGGACGGGAGAGGTCCGCCGTGAGACGGCCCGACTCGCCGCCTCGACGCTGATCTGGGAGGCGGCCGGCGTGAGCTACCGACTTGAGGGCGACCTCACCAGGCCCGAGGCGATCAGGATCGCCGAATCGCTTGAGGTCACCTCACGATCGGCGGCTGCCGTACTGAAGCCTGTTTCGTAAGGGCGGTGTCAGTTCTTATGGAACAGGCCTCAGCCGCCGCCCCCGACCTCCACCATCTCCGCCAACTGGCTGCGGTAGTTCGGGCAGGTCGCGACGTCCTCGTGTGAGCAGTTCAGCCCGGCCTCCAACAGATTGAGCGCCGACTGCAGCGCCGCCATCCTGGCTCGCAGCGCGCCGTGGTTGCGGCGCAGCACGTCCTTGCGCACGGCGGGGTTGCCTGCGGCGAGGACCGCCCGGATGTCCGGCAGCGACAGGCCGGCCTGCTTGGCGCGCAGGATCGAGGCCACCCGGAACAGGTCGTCGCGGGTGTAGCGGCGATGACCGCCGGTGACCCGGGCGGGGCAGAGCAGGCCCACCGACTCCCAGTGCCGCAGTACGTGCGCCGGCAGGCCAAAGTGGTCGGCCACTTCACCGATCGTCATCGTGCTTGACATCATGTCGACATTAAGTCCGAGCATGGCGGGCATGTCCAGTCTGCTAGCTGTCCTCGATGTCATCGAAAGCAAGCCCGCCGCCGTCGAACTGCGCGCCCGTTCCTACGAGTTACTTGGCGACCTCACTGACCGAACCGTCGTCGACGTTGGCTGTGGCAGTGGCCGCGCCGTCGCCGAGCTGGCCGAACGCGGAGCCCACGCGCTCGGCGTCGACCTCGATCCCGAGATGATCGGCGTGGCCCGTGAGCGCTGGCCGGCCGGCGAGTTCCGTGTCGGCGACGCCACGAAGCTGCCGCTGGAGACCGGATCGGTCACCTACTATCGGGCGGACAAGGTGTTGCACGTGCTCGACGACCCGGCGCGAGCCGTGGCCGAGGCCCGGCGGGTGCTCGCGCCGGGCGGCCGAGCCGTGCTGCTCGGCCAGGACTGGGACCTGATCGCCATCGACTCCGAGGACTCGGGGACCACCCGTCGGCTGGTCCACGAGAAGGCGGACTCGCTGCCGTCGCCGCGCGTTGCCCGTAGGTATCGCAACCTGCTGCTCGACGCCGGGTTCACCGACCCGGTCGTCGAGGTGCACACCACGGTGCTCACCGACGACACCGCGCTCGACGTGGTGAAACGGATCACCGACGAGGAGAGCTGGCTCGCCGAGCAGACCGAGCGCGCCCACGCGAACCGGATCCTCGTCGTCGTGCCGATCTTCCTCGTCGCCGCCCAGGCTTAACGGTCGGTGCTGCCCGCCCCGCCACAGCACGCGGTGATCATGAGGTTGGCGTCCGGACACGCCAGGCAGGATGACCGCGAACCTCATGATCACCGAGCGCTGGGGGTGGGGCCGGTGCGGGGCTGGGTGGGCGTCCGCACCGGCCGATGATCCGTCTACCTGGCCGCGCAGGTGGGGCTGAGGCTGCCGGCGGTGCCGGTGCCCTGGAAGCCGAACTCGGTGGACTGCCCGGCGCCGACCTGGCCGTTGTAGGACACGTTCGTCCAGTTCGTCGTGCCGGTGGTACCGCTGGAGTTGGCACTCCAGGAGTTGGTGACCGTCGCGCCGGACGGCAACGTGATCGACACGGTCCAGCCGTTGAGAGCTGACGAGCCGGCTGTCACCCGTACGTTCGCCACGAAGCCGCCGGTCCACTGGTTCACCGTCACCGTCGCGGTGCAGCCACCCTGCCCCGGCGGAGGAGTGGTGGGCGGTGCCGTGGTGGGCGGGGCCGTGGTGGGCGGCGCGGTGGTCGGCGGGACGCTTGTGGGCGGGGCCGTCGTGGGCGGCGTGGTGCCGTTGTTCAGCGCGGCGAGGACGGCGTCGTACGCCGGCTTCTTGGAGCCGTTGCTGTTGAACAGCAGCGGCGTCTGCGAGGCCCGCCACGAGTCACTGTCGCGGATGCCCCAGACCGTGATCCCGTTGCAGCGAGCCACGGCCAGGCAGTCCTCGACGACCCTGCGGTAGGTGTCCGCCGACGCCCCCTGGATGTCCAGCTCGGTGATCTGCACGTCCACACCCAGCGCCGCGAAGCTCGACAGCGTCGTGCGGTAGTTGCTGGCATACGGCGAGTCGTTGTTGAAGTGCGACTGGAAACCCACGCAGTCGATCGGCACACCACGGGCCTTGAAGTCCCGCACCATGTTGTAGACGCCCTGCGTCTTGGCCCAGGTCCAGTTGTCGGTGTTGTAGTCGTTGTAGCAGAGCTTCGCGCCCGGATCCGCGGCGCGGGCGGCCCGGAACGCGGCCTCGATCCAGTCGTTGCCGGTGCGCTGCAGGTTCGAGTCCCGACGGCCGCCGGAGTTGCCGTCGGCGAACGCCTCGTTCACCACGTCCCAGGAATAGATCTGTCCCCGGTAGTGGGTCGCTACCTGCGTCACGTGGTTGAGCATCGCGTTGCGCAGCGCGGTGCCCTCCATGCCCTGCATCCACCCCGGCTGCTGGCCGTGCCAGGCCAGGGTGTGACCGCGTACCTGCATCCCGCGACTGCGGGCGTGGTTGACGATCGGATCCGCCTGGGTGTACCGGAACTGACCCTGCTGCGGCTCGGTCGCGTCGATCTTCATCTCGTTCTCGGCCGTCACCATGTTGAACTCACGGTTCAAGATCGTGGTGTACGCGCTGTCCGAGAGCTTGTACGCCGCCACCGCCGTACCGAAGTAGCGACCCTTCTCGGCGGCGGACGCGCCGAGCGTGGTCCCGGCGGAGGCGGGTGCCGTCACGAACAGCGCCATGCCGACGGCGAGGGCACCCGCGCCGGTCAGCGCGACCACGGCCCTCGATGCCGCCTTCCATCTCGTGTTTCTCATCGTGTGACTCCCTCTGTGGTGGTGGGGTGGCAGGACAGTCAGGACACCGAGCAGGCCGCGCCGTTCAGGGTGAACGACGAGGGTTTGCCGGTGCCGCCTCCGTGCGTGGCCTGGAAGCCGATCTCGACCGACGCGTTCGGGGCGATGGTGGCGTTGTAGGAGACGTTGCGGGCGGTCACCGCACCGCTGGTCGGGGAGTACTGCGCGTTCCAGCCGCCGGTGATGGCCTGCCCGCTGGGCAGCGTGAAGGCCAGCGCCCACCCGTTCACGGCGGCCGTGCCGGTGTTGGTGACGGTCACGCTCGCGGTGAGCCCGTTGTTCCAGGCGTTGACCGCGTAGCCGACCCGGCAGGCGCCCGTGCTCGGCGGCGGCGTGGTCGGGGGTGGCGTGGTCGGGGGTGGCGTGGTGGGCGGTGGAGTCGTCGGGGGCGGTGTGGTGGGGGGCGGTGTCGTCGGCGGCGGCGTGGTGGGCGGGGTGGTGCCGTCCAGCCCGAAGAAGCGGATGACCTGCGCGGCGTCCACCGGCAGGTTGTGCGTGACGCCCTGCATGCTGATCGCCTCGACGGGCGCCATCGGGCCGCTGCTGCCGTACCGGGTGCGGGTGTGGCCGGACTGCGGCGAGTCGGTGTACGTCGGGGTCTGACTCAACCCGTGCACGTTCGTCCACTGCTTGACCTGCTCGCCGAAGTTCGGGTAGCGCAGCGTCTCGTCGTTGGTGCCGTGCCAGATCTGCATGCGTGGTCGCGGACCGGTGTAGCCCGGGTACGCCGCACGGACCAGGTCCCCCCACTGCTGCGGGGTCCTGATGAGCTGCCCGTTGGCGCACTCGCTGTTCCACTCGGAGCTGCCCCCGGTGGCGAAGCAGCCGAACGGCACCCCGGCGAAGGAGGCACCCGCCGCGAACACGTCCGGGTAGTCACCGAGCATGACGTTGGTCATCATCGCTCCGGACGAGGTGCCGGTGGCGAAGATCCGCGCCGGGTCGGCGGCGTAGCGCTGCCGCACGTGGTCGACCATCGACATGAGCCCGACCGGGTCGCTGCCTCCGCCACGGCGCAGGGCCTGCGGTGAGGCCACGTCCCAGCACTTGCTGCTGCGGGTCACCGACGGGTAGATCACGATGAATCCGTACCGGTCCGCCAGGGACGCGTACTGGGTGCCGGAGTGGAATGCCGGACCCGACCCGGTGCAGTAGTGCAGGGCCAGCAGGATCGCCGGTCGGGTGGCCACCCGGTCCGGGACGTACAGGTGCATCTGAAGGTTTGTGGGGTTGGTGCCGAAACCGGTCACCTGGGTCAGCGTCGCCGCCGACGCCGGGGTGGCGACGGTCAGCGCGGCGGCGGCCAGCGTCAGGGCCGCCATGGCGGCACCGAGCAGCCTTGTCTTGAGTGTCATCGATCGCGATCCCTCGGGAGATAGGCGCGTGGAAGGGGACTGAAGTCGAGGACTGCCCTTCGCCCGACCCTGACCGCGGCTCGCGTGACGAAGTCAGCTTCGATCGAGCACACTCGATTGTCAAGACTTCCGGAAACCTTTCGCTGCAAGGGATTGCGGGTTCACCTGCGCAACCCTTCGCACGGGCGGGTCCGGCCGCCGGTGGCGGCTCGCGGGCTATTATCGGGAGGTTCTCGAAACGTGCCGGACTTTCACATCCCTCCCGCCCCTCGATGCGCGTCCGCCGACGACGCCCGCGGGCACGAAGGAGATTTAGTGAGGATCATCGATGCCCGGGTCATCCTGACCTGTCCGGGCCGCAACTTCGTCACTCTCAAGATCGTCACCGACGAGGGGGTGACCGGGGTCGGGGACGCCACCCTCAACGGCCGGGAGTTGGCCGTCGCGTCGTACCTGCGCGACCACGTGGCACCTCTGCTGATCGGCCGGGACCCGGCCCGCATCGAGGACACCTGGCAGTACCTGTACCAGGGGGCGTACTGGCGGCGCGGCCCGGTCACGATGAGCGCCATCGCCGCCGTGGACACGGCGCTGTGGGATATCAAGGGCAAGGTCGCCGGCCTGCCGGTCTACCAACTGCTCGGTGGTCGGTCGCGCGAGGGCGTCACCGTGTACGGCCACGCCAACGGCGAGACCGTCGAGGACGTGCTGGTGGAGGTCGCCCGCTACGTCGACCTCGGCTACCGGGCGGTCCGGGTGCAGTGTGGGGTGCCGGGCCTACCCAAGACGTACGGGGTCAGCACCGACAAGTTCTTCTACGAGCCGGCGGACGCGGCGCTGCCCAGCGAGGCGACCTGGTCGACACCCCGTTACCTGGCGCACGTGCCGAAGGTGTTCGCCCAGGTACGCGACGAGTTCGGCCCGACGCTGCGGCTGCTGCACGACGTGCACCACCGGCTCACCCCGATCGAGGCGGCCCGGCTCGGCCGCAGCCTGGAGCCCTACGCGCTGACCTGGATGGAGGACCCGGTCCCCGCCGACCTCCAGGAGGGCTTCCGCCTGATCCGGCAGCACACCACCACCCCGATCGCCGTCGGGGAGGTGTTCAACAGCATCTTCGACGCGGCCCAGCTCATCCGGGAACAGCTCATCGACTACATCCGGGCCACCGTGGTGCACGCCGGCGGGATCACCCACCTGCGTCGCATCTTCGACCTCGCGGCGTTGCACCACGTCCGCAGCGGATCACACGGCGCCACTGACCTCTCCCCCGTCTGCATGGCCGCCGCGTTGCAGCTCGACATCTCCATCCCCAACTTCGGCCTGCAGGAATACATGCGGCACACCGAGCAGACCGACGAGGTGTTCCCGCACGGCTACCACTTCGCCGACGGCTACCTGCACCCGGCCGAGACACCCGGTCTCGGGGTGGACATCGACGAGGAGGCGGCGGCACGTTATCCGTACTCGCCGGCGTACCTGCCGGTGAACCGGCTGGAGGACGGCACGGTCCATCCCTGGTGACCGCGCCGCCGGTGCCCGGCGGGGTTCAGTGGATGCGCCGTCCCCGCTCGTCCGGCACCCCGGACTTGCGGAAGAAGTACGTGTTGATCTGGTCGCGCCACTCGGTGGCGGACCGCACCTGCTCGTCGAGGCGTTCGGCCACCCGCTCGTACACGGCCGGGTCGATCATCCCGTTCAGCGTCTGCCACCTGCGGCGCATCGCCGTCACCTCCTCGACACCGGCGAAGTGCGTGTCGTAGATGTGCTGGATGACAGTTGATCCGCTCCGCAGGACGTGCCGGTACGGCACATGGTGGAAGAAGAGCAGCAGCTCGTCGGGGCAGGTCTCCGGAGTCTCGTACACCTCGGCCCAGTACGGCGGGTACTGGCCGGCGAAGCCGGTGCCCGACGCGCGGCTGCGGTCCACGCCGACGCCGTCGCGGTCGGCGAAGTGGTAGGTGCCCCACCGCGAGTACTCGTACCCGTCGACGCCGGGGCCGTAGTGGCCATCGGGGTTGACCATGAAGCCAACGCCCAACGGGGCGGTGTACCGCTCGTAGGTGCACCACGAGTCGTCCATGATCTCGTGCAGCGTCCGCCGCACCAGGGCCGGGTCGGCGGTGGCGGACGGCGGGAAGGTCAGCGTCATCCATTCGTCGAGGACCACCGTCGGGTCCAGCTCCGGATTCCAGGCGAGCCGCCCGAACGAGTACAGGTTGGCCTGCGCCAACGGGTGCCCGGTCCAGAACCTGTCGTCGCCGGTGTTGGCGACCGCGACGAGGCCACCGCCGGCGCCCGCCGTCCCCGCCACCACGTCGGCCACCGAGCGTCCGCCCGGTCCCCAGGGGGCGAAGCGCAGCACCTCACTCCACCAGGGGCCGAGGTGGCAGATGTGTCGCTGCTGGCCGGTGTATTCCTGCGTGACCTGCAACTCCACCGCCAGTCGGGTGGCCGGCATCGCGGCGATCACCGGGGAGACCGGCTCACGGGTCTGGAAGTCCACCGGACCGTACTTCACCTGGAGGATCACGTTGGTGCGGAACCGCCCGTCGAGTGGGGCGAAGTGGTCGTACGCGGCGCGCGCCCGGTCGGTCGACCGGTCCCGCCAGTCCTGGTGGTGGTTGTAGACGAACGCCCGCCAGTGCACGACTCCCCCGTGCGGGGCGAGCGCGTCCGCCAGCAGGTTGGCCCCGTCGGCGTGGTCGCGTCCGTAGGTGAACGGGCCGGGTTGCCCCTCCGAGTCGGCCTTCACCACGTAGCCGCCGAAGTCGGAAATGCGGTCGTAGACGTTGCGGGTGGTCTCCGCCCACCAGCCCCGCACCTTCTCGTCCAGCGGGTCGGCGGTCGACAGGCCACCGAGGACCATCGGCGCGGCGAAGGTGACCGACAGGTGCACCCGGATGCCGTACGGGCGCAGCACGTCGGCGATCTCGGCCACGTCGCCGAGCCGGTCGGTGAGCAGCAGCGCCTCCGTACGGGCGACGTTGACGTTGTTCACCGAGATGGCGTTGACGCCGCTCGCGGCCAGGAGTCGTCCGTACTCGCGGATCCGTGCCAGGTCGCGGCGCGACCGGCCGTCCTGCCAGAAGATCGAGCCGCCCGCGTACCCCCGTTCGACCTGGCCCATCACCGGGTGCACGGCCACGTTGTCCCAGTGGTTCAGCATCCGCCGGCGCAGCGCGGGCCGGTGCCGCTCCGGCGGGCGGGTCGGGTCGAAGGCCGCCGCGCAGAGCCGGACCACGTGGAAGAGCCCGTACAGCAGACCGGCGGGCGCGTCGGCCAGCACCACTGTCACCGGGCCGGCGTGGGTCAGCAGGAACCCCTCCTTGCCGAGCGTGCCGTCGCCGGCCTCGGCACGTGCCGCCTCCACCGCCGGGCCGGGCGGCTCGCCCGCGCCCCGCACGGCGAGCACCAGGTCGACGTCGACGTCCCAGGAGGGGTTGTGCCACACCCGCCCGCCGTAGCGCGCGCAGGCCCGCGACACCTCGTCGAGCACGGTGTCGACGAGCAACCCGTCGCCGTGGACGAGAACGCGACGCGCGCCGAGGGTCCGGAAAGCCTCAGGTGGCAGCCAGGCCGGGTGTACGCGCGGCTCGTCCGTGTCCAGCGACTCCTCGACGAACATCAGTTGCTCCAGGTCCACCCATTCTTCGGCGTTCATCGATCCTCCCTCAGCACGACGACACCGTACGCCAGCTTCCCCACGTTCGGTTGTCGTCGCCCCCGAAAGGCACCGTGACGGGCGGGCTCATCGGAGGAAATCCTTCTGGATCAGCCGGACCATTGGGTCGCTGACGCCCAGGAGCGCCAGGACCGCGACCGAACCGAGCATCGCCAGCACGGCCTCGGAGAAGACCGCGGTGACCGCGGCCGCCGCGACCACCAGCAGCGCGTTGCCGACGGTGACACCGGGGGTACGCACCAGGAAGTGCACGGCCAGTCGGAGTACGTCCCGGGTGCGGAAGTCGAACAGCGAGGTGATCACCAGGGCGTTCGCCGCGCAGAGCGTCACACCCACCGCGAGCAGGATCAGCGGCACGGTCCACCAACCGGGGAGCCCGACCGCGCCCCGGTAGGCGAGGTTCACGGCGAGCACGGTCAGCCACAGCAGCGTCGGCACCCAGACGCGCAGCACGCCGGACAGGTTGGCCCGGTAGCCGCGCCAGAAGACGGCGGCGGGCCGCAGGTCGGTCAGGTCGCTGCGTTGGTGGCGCAGGGCGTACAGGGCAGCCGAGAGAGCCGGCCCGACCGGCACCAGCAGGAGGGCGGCCAGCGGCAGGTTGCTGGGGTCACGGCTCAGCAGCAGCATCGGGAGCAGGCCGGGCAGGGTGGTGAGCAGGAGCAGCAGCTCGACGACGAGCAGGATGTAGACCCGCGAGGTGATCCGCGACAGTGGCCCGTCGCCGAACTGTCGCCAGGTGCGCGCGGCGCTCACGGCTGCTCCCTCCGGTCGCGACTGCGCATCGCAGTCCTCTGGTCGTCCGGCGCGAGGGTGAGCGGGTCACCCGCGCCCCGGGCCGGTGGTGTTCGGGGAGTCCGGTCGGGCCTGGTGACCGCCCGCCCGGACTCCCCGCTGATCAGCCGTTGTCCTTCTGGAACCGCTCGTAGGCCTTGTTGACCACGTTGATGTACTGCTCGGAGTTCTTGGCCTTCAGCTCGGCCACGTAGGCGTCCCACTCGCTGAGGGGCCGCTGGCCGAGGGCGAACTTGAGCGTGTTCTGGGTGACGAAGTCCTTCAGCGGGGTCTCCCAGAGCGACACCTGCTCGCGTTCCTCGTCGGTGAACGGGCGCGGCGGGGGGACCTCCCTCGGCTTGCGGGCGTCCATCACCTTCTGGAACTCCAGCTCCTCCGGCGAGAAGAACCCACGGACCAGGTCGGGTGCGCCGCCGTAGGCGAAGACGCCGTTCTGGAAGCCGAAGTCCTTCTGCAGGTGCTTGGATGCCTTCGGGTTGAGCCCCAGGAAACTGACGTCAGGGACGAGCGTGCGCTTGCCGGACGCGTCCTTGGTGAAGGTGGTGCCCTCGACGCCCCAGCGGGCAAATTCCAAACCCGCGTCCGAATACCACAGCCAGTCGATGAACTGCATCATGGCGACGAAGTTCTTGCTCTCCCGGGCCTTCGAGGAGATCATGATGCCGTTCTCCAGCCGGGGGAACGGGTTGACCTCGCCGGCCGGGCCGATCGGCAGCGGAATCTTGGCCATCTTCGCGTTCGGCAGGGTCTTGGCCAGGTCGGGCCGGTGGTTGTTGACAAGCGTCTGCGCGTTGCCGGTGACCACGAAGGACTTGCCGTTGGCGAGCTTCTGGCGGGCCTGGTCGTCGGTCTGGGTGAAGCTCTCCGGGTCGAGCAGGCCCTCGGCGACGAGCTTGTGCAGGAACGTGACCATCTGCTTGTACTGCTCGGACGACCCGGTGTAGGTGAACTTCTTCTCCGCCGGGTTCCAGGTGGCGTGCTGGTAGTCCCAGCCGGCGTAGGTGCCGTGGGACGAGCCGAGGAGGTTCAGCAGGGCGCCGGTCGGGTTGGGCTTGCTGAAGAGGTCGGAGTACGGGTAGACGTCCGGGTACTTCGCCTTCATCGCCTTGAGCACCGTGTAGAGGTCGTCCCAGGTCTTCGGGACGGGGAGGTTGAGCTCCTGCATGATGTCGGTGCGCACCAGCACCGTGTAGTCCTGCGTGGGCTTCTCGTGCAGGCCGGGCAGCAGGTAGAACTTACCGTCGGCCTGCCGCAGGTTGTCGATCTCCGGCTTGAGGTTCCACTTGGTGATCTTGTCCTTGAGGTTGGGCATCAGATCCAGGTAGTCGCTCACCGGGAGGATCGCCCCGGAGGACACGAACGCGTCCTCCTGCGGGTGGTACGTCTTGGGGATGATCAGCGGGGCGTCCCCGGCGCCGATCAGCAGGCTGCGCTTCTGCTCGTAGTCGCTCAGCGGTACGGCCACCGGCTCGATCTTGACGTTGGTCCGCTTGGTCAGCTCCGACCAGAACGCCCAGTCTTCCTTGAGCGGGTAGAACGTGTGGTTGTTGTAGAGGGTGGAGAAGGAGAGCGCCTCGGTGGCCTTGAACTGGTCGCCGACGCCGTAGCTGGCCATCGCCCCGACCTTGTTCTCCGAGAGGTCCGTCGACTCGCCGGGGTCCTCGGAACAGGCGGTGCTGAGGGTGAGCGCGAGCAGACCCGCGGTGGCTATCGCCACCCGGCGCCACGTCTTGTGGAGCATGGCTCGTCCTTTCGGTGGTGGTGGGGATTCGAGGTGGAACGGTGCGGCGTCGGCGTCACCCCTTGACCGCGCCGAGCATCACGCCGCGGACGAAGTACCGCTGGACGAAGGGATAGACCACCAGGATCGGCAGGGTGGTCAGCACGATCGTCACGGCCTCAAGGGTGGCCGCGGCCTGGACCTTGTCGGCGTTGGCGGCGGCGGACTCGGCACTGGTGGCGCCCGCGATGAGGTTGCGCAGGTAGACGGTGACCGGCAGCAGGTCCTGCTGGTCGATGTAGAGGAACGCGGTGAACCACGAGTTCCAGAACGACACCGCGTAGAAGAGCACCATCGTCGCGATGATCGCCTTCGACAGCGGCAGCACGATCCGCAGCAGGATGCCGTACGTGTTCAGCCCGTCGACCGCGGCAGCCTCCTCCAGCTCGCTCGGCAGGCTCTCGAAGAACGCCTTCATGACCAGCAGGTTGAACACGCTGATGGCGTTGGGCACCGCTACGGCCCAGATGGTGTTCTTCATGCCCAGGCTGGTGACCAGCACGTAGTTGGGGATCAGGCCGCCGGAGAAGAACATGGTGAACAGCGCGACGCCGACGAGAAGGCCGCGCCCCTTGAGCTGGGGCTTCGACAGCACGTACGCGTAACAGGTGGTCAGCACGATCGAGATGAGCGTGGCGACCACCGTGTACACCACCGTGTTGCGGTAGTTGGTCCAGAACAACCCGTCGGACATCAACAGCTTGTACGCGGTCAGGTCGAACCCGCGCGGGACGATACTCACCTTCCCCGCGATGATGTACGCCTCTTCGCTGAGCGAGCGGGCCACGATGTTGAGGAACGGAAACAGTGTCACGACCACGACGCCGATCAGGACGACCGTGTTGACGATCCGGAAGATCCGGTAGCCCCGACTGTCCACCGGGCCCCGCGTCTTCGGGGCGTCGCTCTTGGTGCCGAGGATCACCACAGGCTCGTCCCCACCGTGCGCCGGGAGATGAGGTTCGCCGTCAGGACCAGGATCAACCCGATCACCGCTTCGAAGAGGCCGACGGCCGCGGCGTAGCTGAAGTTGCTGGACTGGAAGCCCATCCGGAACAGGTAGGTGGAGATCACGTCCGCGGTGGGGTACGTCAGCGGGTTGTAGAGCAGCAGGATCTTCTCGAATCCGACCGCCAGGAAGCTGCCGATGTTCAGGATCAGCAACGTCATCATCGTCGGCCGGATCCCCGGCAACGTCACGTGCCAGGTCTGGCGCCACCGGCTGGCGCCGTCGATCCGGGCCGCCTCGTACAGGTCCTCGTCGACCGTGGTGAGCGCGGCGAGGTAGAGGATCGTCCCCCAGCCGACGGTCTGCCAGACCTCGGACGAGACGTAGATGGTGCGGAACCACTCCGGTTTCTGCAGGAAGGGCACCGGGTCGCCGCCGAACAGACCGACGAGCTGGTTGGCCGCGCCACCGACCGAGGTCAGTTGCATGACCATCGCCGCCACGATCACGATCGACAGGAAGTGGGGCAGGTAGGACACCGACTGCACGAACCGCTTGAACCGGCGGGCGCGCACCTCGTTGAGCATCAGCGCCAGCACGATCGGCAGTGGGAAGCAGAACAGCAGGGTCAGCGTCCCGAGCACCAGCGTGTTGGTGAAGACCTCCCAGAACGTCGGGTCGCTCAGGAACATCCGGAAGTACCGCAGGCCGACCCAGTACTCACCGAAGATGCTGCCGCCCGGCTTGAACCGGCGGAACGCGATGATGTTCCCGACCATCGGCAGGTACCGGAAGATCAGGAAGAACAGCAGCGGCAGGACGGCGAGCGAGTAGAGCTGCCAGTCCCGGCGCAGCGCCTGCCGCCAGCTCCGGCGGCGGCGCGGCACCCGCGGGGCGGGGCTGGCCGCCTCCGCCGGCGACCGGGGTGGCGCTGGCGGCGGTGGCCGTAAGGTCGATGTCATCCTCGGCCCCTCCTAGGCGGAATGCGGGACGGCCACGAGGGGCTCCACCCGCACCGACGTGAGCAGGTCCCGCTGGTGGCCGACCTGGCGCTCGACGCCGGTCAGCCGCAGCGGCAGGGTCGCCGCCACGTCGCCGCTCGACCGGCCGAAGCGCAGCTCCACGTCGCCGGGCTCGACGATCCGCCGGCCGGACAGTCCGCAGAACGAGGCCAGGTCGGCGGGTACGCCGAACGTCACGTGCGCCGCCTCGCCGGGTGCCAGCGGCAGTCGGGTGTAGCCGACCAGCCGGACCACCGGGCGGGTGGTCTGCGCGACCGGATCGTGCAGGTAGAGCTGCACCACCTCGGTGCCGGCCCGGTCACCGGTGTTGGTGACGGTGATCCGCACCCGCGCCTCGCCGTCCACCGGCCAGGCCGCCGGCGACTCGTCGGCCGCACCGACCACGGTGGCGTCGGCCCACTCGAAGGTGGTGTAGCTCAGCCCGTGGCCGAACGGGTACGCCGGGGTGGGGTCGACCGAGGAGACCTGGGTGCGGCGACCGAGCGGCGGCGCCAGGTAGGTGCCCGGCAGGCCGCCGGCGTCGCGGGGAACGCTGACCGGCAACCGTCCGGACGGGTTCACCGCGCCGGTGAGGACCTCGGCGAGCGCCTGCCCGCCGAGCTGCCCGAGGAAGAACGCCTGCACCACGGCCGCCGCGGTGTCGACCTCCGGGCCGAGCGCGTAGGGGCGACCGGTCATCAGCACCAGGACGACCGGGGTGCCGGTGGCCAGGACGGCGCGGACGAGGTCGGCCTGGACGCCGGGCAGCCGCAGATCGACGGCGTCGCAGCCCTCGCCGGAGGTGCCCCGGCCGAACATTCCCGCCCGGTCGCCGACGGCGAGCACGCACACGTCGGCGGCGGCCGCCGCGGCGACCGCGGCCGGAATGCCTGAGGTGTCCTCGCCGGTGATGGTGCAGCCCGGTTCGTGGCTGAGCAGGGGGACGCGTCGGGCCAGCTCGTCGCGCAGCGAGGGGATCTCCAGGCCGAGCCCGTGGTCAGCGTGGTGGATGCCCACGTGGTTGGGGAACGAGTAGCAGCCCAGCATGGCCATCGGGTCGTCGGCGACCGGGCCGATCAGGGCGACCCGGCTCCCGACGGCCAGCGGGAGGACGCCGCTGTTGCGCAGCAGGACGACGGACTCCCGGGCCAGGCGGACGGCCACGTCCTGGCTGGCCTCGTCGTCGAGTCGCAGGTTCGCCACGTCGTCGGGGAGCACCTGCCAGTCCTCGTCGAGCAGGCCGATCTCGATCTTCTGGATCAGCACCCGTCGCAGCGCACGGTCGATCAGCGCCTCGTCGACGTCGCCGCGGCGTACCGCCTCGACCAGCGGGGCGCCGAAGGCGTCCACGGTGGGCAGCTCGACGTCGATCCCGGCCCGCAGGGCGAGCCGGGCGGCGTCGGCCGCGTCGGCGGCGACCCGGTGCAGGGTCTCCAGGAAGCGGACGGCGAAGTAGTCGGCGACGACGATGCCGGTGAAACCCCACTCGTCGCGGAGAAGGCGGGTCAGCAGTTCCTCGTCGGCGGCGGCGGGCAGGCCGTCGATCTCGGCGTAGGAGTTCATCACCGAGCGGGCGCCGCCCAGCCGAAGGGCCATCTCGAACGGCGGCAGGATCACGTCGGTCAGCTCCCGACGACCCATCGGCACCGGCGCGTGGTTGCGCCCGCCCCGGGAGGCGGAGTAGCCGGCGAAGTGCTTGAGGGTGGCGACGACACCGGCGCCTTCCAGGCCCCGCACGTACGCGGCACCTGTCGTCCCCACCAGGTAGGGGTCTTCGCCGATCGTCTCCTCCGTGCGGCCCCAGCGGTAGTCGCGGGTGACGTCGAGGACCGGCGCGAGCCCCTGGTGCACGCCCGCGGCGCGCATGGAGCGCCCGATCCGGTCGGCCATCGCCTCGACCAGGTCGGGGTCGAAGGAAGCGCCCCAACCGAGCGGGGTCGGGTAGACGGTGGCCCGCCAGGCCGCGAACCCGGTGAGGCACTCCTCGTGCACCTGGGCCGGGATGCCGAACCGGCTGGCGGCGACGATCTGCGCCTGGGAGGCGGCGAGCGACCGGGCGCCGACGACCGGGTCGACCGGCGCGGTGCCGAACGGCCGGGTGAGCTGGCCCAACCCGTACTCGATGAGGCTGTTCCACGGCGGAAGTTCGGTGATCATGTCGGACTGGTGTGGGGCGACGCCCTCGCCGGAGGCGTCCGCGCCGACCCAGACTCCGACGAGTTGCGCGATCTTCTCTTCCAGTGTCATCAACGGCAGGAGCGCCTCGGCCCGTTCGGTCGGCGACAGCCGCGGATCGCGCCACGGCGCGGCGTCGCTGTGCACGGGCAACTGACTTCTCATGCCATGACCCCTTAGCTCCGGCCACATCCCCGCGCCCTGGTGGAACCCGGTTCCGTGGCGGACGTTCGACCGATCCGAAACTTTCCGGAAGCCTGCGCAACCTTTTCGGCAACCTAAGTGCCCCATCGATGAGTGTCAAGGGTCTCAGCTGGACTCCGGCGGCACGTTCCCTGCACACGGTGAGTCCATCATCGGCACTCCGTCGCGAATCCGCCCCGGAATGACCCGCGAACGGGCCGAGCAGCTGTCGCATCGGCTGGTGTGACTGGCCAATCGTGTTAAGGTCTCCCGAAAATTTCGGATGCTGCATGGGGCTGCGATGACAGAGCACCGCCCGCTCGATCCACCCGCCTCCACCACCATCGCGACAATCGCCCACGACGTCGGCGTTTCGGTGGCCACGGTCTCCAAGGTCCTCAACGGACGTGGCGATGTCGCCCCCGGCACCAGAGCGCGCGTGGAGGCGAGCCTCGATCGCCACCAGTACCAGCGCCGCACCCGGCGACCCTCGACCAGCGGGGGGCGCATCGATCTCGTGTTCCACGAGTTCGACACCGGATGGGCCATGGAGATCCTGCGCGGTGTCGAGGCGGTGACCGCCGCGGCCGGCATCGGGTTGTCGGTGGCTCAACTCAACGGCGCGCACCGCCCGCCGGCGCGCTGGCTGGACGCGATCCTCGCCGACCGCCCGTTGGGCGTGGTGTTCGTCCTGTCCCACCTGGCCGAGGCCCAGCAGCAGCACCTGCGGCGTCAGGGCATACCGTTCGTCGTCGTCGACACCGACAGCGCGACCTCGGCCTCCGTACCCACCGTCGGCTCGAACAACTGGAACGGTGGCCTGCTGGCCGCCCGGCACCTCCTGGAGTTGGGGCACCGGCGGATCGCCATCATCTCCGGGCCGCCCGATGTGCTCTGCAGCCGGGCCCGCGCTGCCGGCTTCCAGTCGGCCCACGAGGAGGCCGGGCTCGTGGTCGACCGCGAGCTGGTCCGCTACGGCAGCTTCTCCGCGGGAGCCGGACACGCCCACGGGCTGGAACTGCTCCGCCTGCCGTCCCGACCCACGGCGATCTTCGCCGGCTCCGACACCCAGGCCATGGGGGTGCTCCGGGCCGCCCGCCAGTGCGGCCTGCGGGTGCCCGAGGACCTGTCGGTGATCGGGTACGACAACCTGCCGGTCTCCACCTGGACCGACCCGGCCCTCACCACGATCAACCAGCCGTTGCGCGACATGGCGGGCATCGCCACCCAGATGCTGCTCGACCTGACCAGGGGCAACGAGCCGGCGACCAGCCGGATCGACCTGGTGACCGAGTTGGTCGTCCGGGAGAGCACCGCACCCCCCGCCAGCCCGCACTGACCCGAGCCCCTGCGAGGACCCGTGCCCCACGCCGCCGCCCTGCTCGACGACCTCCACCGGTACGCCCCGGACATCGTCGAACCCGACGACTTCGACGAGTTCTGGCGCGACACCCTCACCGAGGCGTCCGCCCGACCGGTGCTCGTCGACGTCCGTCCAGAGTCCACCGACCTGCGGCTGCTGGACTCCTGGGACGTCACGTTCGCGGGCTTCGGCGGCGACCCGGTCCGGGCCTGGTACACCCGCCCGGCCGGGGTGTCCGAGCCACTGCCCACCGTCGTCGAGTACGCCGGCTACGGCCGTGGTCGCGGTCTGCCCCACGAGCGACTGACCTGGCCCACGGCCGGGTACGCCCACCTGCTGATGGACAACCGGGGCCAGGCCGGCCAGTACGCTCCCGGGGACACCATCGATCCGCACGGCGCACCCGGCGGCCCCTGGCCGGCCACCTGGGGGATCCTCGACCCGCGCGACTACCACTACCGGCGTCTGATCACCGACGCGGTCCGGGCGGTCGAGGCGGTCCGCGCTCTGCCGGGGGTCGACGGCGCCCGGGTCGCCGCGGTCGGCAACAGCCAGGGCGGCGGCCTGGCCCTGGCGGTCGCCGGCCTGGTCGGCGATCTGGGCGCGGTGCTGACCACCGCCCCGTTCCTCTGCGACATGCGGCGGGCCGTCCAGCTCAGCGAACCGGCGCCGTACGGCGAGATCGCCCGCTACCTGGCCGTGCACCGGGAGGCCGAGGACGCGGTGTGGCGCACCCTGTCCTACGTCGACGGGGTGAGCTTCGCCCGGCGCGCCACGGCGCCGGCGCACTTCGGGATCGGGCTGCGGGACACCGTCTGCCCGCCGAGCACCGGCTTCGCCGCCTACAACCAGTACGCGGCGGTGGCCCGGCCGCCGGTTCCGCCCACCCGCGAGATGCACGTCTACCCGTTCAACGGTCACGAGGGCGGCGAGGCCGTGCACGTCCGGCGTCAGCTGCGGTGGCTCGGCTCGACGCTGCACCCGGCTGGCCCGTCCGGAGGGCCTCCGGGTCACAACTCATAGTCGGACACCGATCTCTTGCCGGTGTTGGCGATGCCACGTTAAGGTGCGTCAGGCGAGGTGCAGGGCAACACTTCCGCCGCCGTCCATCGATCCGTCACCCCCGACCATCGATGACAAGTGTCAGCGCCACGACCACCAGCGCAGATGTCCGGGTTCCTGGTCGTTCCCCGCAGCCCGCTCCCCCGCGTACCGCGTCCTGGCGGCGACCGTCCTCCCGGTGGCCGCTGTCGTCGCGCACCCTCACCACCAGAGGAAGTCCCATGAGCAGTGCAACGCTCGGCCACCCCGTCCCTCCGCCACCCACCACCGCCGCGACGACGTCGAGGCCCGGACGAGCCCGCCTGTGGTGGGCGGCCCTGGCCGCCGTCGCGGCGGTGGCCGCGGCCGTACCGATCGCGACCGCTCCGGCGAACGCGGAATCCAACGGCGGCGTACGCGTGATGCCCCTCGGCGACTCGATCACCGACGGGTTCAACGTCGCGGGTGGATACCGGATCGAGCTCTGGCAGCGGTTCACGACCGGTGGTTACCGGATCGACTTCGTCGGCTCCCAGTTCAACGGCCCCGCCAGCCTCGGCGACCACGACCACCAGGGCCACTCCGGATGGACCATCGCCCAGATCGACGCCAACGTCGTCAACTGGTTGCGGGCCACGAATCCCCGGACCGTGCTGCTGCACATCGGCACCAACGACATGTACGGCGACACGTCCGGCGCCCCGGGCCGGCTGGCCACCCTCGTCGACCGGATCACCACCACCGCCCCGAACGCGGACGTGTTCGTCGCGACGATCATCCCGAAGTCGGGCGCGGACAACCAGGTCCGCGGGTACAACGCGGCGATCCCGGGGATCGTGCAGGCCCGGGCCGCTGCCGGCAAACGCGTCCACCTGGTCGACATGTACCGCGCCCTGACGCTCAGCGACCTGGCCGACGGGGTGCACCCCAACGCCACCGGCTATCGCAAGATGGCCGTGGCCTGGTACGACGCCCTCCGGTCGGTGCCCGGCAGCATCGGCGGCGACACCCCGCCGACCACCGCGCCGCCCACCACCGCGCCGCCGACCACGCCGCCGCCGTCGGGTGCGTGCCGTGTCACGTACACGGTCAACGCCTGGGGCAACGGGCTCACCGCAGCTGTCTCGGTGGCCAACACCGGCAGCACGCCGGTCAACGGTTGGGCGTTGACGTTCACGTTGCCGGGCGGGCAGACCATCACCGGCGGCTGGAACGCCAACTACTCCCCGTCGAGCGGAGCGGTGACCGCACGCAACGTCTCCTACAACGCGACGATCGCGCCGAGCACCTCGGTCGACATCGGCTTCCAGGCCACCCACACCGGGAACGCCGGGCGGCCGTCCGCATTCACCCTCAACGGCACCGCCTGCACCCTCGCCTGACGACTCTTGTCGCGGTGCCGGGCCGCACCGGCCCGGCACCGCCGCGGTGAGAGATCATCGAGGCGCCGTGTCGATCCGCGCGCCGCTCGTTCGACATGGGGGTGCGCGGGCCGGGACGCGGCCCCGCCGGACGAGGAGGACGTGATGTCGACGTACATGCTGATCATGCGGGGCACCGACGAGACGAACGCGGCCATGATGGCCACCATCGACGAGGCGATGGCCGCGACCGGCCGGTTCATCGAGGAGATGATGGCGGCCGGCGTGCTCGTCGCGGCCGAAGGGCTGGACGATCCGGGCCGGGGCGTCGTCGTCGACTTCAGCGGCGAGGCCCCGGTGGTCACCGACGGGCCGTACGGCGAGACCAGGGAACTGTTCGGTGGCTACTTCCTCCTCGACGTCGCCACGCAACAGGAGGCGGTCGAGTGGGCCAGGCGGTTCCCGGCGGTCCGCGGCTCCAAGATCGAGGTCCGGCGGGTGGCCGGCGCCGACGAGGTGCCGCCCGGCAGCGAGAGCAACGGCCAGATCTGATGGGTACGGCCGACGTCGAGGCCGTCTGGCGGGTCGAGTCGGCCCGGATCGTCGCCGCGTTGACCCGGTTCACCGGTGACTTCGGGCTGGCCGAGGACGCCGCCCAGGAGGCGGTGGCCGAGGCGCTGGTGTCGTGGCCGCGCGCGTCACCCACCAACCCGGCCGGCTGGCTGATGGCCACGGCCCGGCGGCGGGCGATCGACGCGATCCGCCGTCGGGTCGCCCTGCAGGACCGGTACGCCCTGCTGGCGGCCGACCCGGCCGTGAACTCGGCGGTCGACGAGGACGTCGATCTCGACCGGATCGACGACGACGTCCTGGCGCTGATGTTCGTCAGCTGCCACCCGGTGCTCTCCCCGGCGGCCCGGGTGGCACTGACCCTGCGGGTGGTCGGCGGCCTGACCAGCGAGCAGATCGCCCGTGCGTTCCTGGTGCCGGTGCCGACCGTGCAGGCCCGCGTCACCCGGGCCAAGAAGACGATCGCGGCGGCCGGAGTGCCGTTCGAGTTACCGCCGGCCGGCGAGCGCCGGGATCGGCTGGGCGGCGTGCTCAGCGTCCTCTATGTGATCTTCACCGAAGGGTCGACGGCCACCTCGGGCGACGACCTGTTGCGCCCCGACGTCGCGTACGAGGCGGTCCGCCTGACCCGCATGCTCGCGGCGCTGCAACCGGACGAACCGGAGGTGCACGGCCTCCTCGCGCTGTGCGAGCTGACGGCCGCGCGCTTCCCGGCCCGGACCGGGCCGGACGGTTCGCCGGTTCTGCTCGCCGATCAGGACCGCCGGTTGTGGGACCGTACGGCGATCCACCGCGGGCTGGCCGCACTGGCCCGGGCATCGGCCCGCGGCCCGTACGGCCTGCAGGCCGCGATCGCCGCCAGCCACGCGTCGGCACCCTCGGTCGAGGAGACCGACTGGGACCGGATCGTCGTGCTCTACGAGGCACTCGGCCGGACCGCGCCCTCCCCGATGGTCGAGCTCAACCGGGCCGTCGCCGTGGCCATGGCCTCGGGTCCCGCACCGGCCCTGGCCATCGTGGACGAGCTGATCGCCGCGAACCGGCTCCCCGGCTCGCACCTGGTCCCGACCGTACGCGGTGAGCTGCTGACCCGCCTCGGCCGGCGACCGGAGGCGCGCGCCGAGTTGGAGCTGGCGGCCCGGCTCTGCGCCAACCAGCGTGAGCGCTCGGTGCTCCTGGGCAGGGCGGCGGCGCTGAGCTGACGTCGGCCAGCCGTGGACCCGATCTGGTCACGGAGGATGGGGCGGCGACGGAATCCGTCGCCGCCCCATCAGCGTGCGGTGGTGCTCAGGAGGCGGTGCAGGAAAGCACCTGTGGGCGGGTCCAGTTGCCGTTGGCCATCGTGGTGAAGCCGAAGACGTTGCCGCTGCCGTTCGACCGCATCGTCATGACGTTTCCGCTGCTGTCCCAGGTGGGGCTGCCGTTCCAGGTGGCGGACACCTTCTGTGGCGGGGTGACGGCCACCACGACGCTCCAGTTGCTCGCCCCGCTGACGGTCACCTGACTGTTGAACCGGTCGCCCCACCGGGTGCTGTCCTGCAGCGTCGCGGTGCAGCCGCCGCCGGGCGGAGGCGTAGTGGGCGGAGCGGAGGTCGGCGGCGCGGAGGTCGGCGGAGTGGAGGTCGGCGGAGCGGAGGTCGGCGGAGCGGAGGTCGGCGGAGTGCTTGTCGGCGGAGCCGTCGTCGGGACCGCGGCGCCGTTGTTCAGCGCGGCGAGGACGGCGTCGTACGCGGCCTTCTTGGAGCCGTTGCTGTTGAACAGCAGCGGCGTCTGCGAGGCCAGCCACGAGTCGCTGTCGCGGATGCCCCAGACCGTGATCCCGTTGCAGCGGGGCACGGCCATGCAGTCCTCCACCACGCTGCGGTAGGTGTTCGCCGGAGCGCCCTGGATGTCCAGCTCGGTGATCTGCACGTCCACGCCCAACGCGGCGAAGCTCGACAACGTGGTGCGGTAGTTGCTCACGTACGGCGAGTTGTTGTTGAAGTGCGACTGGAAGCCGACGCAGTCGATCGGCACGCCACGGGCCTTGAAGTCGCGCACCATGTTGTAGACGCCCTGGGTCTTGGCGTGCGTCCAGTTGTCGGTGTTGTAGTCGTTGTAGCAGAGCTTCGCGTTGGGGTCTGCGGCGTCCGCCGCCCGGAACGCCGCCTCGATCCAGTCGTTGCCGGTGCGCTGCAGGTTGGAGTCGCGACGCCCCCCGGAACTGCCGTCGGCGAACGCCTCGTTCACCACGTCCCACGCGACCACCTGGCCGCGGAAGTGCGTGGCCACCTGCGTCACGTGGTTGAGCATCGCCTGTCGCAACGCGCTGCCACTCATGCTCTCCATCCAGCCGGGCTGCTGGGAGTGCCAGGCGAGGGTGTGACCCCGCACGCTCATCCCACGGCTGCGGGCGTGGTTGACGATCTGCTCCGCCGCCCCGTAACTGAACCGGCCCTGCTGCGGCTCGGTGGCGTTCATCTTCATCTCGTTCTCGGCCGTGACCATGTTGAACTCACGGTTCAAGATCGTGGTGTACGCGTTGTCGCTCAACCGGCTCGCGGCCACCGCCGTGCCAAAATAGCGACCCTTCTCGGCGGCGGACGCGCCCAGAGTGGTTCCGGCACTCGCCGTGTTCGGCAGGAACGCTGCGCCTGTCGCGGCGAGCAGAGCCGCGGCGGCGAGGACGATAGCCGTACGCGCTCGTGGGCGGGTGTCCCCGTGGCACCTCTCGGTCATGTCTTTCCTTCCGGTGGGACCCGGGATGGAGTGTCTGACGCAGCACCCCGGTGGGTGGTGGTGTCATCGACTTCGATGGATGTGGAGTATGTCAGCGTCGCCGATCGACGAGCAACAATTTCCGGAAGTTTTACGAGACCCGCACGGTGCCGTTCAGCTGCCAACAATAGAGCCGTCCAGGTGAACGGCCACTCGACACGAGCGCGATGCGGTGAACCGACGAGCGCGGCGGAGCAGTGGAGGCGGGAGGGCCACAAGTTCCGGAACTTCTCCGCAAGGCAGGGCCGCCGCAACGACGACCTGGACGAGCAACTCCGGTCACCGTCGGTCACCCAGGTGGGGTGGGTGCGGTAGTGAGCGGTATACCTCAGAGTCATGAATATGACCCTGAGGTATACCGCTCAACAGCACATCGACCTGGCGTGCGGCCCCAAGCGGAAGGTCAGCGCATCATCAACTCGTCGCGTGGTAGAGCCGGCTGACGGTCTCGGCCACGCAGACGGGCTTGCCGCCGCTGTCGCTCTCCACGGTGACCGTCGCGACCACCTGCACGCCGCCGGTCACCGGGGACACCTCGGCGAACGTGACAGCGGCCCGGACGGCGGCGCCGACCCGCACCGGGGCGGGGAAGCGGACCCGGTTCAGCCCGTAGTTGACCCCCATCGCCACCCCCTCCACCCGGTAGAGCCGGCCGGCCAGCGCCGGCAGCAGCGACAGCGTCAGGTACCCGTGGGCGACGGTCCCGCCGAACGGCCCCGACGCGGCCCGGACCGGGTCGAGGTGGATCCACTGGTGGTCGTCGGTGGCGTCGGCGAAGAGGTCGACCCGGCTCTGTTCGATCCGCTCCCACGGACCGGGTCCGAGGGTCTCGCCGACCGCGGTGGCCAGTTCCTCGACCGAGCTGAAGACTCGCATGTCAGGTCTCCCGGAGACTAGAAGGCGTTGACGCCGGTGAGCGCGCGTCCGATGAGGAGTTGCTGGATCTGGCTGGTGCCCTCGTAGAGGGTGGCGACCCGGGCGTCACGCAGGTACTTGCCGACCGGGTATTCGTCGATGTAGCCGTACCCGCCGAAGACCTGGACCGCGTTGTTGGCCGCGCGGACGGCGGCCTCGCTGGCGAAGAGCTTGGCCATCGACGCCTCGGTGGCGAACGGCTGGTCCCGGTCGATCAGGTCGGCCACCTGCCACACCAGCAGCCGGGCGGCGGCGGTGTCCACGGCGATGGCGGTGAGCAGTTGTTGGACGAGCTGGTGCCCTGCGATGGGCTTGCCGAACTGGGTGCGCTGCCCGGCGTAGCCGACCGCCGCGTCGAGGCAGCCCTGGGCGATGCCGACGCACCCGGCGGCCACCGACATCCGGCCCTTGGCGAGGGTCGCGAGGGCCAGCCGAAACCCGGCGCCCTCGTCGCCGAGGCGGGCGGCGTCGGGCACGCGTACCCCGTCGAAGCTCAACTCCCCGGTGGCCTGGCCGCGCAGGCCCAGCTTGCCGTGGATCTCCCGGCGGGTCAGCCCCGGGCTGTCGGTGGGCACCAGGAACGCGCTGATGCCACGGTGCCCGGGGCCGCCGGTGCGGGCGAAGACCAGCGCGACGTCGGCGGTGGTGCCGTTGGTGATGAACGTCTTCGTGCCGGTGAGCAGCCAGTCGGTGCCGTCGCGGACCGCGCGGGTGCGCAGCGCGGCGGCGTCCGAGCCGCTGTCCGGCTCGGTCAGCGCGAAACAGCCGAGCGCGGTGCCGGCGCAGAGTCGGGGCAGCCACTCGGCCCGCTGCTCGGCCGTGCCGTGGCCGGCGATCGACTTCGCGACCAGGCCGAGGGAGACCGAGACGATGCCGCGCACCGCCGAGTCGCCCCGGCCCAGTTCCTCCAGGACCAGGCAGTACGCGAGGTGGTCGCCGCCGGAACCGCCGTCGGACTCGGCGATGGTCAGCCCCAGGAAGCCCAGGTCGCCGAGCATGCCGACGATGGCGGGGTCGACCGACTCGCGCCGGTCCCAGACGGCGGCGTGCGGCACCAGCTCACGGTCGGCGAACTCGGCGGCCAGCTGGCGGACCGCGGCCTGCTCGGCGGAGAGGGTGAGGTCCATGGCCATTAAACTAGCGGTGATAGTTTATGCCGTCCAGAGCGGACCCCGGGTCACCGGTCGGAGGCCAGCCCGGCGTGCCGCTCGCCCGCGAACGCGCGGGCCAACTCGGTCCGCGAGCGGATGCCGAGACGGTGGAACACGTTGCGCAGGTGATGGTCGATCGTGCGGATCGAGAGGAACATCTGGGCCGCGATCTCGCGGTTGGTGGCACCCTCCGCGACCAGCTCCGCGATCCGCAGTTGCTGGCCGGTCAGCAGCCGCGCCGCCGGCAGGTCCGGCGGACCGACCGACTCCCCGGCGGCCCGCAGCTCCGAAGTGGCCCGCTCCGCCCAACACGCCACCCCGAGCAGACTGAACGTCTCCCGGGCCTGGTGCAGGTGCGTACGCGCGTCACGTGGGCGTCGACTGCGCCGCAGCTCCTGGCCGAAGAGCAGCTCGGTGCGGGCCAGCTCGAACGTGCCGGCCTCGGTCGGGTGCAGCCGCAGCGCCGCCTGGAAATTGCGTTCCGCCTCGGCGCTGCCCCGGGGGGCGAGCAGCGCGTGGCACCGGGCGGACAGGGCCCGGCGCAGCGGGCTCGCCGTGCTGCTGGCCCATCTGTCGAACACGGTGAGCGCGGCCGCGGCCGCCGGTCGGTGTGCCAGGTGCGCCGCCGCCTCCACCAGGTACGGCGTCGCCATCACCTGCACCAGGACCTGACCTCGACCGGTACCGAGCCGAGCCAGCGACGCCAGCCGGTCCGCGGCCTCGGCGTGCCGTCCGTCGATGAGGTCGAGCACCGCCAGCGCCCACCCGGCGAGCGCGTGCGGACGGCTGCCCGGCGTCGGCGACTCGCCGATCTCACGGATCTGCCGCAGGCTGGTGTCGCGGTCGGCCCGGATCGCGGCGAGCACCGCGAGCATGCCCAGGTGGACGTTGGCGCAGTTGACCTGACCCGTGGCGCGAGCGACCCGCAGCCCGTCGCGGGAAGTCTCCGCCGCCGCCTCGTGCCGGCCCTGCCAGTACTCGGCGATCGCCCGCAGCTCCAGCGCCCGGGACAGCATGGACAACTCGCCCCGATCGCGGGCCAGCGCGACCGCACGCTCGGCGAGCCGGTGCGCCGCGCCGTCCACGGCGACCACCAGGCCGGCCGCCGCCGCACAGGTGAGCGCGGTGGGGGTCATCGCCGAGCCGTTCAACCGGGCACCCAGCACGACGGCGCGGCGCAGCGTGGGGCCGGCCCGCTCGTGGTCGCCGCGCAGGGTCGCCGCCACCCCGGTGACCAGGCTGCCCATCAGCTCCATCGCCGGCGGGTCGGCCGACCGCCGGAGGGCCAGCGCCCGCCGACCGACCTCGGCGTACCGGTACTGGTCGCCGGCGAAGCAGACGGCCTCGCCGGCTCGTACCAGCCCGGACATCGCCAGGAACCGGTCGGTGTCGGCGACCGCTCCGGCCGCGTCCAGCAGTCGGGCCGAGGCATCCGACGCCGCGCCGCACCGCAGCTCCAACTCACCACGCAGCAGGTCGGCGCGGCCCCGCAGGGCCGGGTCCGTGGAGACCCCACGCAGGCGGTCGAGCAGCAACCGGGCCACCTCGGGTTGCCCGCCGACCCAGGCGTACTGGGCGGCGCCCAGCAGCCGGACGGCCGTCTGGAACGGATGGTCGCTGAGGTCGGCGGCCCAGCGCAGCGCCTCCGAGGCGACGGCCCAGCCACCGGCGCCGCCCGAGGCCGCCTCCTCCAACTCCGCGGCCAGGACCGGATCGGCGCCTGCCGTGGCGGCGGCCAGGTGCATGGCCCGGCGCAGCCGCTGCCCGTCGTCGCTCAGCACCCCGGCCAACAGCCGGTGTGCGGCGCGGCGCTCGGCGAGGGGCGCGCTGGCCACGATCATCGTGCGAACCAACGGTTGGGGGAAGGTGACGCCCTGCGGCTCGACGCGGACCAGGCCGGCGACCTCCGCCGGGGCGAGCGCCTCGACCTCGGTGCCGGCGGCGCCGGCTGCCCGGATCAGCGTGCCCGGCGCGCCGTCCTGGTCGAGCGCGGCGAGCAGCAGCATCCGCCGGGTGTCCGGCGGCAACCGGTCCAGCCGTGCCCGGTACGCGCGGCCCAGCGCACCGTCCTCCGGCGGCGCGGCGGGCAGCGGCTCCTCGCCCCGCCACTGGGCCGGGCTGAGCACCTCGGCGAGGTCCACCAGGGCCTGCGGGTTGCCGCCGCCGATCGCGGCCAAGGCGCTCACCACCGACGCGGCGGGCCGCTCGGGTAGCCGGTCGGCGAGGACGGCGACGCTGCTGCGCGTGTCGAGCGGCCGGAGGCGGTGCGCCGGTATCCCGTCGATCGTGACCCCGACGTCCGCGGTGAGCAGGACGACGATCGGTAGGTGCCGCAGCCGGCGGGCCACGACGGCCAGTACCTGCCCGGTCAGCGGGTCGCCCCGATCCACGTCGTCCATGGTGACGAGCAGCGGGCGGTCCCGTGCCCCGTCGGCGAGGATTCCGAGCACGGCCATCGACAGGGCCAGCCGGCGATGGGCTGGGCAACCGTCCCCGCCCAGTGCCCGCCGGAGCAGGTCGCGCTGCGGCGTTGGCAGGGCTGCGGCGTGGTGCAGCACCGGGTCGAGGAGTCGTTGCAGACCCGCGTACGGCAGCGCGGCCTCCTCGGCCAGTCCGCTCGCGGCGAGCACGGTGACGCCCTCGGCGTGGCGATGGGCGTGGCCGAGCAGCGCGGTGCGGCCTGAGCCCGGTTCACCGTGCAGCAGCAGGGCACCGCCACCGTTGGTCACGCCGTCGAGCAGGCACCGGACGGCGCGGCATTCGTCGTCCCGGCCGCGCAGCACGGTTAGTTGCACTCTCGATGCAGTAACCATGCATGAAGTGTCACTCATCGGTAACCAAATGGAAAGAGGAGCCGATATCGGCCCGAGCCGGAATCAGTCGGCCGTGACCTCGGCCAGCAGCGCGCCCACCGTCCGGGCCATCACGGCGCGGGCCGAGTCCACGCCCAGCCCGAGCCCGTAGCGCAGCATCGACCAGGCCTGCCACGTGCTCGCCGCCACCAGTGCGTTCAGCAACTGCTCCCGCCCCGGCCCGGCCGCGGCCAGCTCGACGGCGAAGAGCTCGGCGACCTCGTCGCAGACCCGTTCGATGTGCTTGAGGCGGTTGCGGTGCAGCTGCTCGGAGACCGGCTCGCGCATCTGGGCGGCCCGCGCCGACGGCGCGATGAGCTGGAGCAACCGGGCCCGCTGCCGGCAGTACGCGTCGACTCGCTTCGCCAACGGCAGCCCGGGAGAGATCGGCCGATGGGCGGCGTCCTGCTGCCGGAGCACCTCCGCGCCGCTGGCCTCGAAGAGCGTCTCCATGTCCTTGAAGTTGGTCCAGAGCGTCCGCAGCGAGATGCCGGCCCGATCAGCGATGCGTTCCCCGGTCGGGCGCAGGTCCCCCTCGCCGATGAGCGCGAGGTGAGCCTCGACGATGGCCGCGCGGGTGCGCTCGGCCCGAGCGGTACGCCCGTCGACCCGGCTCGCGACCTCGACCCCGTCCATCCGCCCCCGCCCCTTCACCGCCACCGCGCCTCCTGACGCACCGACGAGTCTAGACAGGCGGTGATCAGCGGCCCCGGACCGACCGCCGCGCTCATCCGACGCGACCGGTGAGCGCGACGCCACCGCCGGTCCCCCGACCGACGCCGGTGACGATGGCGACACGGCTCGCAAGCCGAACAAAATATGCATTCACAGTGCAGATATTAGGAGCGGTAATCGGTGTCGGTCAACGTCTCGACGACATCGCCGGGGGAACGGGCACGGCCACTCGGGCTGGCCCGGCATCTCAGGTGCTGTTGAGCGGTATACCTCAGAGTCATATTCATACCTCTGAGGTATACCGCTCGAAACCGCGCCCGCCCCGACCGAGGCGACCGACGGTCACCGCCGGCGGTAAGTACGAGATCGCCGAGCAGGGAGGCCGAGATGGGTCCTCAGGAGACGGTCGGCACCCCGTTCGCCGGTGGCGCGGCCGGGGTGGCGGTGTACTCGTTGACCGGCCCGTCCGCCTCGTCGGTCTCGTACGCCGGACCGAAGTAGCTCTGCACTCCCCCGGTCACCCGGCTCAGCCGCTGACCGCCGTACCCGGAGTGGTCCTTCGCGGAGAAGCGCAGCGGCACCAGTCCGGGACCCTGGAAGCCGCCCTTCTGCACGGCCTCCAGCACCTTTTCCCGGGTGAGATCCTTGCCGGCGGCGAGCAACGTCTGCACGAAGAGATAACCGACCGACATGCCGTAGACGGTGTTGCCGTCGAACGGCGCGTCCCCGTTGTGCTCCTTGTTGATCTTCGTGAAGAGCTGGATCCACGGGTTCGCGGTGTCGTTCTGCATCGGCAGGTAGTTGGTGCCCACCATGCCCTCCAGGATCGGGGCGGCGGCGCCGAGCTGCTTGGCCAGGGTCGGGTAGTCGGCGCCGACGTTGGAGACCAGCCACTGCGCCTTGAAGCCCAGCCGGGCGGCGGTGCCGACGGAGAGCGCGGTGAAGCCGGGCACGGTGGCGAGCACGATGACCTTGCACCCGGCCGCCTTGAACGCGCCGATCTGCGGCGCCACGTTGGTGTTGCTGGTGACGTAGGTCTGCTTGACCGCCACGGCACCGGCGCCGAGCACCTTCTCCACGCCGGCCAGGCTGTCGCGACCGAAGTCGTCGTCCTGGCCGAGGAAGCAGACCTTCTGACCGGCCAGGTTCGCCTTGGCGTAGTTGGCGAGGATCTTGCCCTCGACCGTGTAGTCCGGGTTGAACCCGAACGTGCCCGGATACTTGTCCGGCTGGTCCCAGCTGCGGCTGCCGGAGGCGACGAAGAGGTCCGGCACCCGGTTGCTCTTCAGGAAGTCGAGCACCCCGGTGTGCGTCGGCGTGCCGAGACCGTTGAGGACGGCGAAGACCTTGTCCTGCAGGACGAGCTGGCGTACCACCTGCTGGGTGTTCGCCGGGTTGTAGCCGTCGTCCATGATCTTGTAGGTGATCTTCCGACCGTGCACGCCGCCGTTGGCGTTGACGTAGTCGAAGTACGCCTTCGTCGCCGGGGCGATCTTCGAGTAGCCGGCCGAGGCCGGCCCGGTGAGCGGCATGTGGGTGCCGACGACGACCTCGGTGTCGGTGACGCCCGGCACCGATGCCCCGCCGGGACCGGAGCCGTCGTCACCGCTGCAACCAGCGGCGGCGGCCAACAGGGCGATGGTGCTGGCGATCGCGAGACCACGTTGTGCCAAACGGTGCATGGAGAACACCGACCTTTCTCGGTCCGGTTTGTGGGGAACGGTGTGGGTGGTGGAACGCCCGGCCGGGGCCGGGCACGGAGCAGCTCAGGAACGCCGGGTCCGCAGACGCCGACCAAGACGGGACAGCAGTCCCTGTACGCCACCGGGTGCCGCGATCATGACGACGATCAGGGTGAGGCCGAAGATCGCCAGCGGCAGGTTTCCCTCCAGCCGCTGTGCCACCGCGGGCGAGAGCGTGAGCAACTCGGTCGCGGAGTGGGTGAGGTCGGGCAGGGCGACCAGCAGGACGGCCCCCCACAGTGCGCCGGTGAGCCGGCCGAGACCACCGATCACCACGGCCATCAGCAGGAACAGCGACAGGGTCAGCGAGAACGCCCCGGGCGAGACGCTCTGCGCGAGTACCGCCAGCAGTGCCCCGCCGAGCCCGGCGGTGGCGGCGCTGACCACGAACGCGAGAACCTGGGTGCGGGCCACGTGGATGCCGGCCAGTCGGGCCGCCACCTCGTCGTCCCGAACCGCCCGGAAGGTGCGCCCGTACCGGCTGCGGATCAGGTTGGCCAGCAGCAGCAGCGCCAGCAGGGTCGCCGCGCCGGTGAGCCAGAGCTGCCACCGCTCGTAGGGGAAGTACGGGCCGAGCGACATCGGCGGCGGCTCCACCGGCACCGACAGCCCCTGCTCGCCGTTGAAGACGCCGTCGAAGGTGACCGCCAGCGCCGGCACCACCACGGCCACCGCGAGGGTGACCCCGGCCAGGTAGGGGCCGCGCAGTCGGGCCGCCGCCACACCGACCACCGCGCCGACCGCGACCGTGCTGACGATCGCCGCGCCCAGCGAGAGCGGCAGCAGCCAGCCGCCGGTCATCCCCCGGTCGGCGAACGCGTTCTGGCACAGCGCCACGGTGTACGCCCCGGTGGCCATCAACGCGCCGTGCCCGAGCGACAGTTGACCGTTGAGTCCGGTGAGGACGGTCAGCCCCGCGGTCGCGCAGAGGTAGGCGGCCACGGTGGCGAGCTGGAAGTTGCGGAACGGCTCGACGGCGTAGCTGACCCCGACCAGCAGCAGCCCAACGACGAGCACGATCGCGAGATGGCGC
The DNA here is from genome assembly GCF_040649915.1 of Micromonospora sp. NPDC048839. Lineage (NCBI taxonomy): Bacteria > Bacillati > Actinomycetota > Actinomycetes > Micromonosporales > Micromonosporaceae > Micromonospora > Micromonospora sp. NPDC048839. The sequence goes on from NZ_JBEZGL010000005.1 coordinate 354,945, forward strand.
AGCAGCGTCGAGCCGCGTCGCCGGTCGACGGGTCGGTCCGCCTCGGCGGTCTGCTGCTTCGGCGGCACTGCCGCCCTCGTGGCGCTCACACCCGCCTCGCCGCGACCGGGGCGAACAGCCCACCGGGCCGGACCAGCAGCACCGCCAACAGCAGGACCAGCACCGCGAGCGGCGTCACGTCGCTCCCGGCGTAACCGCTCACGTAGGAGAGCAGCAGACCCACCACCAGGCCGCCGACCACCGCCCCCGGTGGGCTGTCCAGCCCACCGACCACCGCCGCGGTGAACGCCGAGACGAACACCAGGTCCATCGCGTGCGGGTGCAGACCCAGCTCGGTCGGCAGGACCAGCATGGCGGCCAGCGCGCCCACCCCGGAGGCGAGCGCCCAGCCGAGGGTCAACATCCCACCGACGTTGACCCCGAGCAGCCGGGACACCTCGGGGGCGAAGGCCGCCGCACGCATCCGCAACCCGACCGGGGTACGGGCGAACATCCAGGCCAGGCCGCTGACCGCCACCGCGATCGTGGCGAAGACGAACAGGTCGTACGGTGACAGCACGGCCACCCCGCCGACGGTGAGAGCGGACCGACTGAACGGCGCCTCGGCGGGACGGAACTCGTTGCCGTACACCATGCCCAGCACGGCCTGGATCAACAGCACCAGGCCGAGCGCGACGATCACGGGGTTGAGCGGCGAGGTGTGGTCGACGTGCCGCATCACGACACGGTCCACAAGGGCACCGAGCAGCAGGCCGGCGACAATCGCGACCACGAAGCCCAGCCAGTAGGAGCCGGTCGCGGCGCTGACGGTGTAGGCGACGTACGCGGCGGCGACGGCCATCGCCCCCTGGGCGAAGTTGACGACCCGCGCCGCCCGCCAGATGAGCACCAGGGCCAGCGCGAACGCGGCGTACACCGCGCCCCGGGACAGGCCGTCGATGGTGAGGAAGACGAAGCGGTCCAACAGTCCTCCCTCCGGGGGACGAGGTGGTGGTCAGAATCCGAGGTACGCGTGGCGCAGGTCGACGTCGTCACGCAGCTTCGCCGCCGGGGCGGCGATCACCACCTGACCGAGGGACATCACGACGCCCTGGTCGGCGACGGCGAGCGCGCTGCGCACGTTCTGCTCGACCAGCAGGACGGTCAGGCCGGTACGGTCGCGCAGCTGGCGCAGCAGGGCCATGGTCCGGGCGACCACCCGTGGCGCCAGGCCGAGCGACGGCTCGTCGAGCAGCAGCAGGCGGGGTCGGCCGACAAGTGCCCGGCCGAGGGCGAGCATCTGCCGCTCCCCGCCGGAGAGCTGGTGGCCGAGGTGCCGGCGGCGTCGGGCCAGCGGCTCGAAGAGTTCGTAGACCTCGTCGAGGGCACGCGCCGCGTCGGCCCGGTCGCGCCGCCACAACCCGCCGAGCCGCAGGTTCTCGTCGACGGTCAGCTCACTGATCACGCCCCGCCCCTCCGGCACGTGCGCCATGCCGCGTCGGACGAGCTGCTCCACTGGCGTGCCGCGCAGGTCCTCCCCGGCGAGGAGCACCTGGCCGGCGGCCGGGCGGATCATGCCGGAGAGGGCGCGCAGCAGGGTGGTCTTGCCGGCGCCGTTGGCGCCGACGACCGCGGCGATGGTGCCGGCCGGGACGGTGAGGTCGATGGCCCGCAACACGGGCGCGGCGCCGTAACCGGCCACCAACCCCCGCACGACGAGCAGATCGGGGGTGCCGCCCGCGCTCGGGGCTCGCACATCCGGCTCACTCCTCGCGGTCATGGGGAGACCTCCTCGACGGTGGCGCCGAGGTAGGCGTCGGTGACCGCCGGATCGTCGCGGATCTCGTCCGGGGTGCCGGCGGCGATGACCCGGCCGAAGTCGAGCACCACGAGCTCGTCGCAGACGGCCATCACCAGGTCCATGTGGTGCTCGACCAGCAGCACCGCACAGCTGTCGTCGTCGCGCCGGGGCAGGTGCCGGACCAGCTCGGCCAGCTCGGCGATGTCGTCGGCGCCGAGGCCACCGGCGGGCTCGTCGAGCAGCAGCAGCCGGGGCCGGGCGGCGAGCGCGCGGGCCAGGGCGACCCGCTGTCGTACGGCGAAGGGCAGTGTGGTGGGCGCGGCCTCGGCGTGCCCGGCGATCCCCAGGTCGTCGAGGATGGCCAGGGCGTGCTGACGGAGCCGGCGCTCGTCGCGGTCGCTGGCCGGCAGCCCGAGCAGGGCCGGGACGAAGCCCGCACGGGCGGTGTGGGAGGCGCCGGTCATCACGTTCTCCAGCACGGTCAGACCGGCGAAGAGGCCGGTCCCCTGCAGGGTCCGGGCGATGCCGAGCCGGGTCAGCCGGTGCGGCCGTGGCCGCAGCGGTCGGCCGTCGAGGGTGAGCGAGCCGGTCTCCGGCGCGACGAACCCGCAGATCACGTTGAACAGCGTGGTCTTGCCGGCGCCGTTGGGCCCGATCACGCCCACCACCCGGTTGGGCGGCACCCGCAGGGAGACGTCGTCGAGGGCGGTGAGGCCGCCGAAACGGACGCCGATGTGGTGCAGTTCGAGGCCGCGCTCCATCACCCATCCCTCTGTCGTGGCGGGTGTTTATTTACACTCGCAGTGTACGTTTCTCGGGTATCGCGTCAAGACCTTCAATGGCCCTGCGTGCACGCCGAAAGGGCGGCCGCCACCGGCGACCGCCCCGCGACCACGCTCAGGAACTGGGACAGGTGTTGCGATACTCCTCGATCTGCGATCCGCTCGGCCCGGGGCAGAGGAACTGCTCGTAGCGGGTGTCGTCGTCGACGAACCGCTTCAACCAGGCCACCATCTGCCGGGCGGTGGGCGTGTTCGTCGTCTGCGGGAAGAAGTGGCTCGCCCCGTTCAGCTCCAGGTACGCCTTCTCGGCCGAGGCCGGGATGCTGTTGTAGAACGGCACCGAGTGCGACGCGACCGGCGCCACGGAGTCGCTCTCGCCACCGATGATCAGCGTGGGCACCCGTAGCTCGGACCAGCTCTTGTCCGTGTTCCACGGCGCGAGCGGCACGGCGGCCTGCAACGACGGCCGCGACGAGGCCGCTTCCAGGGAGCCCCCGCCACCCATCGAGTGCCCCGCCACCGCGAGCCGACTGCTGTCGATCCGGGTGCGGACCGAGCTGCGCTCGGTGAGGTAGTCGAGCGCGGCGAGCAACTGGCGGCCCCGGCTGGCCGGCTGATCCAACCGGCTGTTGGTCTCGATGCCGATCACCACGAAGCCGTGCGAGGCGATCCGCGGTCCGAGCCAGCTGATGCTGGACCAGGCGGCGGTGTAACCGGGCGAGATGGCGATGGCCCCGAAGGTGCCCTCGCTGGTGCTGGTCGGGTAGTAGATGACGCCGCCGCCGAAGCCGGTGACGCTCAGCGACGACACGCTCTGCGACGCCGTGGCGAACGGGCCGCGACTGGCCTCCAGGATCGAGGTGGTCGGGGCCGGGCCGCGCTCGTACGGGCCGGCGGCCTGCGCGGCGCCGGTCGGGCCGGCGAGGACGCCGCCGGCGACCAGGACGGCGGCCACCGCGAGTCGGGTTACGACGGAACGGGGACGGGTGGTGGTTGGTGAGGACACGTCGGGCACTCCCTAGGGTCGAGGGATATCGACGTACGTCAGTTTTGGCCGGTCCACCGGTCCGCGCATCGGCGAAATCACCAGTTCCGACGCAGGTTGCCGGGATCGGTCGTGTTTCGACCCTCTGACCAGGGGTAGCAGGGCTCTCGCCTGCCCACACACGCTCCATGGAGGGGTTCGTCAAGTGGAAACGAGCAAGCCCGCCGAGGCGGTCAAGAACGCCGTGAAGACGGCCTCCGGAAAGATCGCCGACGCCCTGACCCCGGATGTCCCCGGCGCACCGGGTAGCGCGCCACCAAGCGTCGAGGAGCCGACGACGCCGCACGACCCGTTGCCGCCGAAGGCGGAACAGGGGGCACCGCAGACGCGTACGCCGACCGGCGCGGAGACCGGCGCACCGACGACCGCGAACGGTCAGCAGGGCGCCTACCTCACGACCGCGAACGGGGCGCGGCTGCGGGACACGGACCACTCGCTCAAGGCCGGCCCACGCGGCCCGGTGCTCCTGCAGGACCACCACCTACGCGAGAAGATCACGCACTTCGATCACGAGCGCATCCCGGAGCGCGTGGTGCACGCCCGGGGCGCCGGTGCGCACGGCGTGTTCACCGCGTACGGCACCGCCGAGGCGGTCACCAGGGCCGGCTTCCTCAAGAAGGGGCGCGAGACCGACGTCTTCGTGCGGTTCTCCACCGTGCTCGGCTCGCGCGGTTCGGCCGACACGGTCCGCGACACCCGCGGCTTCGCCACGAAGTTCTACACCGACGAGGGCACCTTCGACCTGGTCGGCAACAACATGCCGGTGTTCTTCATCCAGGACGCGATCAAGTTCCCGGACATCATCCACGCCGGCAAGCCGCACCCGGACCGGGAGATCCCGCAGGCGCAGAGCGCCCACGACACCTTCTGGGACTTCGTCTCGCTGCACACCGAGGCCCAGCACCACACCATCTGGAACATGTCCGACCGGGGCATCCCGCGGTCGTACCGGACGATGGAGGGCTTCGGTGTGCACACCTTCCGCCTCGTCAACGAGGCCGGGGAGACGGTGCTGGCCAAGTTCCACTGGAAGCCCAAGCTCGGTGTGCACTCCCTGACCTGGGAGGAGGCGCAACTGCTCGGCGGCATGGACCCGGACTTCCACCGGCGCGACCTCTACGACGCGATCGAGGCCGGCGCCTACCCCGAGTGGGAGTTGGGCATCCAGGTCTTCCCGGACACCCCGGAGGAGACCTTCGCCGGCATCGACCTGCTGGACCCGACGAAGATCGTGCCGGAGGAACTGGCCGAGGTGCAGCCCATCGGGCGGCTGGTGCTCAACCGGACGCCGACGAACTTCTTCGCCGAGACCGAGCAGGTCGCCTTCCACCTGGGCCACCTGCCGCCGGGCATCGACGTGACGAACGACCCGCTGTTGCAGGGCCGGCTCTTCTCGTACGTCGACACGCAGCTCACCCGGCTGGGCGGTCCCAACTTCACCCAGATCCCGATCAACCGCCCGCACGCCGCCGTCAACGACATGCTGCGCGACGGCTTCCACCAGCACGCCGTGCACGCGGGCGTCGCCCCGTACCGGCCGAACTCGCTCGACGGCGGCAACCCGTTCCCCGCCGGGGACGCCGAGCACGCGTTCGTCGACGTGCCGGTCACGGTGGCGCAGGCGCCGAAGGTACGCGCCAACCCGGCCTCGTTCGACGACCACTACAGCCAGGTACGCCTCTTCTGGTCGAGCATGTCGCCGGTCGAGAAGGAGCACATCATCCGGGCGTACACCTTCGAGCTGGGCAAGTGCTACCACCAGGCGATCAAGGAGCGCCAGCTCCAGTGCCTCGCCAACATCGACCCGGTGCTCTGCGAGCAGGTCGCCACGGGGCTGGGCCTGCCCGCCCCGCAACCGACCGTGCCGCTGCCCGACGTCACGCCCAGCCCGGCGCTGTCGCAGGTCGGCCGGGAATGGCCGAGTGACGGTCGTACCGTCGGCATCGTCGTCGACCCCGACGGCGACCTTGACGACGTCGACGAGGTCCGGCGGGCCGTGTTCGCGGCCGGCATGGTGCCGCTGCTGATCGCCCCGCACGGTGGCATGGTGGGCGACCTGCCGGTGCAGCGCACCTTCGCCACCGGCCGGTCCGTCGAGTTCGACGCGGTCCTGCTGGCCGGAGCGCCGGCGCCCGCGCCGGATGCCGTCCCGGCCCGCGACGCCAAGGCGGGCAAGCCGGGGCCGGCCGCCGTCGATCCGCGCGTGCTGCTGCTCGTCGAGGAGAGCTGGCGGCACGCCAAGGCCGTCGGCGCCTGGGGTGCCGGCGTCACCGTGCTGGAGCAGGCTGGGGTGGCCGGAACGCCCGGCGTCGTGACGGCGGATTCCGGTGCCGAGGCGTTGGCAGTCGTGCAGCAGTTGATGGCCGCGCACCGGGTGTGGGAGAGGTTCCCCGCCACGGTCGCCTGACCCGCACACCGAGGGGCTGCCCTCCCCCGCACGGGGAGGTCAGCCCCTCGGGCTGTCCCGGGGCAGCCGTCAGCTCCGGGTCCAGCGCAGGTCGTTCGTTCCGGCGCCGCAGTCGCGCTGTTCGATGAGCGCGCCGTCCGCGGTGCTCTGGTCGACCGCGCCCAGGCACAGTCGGCTGTGCGCGTTGACCAGGTGGCGGTCCGCGTCGAGGGTGAACTGCTGCGCCGGTGTCGTGTTACAGGTGGTGAGCTGGATTGCCGCACCGGCGTCGCTGGAGGCGCCGAGCACGTCCAGGCACCGCCCACCGAGCCGCACGCTGCCGTCCGGTCCCGTGGTCCAGAGCTGGTTGGCGGCGCGGTCGTCGCGGCAGTCCCGGAGTCGGAGCCGGACCGGATCGGGCGACTGCGGCGTCGCGATGTCCAGGCAGCGCTTACTGGCCGTCCCGACGAACCGGTAGCCCGACCGGGCCGGTGACGTGCTCGGCCTCGGTGATCCGCTGGTCGGAGGTGTGCCGGTCGGTGGGGTGCCGAGGGCTGCCGACGCCGGCCGGAACCCCGAGGTGACCTTCCGGAACGCGTCGACACCCCAGGCGGTCTCGGGCGTGAACCAGGCGAGGCTGTAGCCCTGACGCTCCGCCGTCCGGAAGGTCCGCTGACGGGCGTGCATCGCCGTGCCACCGTCGCCGGTGTAGAGCCACTCCAGGTCCGCGGCCCTGACCTGGTAGTTGACGGCGAGCAGCTCGACCTGGCGATAGTCGCGATACCGCTCGCTGACGGCCGAGCCGTCCAACTCGGCCAGCGGGTCGGCGCGTGGCGTGTCGGTCTGGCTGACCACGAGCATCCGTTCGCCGTCCGGCTCGTGGAACTCGACCCGCTGACCCCGCCGGACGACCTGCCAGTCACGCGGCGCCGGCACCACGAAGCCACTGCCGTCCCGGTAGACCGACCAGGCGATCGGCCCGGCAGCGGCAACGCTCGGTGGGCCGCCGGGCGTCGGCGTCGTACCCGGCGCGGCCGCACCCACCAGCTCGGCGGCGCCGCCGCTCGGACGCGGCGCGGGTCGGGTGGCCAGCGGAATGCCGATCCCCAGGCCGAGCGCCAGCGCGACCGCGACCCCACCGAGCAGCCAGGTCCGCCGGCGGCGGCCCGGCGCGGGGCCGTCACCGTCCAACCGGGAGGCAGGCCCCGTCGGGGGTACGTCGCCGGCCACCACCGCCAGGGCGGGGGTCCCCGGTGGACGCGTTCCCGCCGTGGGCAGCGCGGTGCCGTCGAGGGCCGCGCGCAGCAGCCGCTCGGCGGTGTCGGCGTCCATCCGTTCGGCCGGGTCCTTGCGCAGCAGGCCGGCCAACACCGGGGCGAGCGGTCCCGCGTTCCGCGCGGTGGGTGGTGGTTCGGTGACCAGGGCGGTGAGGCTCATCAGACTGGACGGCCGGGCGTACGGCGACTGACCCTCGACCGCCGCGTACAGGGTCGCGCCGAGTGACCAGAAGTCCCCCTCGGGGTCGACGGTGCCGCGCATGGCCCGCTCCGGAGAGACGTACGCGGGCGAGCCGAGCACCACACCGCTGAGCGTCAGGTTCACGTCCTCGACGGCGGTGGCCAGGCCGAAGTCGGTGAGCACGATCCGACCGTCCGCGCCGACGAGGATGTTCGCGGGTTTGACGTCGCGGTGCACGATGCCGGCGCGGTGGGCGGCGCGGAGCGCGCCGAGCACGGCCAGCCCGATGGCGGCCGCCCGCACCGGTGGGATCGGACCGTCGGTGGTGATGGCGTCGTGCAGTGACCGGGACGGCACGTACTCCATCACGATCTGCGGATCACCGTCGGCGCCCACCAGCACGTCGAAGACCCGGACGACGTTGACGTGGTCGAGCTGCGCGATCGCCCGAGCCTCCCGAAGCGACCGGATCCGCAATTCCTGACGCGCCTCATTGGTCAGCCCGGGCGGTGGAACGATTTCCTTGATGGCGACGTCCCGCTGCAGCATTCGGTCGCGGGCTTTCCACACTCGGCCCATTCCACCCTGGCCGAGGAGCTCCACGACGTCATACCGATCGGTAACAAGAAGCGGCAACATCTGCGACACGCGGAGAGGCTACCTGGCACACCGTGCGAACAATTTTCGGGCAGTCGGAACGGCCGCTTACGTGATCCGTCTCTTTACCGCCGGGAATCGGTCCTTTGTACACGGTGACTCCGTTTCCCGCGACCGCCGCCGCGGCGGAGTCAGCCGATGTCCGCCAGTCGGGACACCACCTCGTCGCCGAGCCGCTCGGCGAACTCGACCGGGTGCCGATCGGGGGTCACCTGCACCTCGCGCACACCGAGCGCGGCGTAGTCGGACACCTCGGCGAGGAACGCGTCGGTGTCGTCCAGCGGCGACCGGGAGGCGACCACCGTCTTCTCGATGGTGTCGTAGTCGCGACCCTCGGCGGCGCAGTGCCCGCGCAGCACGTCCAGCTTGCGCGCCACGTCGTCGGCGCCCGCACGGCCGAACAGGTTGCAGGCGTCGGCATAGCGCGCCACCAGCAGCAGCGTCTTCTTCTCGCCCCCGCCACCGATCATGATGGGCGGGTGCGGGCGGCGCAGCGGCTGCGGCGAGTTGATGGTCTCGGCGAGCTGGTAGTGGCGTCCGTCGAACGGGCCGTCGTCGGCACTCCACATCTGCAGGCAGATGCGCAGCGTCTCCTCCAGCCGCTCGAACCGCTCGGCCACCGGGACCACCGGCACGCCCAGCCCGAGCTGCTCCCGCTCGTACCAGGAGGCGCCGATGCCGAGGCGGGCCCGGCCGCCGGAGAGCACGTCGAGGGTCGTCACGGTCTTGGCCAGCAACCCCGGGTACCGGTACATCACACCGGTGACCAGCACGCCCAACGTCATCCGCTGGGTCTTCGCCGCGACGAAGCCCAGCGTGGTGTACGCCTCCAGCATCGGCTCCTCGGCGGCGAACACCGCGTCCATCTGGAAGAAGTGGTCCATCACCGTGAACGACGCGACGCCGGCCTGCTCGGCGGTGGTGGCCGCCTGCGCCAGGGTGGGCGCGATCGCGGCCGGGTCGGCCGGGGTCGAGTAGTTCCAGTAGTGCAGCCCGAGCTTCATGTTCGGCACCTCCGCACCGAGCCTAGGGGACGTCTCGCGACCTGTCTCGTGGGCTGGTCGCGTCCATTACCGGTTCATGACAATTCGTGGACCACGCGCGGATATCCGGCTGGCAGCTTCTGCTGAGTGATCCAACAGTTGTCTCCCACCGAGTCCCAGCCCGCCGAAACGCAGCCGGGGGCGACGCGCGTCCGGTTTCGCCACCGATACTGGACCGGGACCGTCTCCACCGGCCGGCAGACACACCGGGCGCAGTGGGCCGACGCGGCGAAGGGCGTCTGCATCATCCTCGTCGTGCTGTGGCACGTCGTGGTGAAGGACTACCTGCAGATCGACTGGCACGTCGGCGTACCGGTGCCGGGCCTGTGGGGAACGCTCGGTGAGCAGTTCCTGCCGCTACGGATGCCGCTGTTCTTCACGATCTCGGGCGTCTTCGCGGCGAACGCCGCGCAGCGGCCGTGGCGGGTCGTCGCCCGCAGCCGGATCGGCGGGTTCCTCTACCTGTACGTCGTGTGGCTGCTGATCCACACCGCGGTCCTCGCCGCCGCCCCACAACTGCCGACCGACCGCGCCACCTCCGTCCTCGGCCTGTTGGAGCAGCTCACCATCACGCCATCCAACCTCTGGTACCTGTACGCGCTGGCGCTGTACTTCACCCTCGCCAAGGCCACCCGCCGGGTGCCCCGGGCGCTGGTCCTCGTACCCGCCGCGGCGCTGTCCGCGATCGCCGCCGCCGGCCTGCTCGACACCCCGGGCAACCGGGCCGGCCTCTACCAGAACCTGGTCTTCTTCCTCGCCGGACTGTCCCTGCGACCGCAGATCGAGCGGTGGGCGGACACCGCCAGCGGACGCCGCCTCGTGCTGACCTCGGGCGCCTACGCGCTCGCGCTCGCCGCGATGGCGGCGGCCGGCGCCCAGCAGTGGTTCGGCGTATGGACGGCGGTGTCCGTGCTGGCAGTGATCTTCGGCATAACCGCCGCTGCCCGGCTGGCCCGGTGGTCGGCGCTCAGCAGTCCGCTGGCTAGGCTCGGCCGCATCACACTGCCGATCTACGTCATTCACATGCCGGTCCTGGCCCTGCTGCACCGGCTGCTGCTCGTACCGGTTTCCGGGCTGGACCGGTCCGCCCAGGGCCTGATCGTGCTCGGTTATCCGATTCTGCTGAGCGGGCTGGTGATCGTTCTGAGCCTGGCCGTCCACCGCGGGCTGTTGGCGGTGCGCGCACGTTGGCTGTTCGCGCTCCCCGGCCCCCGCCGGGTGGAGGCGACCGGATGAGCGCCCTGGCCGAGGCGGTGGTCGACCTCGGGGCGGTCGCCGACAACGTGCGCGCCATCACGTCGCTCACCGGCACCGACCTGATGGCCGTGGTGAAGGCGGACGGGTTCGGCCACGGCGCGGTGCAGGTGGCCCGTGCCGCGCTGCGCGCCGGCGCCCGCTGGCTCGGGGTGACCTCGGCGGCCGAGGCGCTGGCCCTGCGTACGGCGGGTGTGACCGCCCCCACGCTGAGCTGGCTGCACCGGCCCAACGACGACTTCGGGTCGTTGATCACGGCGGGCGTCGACATCGGGGTGTCCACCACGACGCACCTGCACGCCGTCGTCGACGCGGTCCACCTGCTCGGCGTACCGGCGATGGTGCAGCTCAAGGCGGACACCGGTCTGTCCCGCAACGGGGCCGCCGGGGACGACTGGCCGGAGTTGGTGGGTTGGGCCCGCAAGTACGAGCGGGAGGGCGCGGTCCGGGTGCGCGGGGTGTGGTCCCACCTCGTCGACGCGGACCTGCCGGGCGCTCCCGAGCTGAATCGGCAGGTGGCGACCTTCGAGGAGGCGTTGCGGGTGACCCGCGCCGCCGGCCTCGACCCGGACCTGGTCCATCTGGCCAACTCGGCGGCCGCGCTGTCCGCACCGCGGACACGCTACGACCTCTGCCGGATCGGGATCGCGCTGTACGGCGTGGACCCGTTCGGGGCGAGCGGTCCGGGCGAGTTCGGGCTGACGGCGGCGATGACGTTGCGCACGAGTGTGGTCAACGTCAAGCGGGTGTCCGCCGGCACGAGCGTCTCCTACGGTCCCGACCACGTCACCGCCGCGCCGACCACGCTGGCGCTGCTGCCGCTCGGCTACGCCGACGGGTTGCCCCGCGCCACCGGCGGTCGCGCGGAGGTGTGGCTCGGCGGCCGACGCTGCCCCATCGTCGGGCGCGTCGCCATGGACCAGTGCGTGGTAGACGCCGGGGACCTTCCGGTGGCGATCGGCGACCCGGTCGTGGTCTTCGGCCCCGCCGAGGGTGACCAGGCCCCACCGACTGTCGTCGAGTGGGCCCGCTGGGCCGACACCAACCCGCACGAGATCTTGACCGGGATCGGGCCGCGGGTGGCCCGTGACCATCTCCACGAAAGGGCACGGAATTCATGACGACCCGACTGGCAGTGCTGTACGGCGGGCAGAGCGGCGAGCACGAGGTGTCCTGCCGCTCGGCGGAGAGCATCCTCGCCAACCTGGACCGGGAGCGGTACGAGGTCACCGAGGTGCTCATCGACCGTGCCGGCGGGTGGCACGTCGGCGGTCGCCCGACGACACTGCCCCAGGCGCTGCGGGTGCTGCGTACCCAGGATGTGGTGTTCCCGGCCCTGCACGGCCCGTACGGCGAGGACGGCACGGTGGCGTCGCTGCTGGAGTGGCTCGGCGTGCCGTACGTCGGAAACGGTGTCTTCGCCAGCGCCGCCGGCATGGACAAGGGGGTCACCAAGCGACTCCTCGCGGCGGAGGGCCTGCGGGTCAGCCCGGGGGTGACCCTGCGTCCCGGCGAGGAGTTGTCGCCCACCGACCGGCAACGGCTGGACCTGCCGGTCTTCGTCAAGCCGGCCCGGGCCGGTTCCAGCCTCGGCGTGGTGAAGGTGGACGAGTGGGCCGGTGTGCCCGCCGCGCTGGAGCAGGCCCGTGCGGTCGACCCGAAGGTGCTTGTCGAGCAGGGGGCGCGCGGGCGGGAGATCGACGTGGCGGTCCTCCAGCACCCGGACGGGCGGGTGCAGGCCGGCCCGCCGCTGGAGATCCGGGTGACCGGTCCCGGCTTCTTCGACTACGACGCGAAGTACGACGGCGGGGCGGCGTTCCAGATCCCCGCCCCGCTCGACGCGGAGACCACCGAGGTGCTCCAGGACCGGGCGATCCGCGCCTTCCGCGCCCTGGACTGCCGTGGCCTGCTCCGGGTCGACTTCTTCCTGCCCGCCGAGGGGTCACCCGAGCCCATCGTGAACGAGGTCAACACGTTCCCCGGTTTCACCGCCGCGTCGCAGTTCCCGCAGATCTGGGCGCAGGCCGGTCTCGGGTTCGCCGCGCTTATCGACATCCTGATCGCCGGCGCGCTCGTCGATGAGGACCGGGGTCACCAATCCGGGCTGCCCCGGCATGCGCGACCCGTCGACCTGGCGCGCAGCGGCGGTCGGCACGCGGTCAGCTGAGCGGGCACGGCCGGGGTGGCCGGGCGCCGTCGGACCCGACGATGGTGACCGCTGTGGAATTCTCCGCCAGGCCAGACTGGGCCGCGGCGTCGGCCACCGTACAGATGATCTGGTCGGCCGCCCTCGACGACAGCGACCGCGCCGCGGCAGTCGTCCGTACCGTGAGGTCGTCGGACCGGTTGGCCCCGGACGTCAGCGTGACCGGGTCGAGCCCGGCCGGCACCTCGCTGGTGAGGCCCTGCTTGCGTTCGTTCTCGTCCGGACCGGCCGCGAGCAGGGCGAGCGCGTTGGCGGGCGAGGCGTCCGCCGACGCCGGGCGGAGGACCAGCACGAGTTCACCCTCCGCGAGCAGGTAGAGCCCGACGCCCCGGGAGGGTCCGCTGACCGCGGGCCGGCCGGTGATGACCTCACTGGGCCGTACCCCGCAGCCGCCGGTGGCGAGCAGCGTGAGCAGGACGCCACCGGCGAGCAGCGCGCGCCTGGTCACCGGGCACCTCCGGCGTCCGCCGGGTCGCGGGGCAGGCGGAGGGTGAACACCGCTCCGCCACCGGGGGCGTTGCCCGCGACGAGGCTTCCCCGCCGGTCGCCGTGGTGGTGCAGGCGGGCGTTCTCCCAGGAGATGGCGAGGCCGAGGCCGCTGCCCTCGGAGCGGGTCCGGGCGGTGTCGGCCTTGTAGAAGCGGTCGAACACCTGCGGCAGGACCGCCGGGTCCAACCCCGGCCCCTGGTCGGCGACCTCGATGGTCACCCAGTCCGCGTCCGCGCGCAGGCGTACCGACACCGGCTCGGCGCCGTGCCGGAAGGCGTTGCCGACCAGGTTGGCGACGATGACGTCGAGCCGGCGGGGATCCAGCCGGGCCACCACTCCGGGTGGCAGTTCGGCGCGTACCCGGTCGAGCCAACCCCGGATCCGAAGGGTCGCGGTCACCGCCGCGGCCACGTCCACGTCGTCCAGGGCGAGCCGTGCGGTGCCGGAGTCGAACCTACTGACCTCGATGAGGTCGTTGACCAGCTGGGTGAGGTTCTGCGTCTCCCGGCTGACCAGCCGCGCGGCCCGGCCAGCGTCGCCGGGCAGGTGCTCCGCCTCCTCGTCGAGCACGTCGGTGACCGCCGTCATCGCCGCCAGTGGCGTACGCAGTTCGTGCGAGACGTCGGCCACGAAGCGGCGGGCGTCGGACTCCATCCGCCGTAGCTCCCCGACCTGCCGTTCCAGCGTGCCGGCGGTGTCGTTGAAGGTCCGCGCCACATCGGCCAGTTCGTCGGCGCCCCGGACGGTCAGCCGGGTGCTCAGGTCGCCCTCGCCGAGGCGGCGTGCCGCCCGGCCCAGGTCGCGGACGGGTCGCAGCACACCCCGGGCGGCGAGCAGGGCCAGCAGGACGGCGAGGATCAGGGACAGCCCGCCGGTCTGCCACGCCCGGGTGGCGAGCCGGTCGATGCTCTGCTGCTCGGGCACGAGGTTGCGCACCGAGTAGACCTCCAGCCCGGACGGCCGGGACGTGCCGTCGGACACCTCGAGCGTCAGCTGGGTGCCGATGAGCAGCCAGGGTTGTCCGTCGCGCGCGATCCGCTGCCAGGCGATCCGCCCGTCGCCGACCTCCCGGCGCAGCTCGGGGGTGAGCGGGTCGGCGATCTCCGCACCGCCCGACGACCGCATGTCCCGGTAGACGACCACCGCGAAGCCCTGCCGGTCGGAGAGCCGCTGGGCCAGCAGGTCGAGGTCGGCCTGGGTCGGTGGGAGCTGGACGATCGGGTACACCTTGGTGAGTTGGTCGGTCAACGACATCACGGCGGCGTCCTGCGCCTGTTGCAGGATGACCGTCCGGGCCTGGACGTAGCTGCCACTGGCCACGGCCGCCGTCGTGGTCACGCCCAGCAGCGCGAAGGTCAGCAGCAGCCGGACCCGCAGGCCCAGGACCCGGGCACTGGCCCAGCGGGTCACAGCGGCCCGAAACGGTAGCCGAAGCCACGCACGGTCTGGATGAAGACCGGCGCCGACGAGTCGATCTCGATCTTGGCGCGCAGCCGCTGGACGCACGCGTCCACGAGTCGCGAGTCCCCGAGATACCCGTGCTCCCACACGGCCTCCAGCAGTTGCTGACGGCTGAGCACCTGGCCCGGGGTGTGCGAGAGTTCGAGCAGCAGGCGCAGCTCGGTCGGCGCCAGGCCGACCGGCGTCCCGTCCTTGCTGACCACGAGCGCGGCCCGGTCGATGGTCAGCGGGCCGTACTGTTCCACAGCGGCGCGCTCGCCGGCGGGACGCCGCGACTCGCCACCGGTGCGTCGGAGCACCGCGCGGATGCGCGCCTCGAGCACCCGGGCCTGCACGGGCTTGACCACGTAGTCGTCCGCGCCGGCCTCCAGGCCCGCCACCACGTCCATGTCGTCGTTGCGGGCGGTGAGCATGATGATCGGCAGGTCACCGAGCTGCCGAATCCGGCGACACACCTCGAACCCGTCCATCCCGGGCAGCATGAGGTCGAGGACCACCACGTCGGACGAGGTCGTACGCAGCCGGTCCAGTCCCTGCTCACCGGTCCCGACGGCGTGCACGGTGTGGCCCTGTCGGGTGAGCGCCAACTGCAGCCCGTCGCGCACCGTCTGGTGGTCTTCGATCAGCAGCACCTGCGACATGTCGTCAAGTATCCCATCATGAGATCTTTTGAGATCCGGTCGATGACCGCGACCGCGCGGGAGGCGGACCCGCGAAGTCGGCCGTCCGCACCAGGAACACCACCGAACCCACCAGGACCATCGTCACCGCGCCGACCCCCACGATGGCGACGAGCGCCCCGCGCTGCACCGCCGCGGCCAGCCCGGGCACGACCACCACCAGCGCCCACACCAGCGCGACCAGGCCGGCCGTCGCCGCAGCCAGGCCGCGCCACCGGCCACCGCCCTCCGGTCGACCGTCCGCGCCCTGGTCACCGCCCCAGGCCACCAGCGCCGCCGCGGCGAGGCAGAACAACGCCACCCCCAGCAGTACGCCGCCGAGCGCGTCACTGAACCGGTGCCAGCCCGCGATCATCGTGGCCGAGGCGATGACCGCCACACCGGCCGCGCCCGGCACCACCAGCCACCGCCGGGCCCAACCGGGCAGGACCAGCATGAACGCCAGCAGCAGCGCCGTCGCCGCCGCGACGTGGCCGCTGGGGAAACTGTTGTGGGTGGTCGAACTCTCGATCTGGAGATCCGGGCGGGGAAGCGCCGACTTCACCACGCCGGCCACCACCACCGCGCACACGACCAGGCCCACGCCGACCACGCCCGCCGCCAGCCGTCGGCGGAGCGCACCCACCACCAGCACCGCGCCGAGCAGGGCGGCGAGGAGTGTCGGGCTGCCGAAGGCGGCCAGGACGCCCTTGGCCGGACCCACCAGGACGGTCTGCTGCTCGTACCCGCCGCCCCGCTCGGCGCGCGGCAGGAGCGCGCCGTCCCACCACTGACCGGGGTACGTGCGCACGAAGACGGCCGCCGTGAGGGTCAGGGCGAGCAGGCCGCACAGCGACGCCGCGAGCAGCCGGAGACCCAGCGGCACCACCGCGCGGGCGTGTGGCAGCGGGCGCGCCGGCTGCGGGCCGGGCGTCGACCGCCCGACGGGGTACGACGATCCGATGGACATGGCCACCATGCTCGCCCGGGCAGGTCCGTACGCCGTACGCGGAATGTCTTGGTTCTGTCACAACCGCTGTCGGACCGTCGAAGGCCCGGCTGGCGCCCCGGTGACGTGGTCAAATTCATCTGCTTACATGCGACGATGTTTTACCCGCCCGAGATCAGCCGCCACTAGGGTCAGGGCGCCGATCGATGTGTGCGTCGACGGTGCGCAAAATCCATCCGGAGTGAGTTGGGGAACCGGAAGGGGTTGGGGGAATGCAGCAAATTCCAGTCGCCAGCCTGGTCATCGGCATCGCGTCGTCACCGGCCGAACGCCGACAGCTGGCCCGACTACTCGGCGGGAGCGACGCCTTCCTGATCGTCTCGACAGTCGACCAGGCGCGGGAGTTCCTCGGGGTGATCGAGACGCCTCCCCTTCCGGCTCCCCCGGTCACGGGCGTGCTCGCCGAGGGGGCGCCGAGCCCACCGCCACCGCCACCGGAGCTGACCGTCGACTCCGACCGGCGGGTGCTGCGGTGGCGCGACCAGGAGATCGACCTGACCCGTCTGGAGCACGACGTCCTGCTCTGCCTGGTGCACGTGCCCGGGCAGATCTGGACCTACGAGCGCCTGCACCTTGAGGTCTGGGGCAACCGGCACCTCGGGCGCGGCTCCGACATGCACTCGGTGGTCCGCCGGGTACGCGGCAAGCTCGCCCGGCTGAACGCCGCCGCGACGATCCACTCGGTACGCGGGGTCGGCTTCCGGCTCGTCCCGGTCTGATCCGCCGGACCCGGTCCGGCCCGCCTGGTCTGCAGACCAGGCGGGCCGGACGTCGTCGCTACCGCTGGGGTGTCAGCACCGGATCGGCGCCAACCCGAAGTTCTCCACCGTGGGAGTGGCGACGTTGATCTTCGTCTGACGGGTCTGCGGCTTCCAGCCGTCCTTGGCGACGATCATCGTGATCGGGTTGTTGCGGCGGTCCACCCAGTAGGCGTACCTGCCCTCGGCGTCGGTCGCGAAGGTCCACGACGACGCCCACGAGTCGACCTGCACGACCGCGCCGGTGAGCGGCGAGGTCGCACCCTGGCAGCTGGTGCCGGTGACCGTACCCATGAGCTTGCCCCACGTCTTCGGGGGGTTCACGGTCATGGTCACCGCGACCGGCGCGACCGAGTACGGCGTGTTCTCCGCGATCGCGACTGCACCGGAGTAGGTACCCGGCTGGTCCACGTTCGCCGTCATCGTGACGGTGACCGTGACCTTCGCACCCGGCGCGAGGGTGGCCGCCGACTTGTCGATCGCCATCCAGCTGACATCGGCCGCCGACTCGGCGCAGCCCTCGAAGCCGGGCAGCACCTCGCTGTCCGGGGCCGCGTCGAAGCTGCCGGACGAACCGCCGATCTTGTAGAAGCCACACGCCGCCCCGCCGCGGTAACGCGGGGTGTTGGCGTTCGGCAGGTTCGACCACGAACCGGCGCCCGGGTCGAAGGCGAAGCCCGCGTTGCTGATGGCCCCACCCTGCGAGCCACCGACGACGAGGAGCTTGCCGTTGGCGACGGCGTACGAGCTGGCCCAGTTGTCGCTCGGTGCGTCCGCGATCGTGGACCAGGTGTTGGCACCCGGGTCGTAGGCGTAGCTGGACTTCTGCGCGGCGGCCCCGTCGTTGCCGCCGGTGCAGTAGATCATGCCGTCGATGCCGCCGCAGGAGGCGAAGGCCACCGACTTCGGGTAGTTGGCAAGCGTCGTCCAGGTGTCACTGCCCGGGTCGTACCGGACGACACTGTTCGACATCGGCGTGCAGCCGGCGGTGGTACAGCCGCCGATGGCGTACAGCTTGCCGTCGACGACGGCCTGACCGGCCGCCGATCGCGGCGCCGGGTTGTCGGCCAGCTCCGTCCAGGTGTTGGCCCCCGGGTCGTACGACCAGGTGGCGGAGTCCGGCCCCGAGTCACCCCAGCCGCCGGTGACGATGATCTTCCCCTCCACGACGCCCGCCGTCAGGGCGTTGCGGGCACCGGGAAGGTCGGCGATCGCCGTCCAGGTCTGCGCGACCGGGTCGTAGGCGTAGTTCTTCGTGGTGGAGGCGCTCCCGTCGCCACCACCGAGCGAGTAGACCTTGCCGCCCAGGTTGACCACCCGGTTGTCCATGATGGTGGACGGGTAGTCGGCGATGTCGGTCCACGGCGCCGCTTGCGCGCCGACTCCGGCGGTGGCCGCCTTGGCCTGCTTGCCGGACGCCTTCGCGGCGAAGGACGTCGCGGCGGTGATCCGCTGCTCCGGCGCACCGGAGCCACCGAGCACCTGCTGGCGGGTGACCGTGGACCCGTCCGCCCGGAGGAGTTCGAATCCGTTGTCCCGCTCGGCGAACTTGACCTCGACCGGCGCGCCACCGGTGTTGGTCACCGTGAACGTCTTGCTGGCCTTGCCGTTGGGCATCTGGAGCGTGGCGCTCAGCTGCGTCGGCGTCACCGACAGCCGACCGGCCGCGAGCTGGAAGTTCGCGACGGTCGCCCAGTCGGCCTCCACGTCGACCTGCTTGGTCTGGCTGACGTAGTTGCCGGCGCTCGCGGTGAACGGGTGCGTGCCGGTGAGCGTCGAGTAGATCCAGTAGAAGCCGTCGGCCAACTCCGGGTCGTCCGGGGTCGCCACGGTGACCGCCTTCTCGGCGGGCTTGTCCTTGCTGGTGACGGTCGCGCCGTTGACGTAGCTGTTGTCGTTCTTGTCGCGGACGTTGCCGACGACCAACCCGCCGTCGACCGGCACGCAGGTGATCTCGCTGCCGATCAGGACGTTGTCGACCTCCCACCACCACTCGTAGCTCGCGTCGTAGTAGTGGAACCGGACCTGCACCTGCGCCTGACCGGCCGCCTGCGGGATCGCGATCTCGGTCACCTTCGGGCCCCGGACGTCGGTCTCCTGGCGGAGCACGTTGGTCCAGGTGGCACCACCGTCGATGCTCAGATCCACGTCGGCGGTGTCGTCGTTGAGCTGGTTGAAGTCCTGGTTGAATCGGATGACCGGGGCCGTGACGCCGGTCAGGTCGACCACCGGGCTGACCAGGGAGGTGTCCTGGCTGGTGCCCGCACCGTAGTTGTCACTGTCGATCATCGCGAAGTTGCCGCTGCCGCCGGTCAGGTTGCCCCGGTCGCCCTCGTCGGTGAACGTCCAGACCTGGCCGCTGCCCGCGTTGTCCACGACCGTCCAGCCGGGCGGCGCGGTCGTGCCGTCGAAGGACTCGTACTCACCGTCGGAGCCGAACGTGTAGCCGGGCGCGGTGGTGCAGGTGGTGGTGTCCACCGGCACCGCGACGTTGGCGGTGGTGTTGCCCGAACCGACCACGACCTGCTTGGTGACGGTCTGGTAACCCGGGTACTGCGACTCGTACGTCAGGGTGTAGGTCTGCCCGGCCGGCAGCTTGAGGCTGTATCGGCCGTTCGACGGCGTGGTGTAGTCGTAGACACCGGCCACCCCGGTCACGGTCACCTTCGCGTACAACGGCCAGCCGTGGCCGGAGCCGTCGGTGACCGCCCCGGTGACGTTCACGCTCGGCACCGGCGTCAGCGCGACGTCGAGCGTGGTGGTCGTTGCCTT
This sequence comes from Micromonospora sp. NPDC048839, assembly GCF_040649915.1. Lineage (NCBI taxonomy): Bacteria > Bacillati > Actinomycetota > Actinomycetes > Micromonosporales > Micromonosporaceae > Micromonospora > Micromonospora sp. NPDC048839. Next base: position 374,704 of record NZ_JBEZGL010000005.1, read on the forward strand.
GGTGACCGTCGCCGACTTCGTGGTGCTGGCGTAGCCGAAGGCCGCAACGGCGACCTGGTAGTCGCCGGTGGGGAGTTGGGTCGAGTAGGTGCCGTTGGCGCCGGTGGTCACCTCACGCGCGGTGGGGCCGGTGAGCGTCAGGGTCGCGCCGGCGATCGGGGCGCCGGTCGCCGCGTCGGTGACCGTGCCGGCCAGGGTGCCGATGTCGCCGGTCGGCGCGGCGGTGAGCAACGCGAGGGCGTCCAGCCGGCCTTCGCCGTAGACGTTGTTGTCGGCCGTGGTGCCGCCGCACTGGGCGTCGGCCTTGTCGATCGCGGTGCCGTTGAGCAGCGCACGGGTCGCGTCGACGTCACCGATGAGCGACGGGGCCGCCGAGTACAGCAGCGCGATCGCACCCGCGAGGTGCGGTGCGGCCATCGAGGTGCCGCTGGCGCTGCCGTAGGCGTTGCCCGGGATGCTCGACCGGACGTTCACGCCGGGGGCGGAGATGTTGGGCTTGATCTCGCCGTTCTGCCCGGCACCGCGGGCGGAGAAGCCGGCGATGTTGTTGTTGGCGTCGTACGCGCCGGTGGAGTAGTTGCTGGCGAGGCTGCCGGGTGAGCCGCTGGTCTGGCATGCCGGCCCGCTGTTGCCGTTGGACCAGACGCCGAAGATCCCGGACGCGGCCCAGGCGTCCGTCACGTCCTCCATGAAGGGCTCGTTGGACGGGTCCCGGGTGCCCCACGAGTTGTTGATGACGTTCGGTCGCTTGCTCGCGTCCGCGTTCTGGCCGTTGAGGTCGAGCGGTTCGAGCATCCACTGTCCGGACTCGATCAGAGCGGCGTCGGTGGGGCAGCAACCGTTCGCCGCGATCCACTTGACCCCGGGGGCGACACCGATCTGGTTCGCGCCGTCGGAGCCGGCCATGGTGCCCATCGTGTGCGTACCGTGGCCGTCGTCGTCGCACGGGCCGGTCGCGCAGGCGTCGGCGGCGTCGAACCAGTTGTAGTTGTGGTCGAACGTCCCGTCGCCGTTGTTGCCGCGGTAGGAGTTCACGAGCGCCGGGTGGTCGAACTGCACCCCGCTGTCGATGCTCGCGATGGTGATGCCCTCGCCCTTGACGCCGAACTGGGACCAGACGTCGTCGGCGTTGATGTTGGCGATGCCCCACTCCAGGGCGTTCACGGTCTTCTCGTCGGTGCCCTTGATCGTCTCGGGCAGCTTGTAGGCGACCGGGGCGTAGAGGCCCTCGACCTCGGCGTGGCCGGCGAACTTCTGCGCCATCGCGAGGGAGCCGCTGTTCACCTTGATCGCGTTGGTGACCCAGAAGGTCTGGTACTTCGCGCCCGCGCTGTCGAGATTGGCCCGGATCTTGCCCTGGCTCGCCGCGGCGGTCTTGCGCAGAGCGTCCGCGACCGCCGTGCCGCGCTTCGACCAGTCCTTGATGGCGCTGGCCTTGCTCAGGTCCGCCCGGTCCTTGAACCGGATCCAGAAGTCCCCTTCACTCTTGGCCTGGAGCTGCTTCGCGAGCTCCGGTCGGATCTTGTCTCCCGCCCCCATCGCGCCGCCCGGCGCGGCCTGCGCGCCGGATCCGATGGTGACCAAGCAGGTTGCGGCGAGGATCGTCGCCGCCCCGGCGCTGACCAGTGATCTGGCCGCGCGCCCCCATTGTGGACGTCTGAACATTGGTGCTGCCTCCCTCAGAACGACCCAGGGTGTCAATGGGCCATGGTGAGGGTGCGGGAGGATCGTCTCGGCGGGCCGAGCGATCGAACCCCCATGCCTCCCCATGCACCGCGCGGGTCACGCCGGTTGCCCGACTGGACACTATGATCGAGATGAACGGGCGATCAAGAACTTGCCGTGAGCAACTTGTCGCTAAGAGTTGCCCTGCTGGCGACGCGCTTGCCAATCATTGTCAGGACCATGACGATAGCTGGGCAGGGATGCCCATCGATCCCGGGCGGTGCTGTGGCCGAGGACGACGACGAGGCGACGTGGAATCGGGGTGATCCGGCCGACGAGCCGTTCCCGCTGCTGATCGCGGTGACCTCGTCCCCGGCCGAACGGATCCGGCTCGCGGAACGCCTCGACGGCATCGCGCCACTGCTGCTGGTGGCCGACCTCGACGAGCTACGCCGACTGATCGCCGTGCCACAGCAGCCGGCGAGCACGACGCCCGCCCCTGCGACCGGAGCCAACTCCGCCCTGGTGATCGACTCCGCCCGGTCCGTCGCCCGCTACCGGGACCGCGAGGTCGACCTCACCCGGCTGGAGCACGACCTGCTGATCTGCCTGACCACCGAGCCCGTCCGGGTCTGGAGCTACGCCGACCTGCACCGGTCGGTCTGGCGGGACGAGGGACGAGAGCGCAAGGCGGACGTGCAGTCCCTGGTGAAGCGGCTGCGGCGCAAGCTGCTCGAACTCGACACCGGAGCCAGCATCGAAGCGGTACGAGGCGTCGGGTTGCGGCTGACCGATCGTCGGCATCCGCGCATCGAAAGAGCGTGACGCCTGCCTGATGTGGGCAGGCGGCGGGTGTGCGGCCGGACACGTCGTCGCATGATCCGGCGCGAACGGGGTACGACACCAAGATCAGCAACGACAAGGCGACGAAGAACGCTGGTAAGGAGAGTCAGAATGGCATTCCCGAACCCCTCGACGGTGTCCATCGGCCTCACCTCGGCCGCGCACGTCGGGATCGCGGTGAGTGACCTTGACCGCTCGGTCGCGTTCTACCAGGCCCTGCTCGGCGCGGAGCCGGTCGTACGGGACGAGAGCATGCACGGAGCCGGATTCGCGCAGGCACAGGGGCTGCCGACCACGAAGCTGCGGTACGCCACGTTCAACCTCGACAACCTCGGGATCGACCTGATCCAGTTCCAGGAGCCGGTCGGCGACGCCGCCCAGGTCGCCGCCAACCGGCCCGGCTCGATGCACCTGTGCTTCCACGTCGACGACGTGCGGTCGGTCTTCGACCGGATGAGCGCGGCCGGGATCGAGTTCCTCGGGCAGCCGTACACCTTCGCCGACGGCGAGGTGAACCCGCCGGCCGCCGTCGGCACGGAGGTCGCCTACTTCAACGACCCCGACGGCACCAACCTCGAAATCATCGCCCCCAAGGGCGGGTTCTCCCGCGAGTGATGTCGACGTGGGGTGCGGACCGGTTCGCGGTCCGCACCCCACGTCGCTCTCGCCAGCCGGCTCAGCGGCCTGCGCCGCCCGATGACCGGGGCAGTCCCGGCTCGGACGGCATCCGGGTGATCGGCGGCAGGATCAGCGCGATGAGGGCGAGGATCGCGATGACCGTGAACGGCAGCGTGTAGCTCTTTCCGCTCGCCTCGTAGAGCAGCGACGTGACAAGCGGGCCGACCACGCCGCCGATGCTCCAGGCCACGATCATCGCGCCGTAGATGGCACCGCCGTTGGGCGTGCCGAAGTAGTCGGCCGCGGTGGCGGGCATCGTGCCGAATCCGCCGCCGTACGCGAGGTAGACCAGGGCGGCCAGGACCGCGAAGAGCGCCAGCGACGCGGCGTGCGGCAGGATGAAGAAGCAGATCGCCTGGAGCAGCAGCATCCCCAGGAACGCCGGCATCCGCCCGGTGCGGTCGGACAACCACGCCCAGGCCACCCGCCCGGCCCCGTTGAACAGACCGAGCACACCGACCAGGGTGGCGGCCGCCGCCGCACTGGCCCCGGTTATCACCTGGGCGGCGTCGGACGCCTGGGAGATCAGCGCGATGCCACAGGTGACGTTGAGCGCGAGGATGCCGGTGAGCAGGTACCACTGCCGGGTGCGCAGAGCCTCGCGCAGGGTGTAGACCCGGGTGCCGGCGAGGGCCCGACCGGCGGTCTTCGGAGTGAACCCGGGCACCTGGTAGCCCGCCGGCGGGTTACGGAAGAACGACGCTCCGAGCAGGACCGCGATCAGGTACGCGACGCCCAGTGGGAAGAACACGTGGGTGGGATCGTCGGTGCCGTTGAGCAGCCCCTTCGCCACCGGCGCGACGATCACGGCGCCGAAGCCGAACCCGGCGACCGCGATGCCGGTGATCAGGCCGCGCCGATCCGGGAACCACTTGGCGAGCATCGCGATCGGGGTGATGTACGCGGCCCCCAGGCCGATTCCCCCCAGCACGCCGTAGGTGAGCACCAGCAACCACAGGTCGTCCTCCGACGAGGTGAGCGAGGCCAGCATGTTGCCGACCGCGTAGAGCACCCCACCGCCGAGCGCGACCGGTCGTGGGCCACGCCGGTCCTGGATGCGACCGCCGATCAGGCTGCCGATGAAGATCGTGCCGATCGCCACCTCGAACGGCAGCACGGCCTCCCACTTGGCCCAGCCGAATTCGTCCTGCAATGGCTTGTTGAACACGCTCCACGCGTACACCGCGCCGAGCGCGAGTTGGACGAGCACCGCGGCGACGACGAGACCCCATCGGCCCCGCGTCGGCGCGGATCTTCCCTGGTCGGTTGCGGAGTGTGCCATGAGCTGAGTCCCCCGTCTGCTGGCTCATTGGCTGGCGCCTGCTGGTCGAGCTATGTCCCCTTCTCGGCCGGCGACCGGCCCTCCCGGCGGTCGCGCCGCTCCCGTTGCGGCACGACCGTGTACTTCGGGTCGCGCGCCGACGCCATGCCCGCCTCGAAGACGCCGAACCGGGTGGCCACCGACGATGCGACAAGTGCGGCGCCGGAGAGCGCGGACAGGACCCGGCTCCGCCGGCTGAACAACGCGGCGACGGTGCCCACGCCCAGCAGCACGTCTCCCGCCCGGACCAGACGGCCGCTGCGACCCTGCCGGTAGGGCTCACCGACCAGACCCATCCGCTCCATCCGGCGACCGCCGAGATACTTGATGGTCGACGCCACGACGGCGAGTCGTCGCAGCGGAGCGGTCTGGGCCGTGGGTGCCGCAATCAGTCCGACCCCGGCGGCGGCGGCGAGCGCGCTGCCACCGAAGACGAACGGCATGAAGGGGTACGCCTCGTGCCAGGCCGGTACGGCGGTGTCGGACAGCAGCACCCCGGTGTACGTGGCGAGCGCCGGGGCGGTGACCGCCGAGGCCAGCCCGGCGACGTCGCCGACGGTCGGCGCCAGCCGGCGGACGAATCCGAGAAGACCATGCTCGGGGAGCCGGGGCGCCAGCTCGGCGATCGCGGCCACACCGGCGGCCGGGCCGAACGCGGTGAGGATCCAGGTGCCGACGGACATCGGCGAGGTCAGCTTGGCGACCCGGAGCATGTGGTGGAACCGGGCGGGCCGCCCGAGGTCGTGCACCAGCAGGTACGCGCTGGCGGTGACGCCGCCGAGAGCGGTCCACCGTCCCACCTGACGCAGGCCGGGCCGGCCGGTCAGTTGGGCGCCCGCGCCGATCAACGCGCCCCCGGCGGCGAGGCCCCCGGTGAACAGGTAACCGGCGATGTCGTGCTTCCACACCGGCGGTTTCAGGACCGGCCGGCCGTAGTAGGAGGTGAAGTCGGCCACCGGGACGGTCAGTTGCTCGCCGTCGTGACCGCGCCCCCGGCCGTGCTGGCGCTGCCCGACGGCCTGGTCGACGCGGTCCTGGAACTCGCGGAACCGGGCGCCGGCCGGCTCGTTCGGTGGCCGGTCGGTCATCGCCGACCTCCCACGAACGCGAACACGGTGGCAGCCGTCATGGCGAGGGCGGCGAGCCCGGCGCGTTTCCACATGGCCGGCAGGTCACGGGTCGTCACGACCGGATCCGGTGGCAACCCGTACACCTCGGGCTCGTCCAACAGCAGGAAGAACGCCCCGTCACCACCCACCCCGTCATTCGGATCATCCCCGTACAGACGGGCCTCCGGCACCCCCCGCCCCCGCAACGTCGCCACCCGCGTGGCCGCCCGCTCCCGCAACTCCTCCAGGGGCCCGTACTGGATCGACTCCGTCGGACACGCCTGCGCACACGCCGGCGTCATCCCCGCACCCAACCGGTCATAACACAGCGTGCACTTCCACGCCCGACCGTCGTCCTTACGCTGATCGATCACCCCGTACGGACACGCCGAAATGCAGTACCCACACCCATTGCAGATGTCCTCCTGCACCACCACCGACCCGAACTCCGTCCGGAACAACGAACCCGTCGGACACACATCCAAACAAGCCGCATGCGTGCAGTGCTTACAAACGTCCGACATCATCAACCACCGGAAATCGGTACGCTCCTCAACGCCCGTCCCCCGCCCCGGCGGCTGCGCCCCCGGCATCCCCAGGAACTCCGGTTGCGGGCCGGCCGACATGCGCGCCGCCGCCCCGGGCGACCCGGTGGGCAACCCCGGGTTGGTCCCGGTGTCGACGCTTGTCAGCGCGCCCAGCGCCGCAGTTGCCGGGCTGATCGCCGGCCCGTCCGGGTTCTGCTCGAACGCGGGGGTCGCCAGGCCGGCCCGGCGGGGCTGCTCGACGAACGCGACGTGCCGCCACGAGTTCGCGGTCAGCGCGCCGGTGTTGTCGTACGACATGCCGAGCAGGTCCAGGCCGCTCTCCGGGACGCCGTTCCACTCCTTGCAGGCCACCTCGCAGGCCTTGCAGCCGATGCAGACGCTGGTGTCGGTGAAGAACCCCATCCGCGGCGGCGCGTTCTCGTAACCGGCGTCCGGCGCCGGATCCAACGGGCCGTACAGGGCGTTGGCGTGGGGCATGGGTCAGACCTCCTGGTCCGGGCCGCCGTCGGCGGAGTCGGTCGTGACCTGCGGTGGGTAGTGCGGGTTGAGGTCCCCGGAGCGCCGCCGGTAGTCGACGACGAGTTCCTGGAGCTGGAGTCCCCGGGGGCGTCGCCCCGGCCGGACGTCGCAGGTGCCGACCTTGCTCTCCTGGATCAGGACGTTCGGATCCAGGCTGATGCCGAACAGGTCGTTCGCCGAGTCGCCGGTCACCAGGCCCTCGAAACCGAAGTGGTACGGCAACCACACCTGGTGGATGATCCGACCGTCCACCCGCAGCGGAGTGAGCCGATCGGTCACCAGCACCTTCGCCTCGATGGCGGCGCGGGCGGTCACCAGGTGCGCCCACCCCAGGTGGGTGAGCCCGCGCTCGACCGCCAGCTCCGGTGACACCTCGACGAACATCTCCGGTTGCAGCTCGGCAAGCGTCCGGACGGTCCGACTCATCCCACCGGCGGTGTGGTGCTCGGTGAGCCGGCTGACCGTGAACACGTACGGGAACACCTGGCTGTGGGGTTCCGGTGGGCTCGGGTTGAGCGTGTTGATCGGATGGGTGTAGACCTTGCGGGTCGGGTTGGCCTGCTGCCGGTAGAGCGGGTTGCGCACCGGCGACTCCACCGGCTCGTAGTGCGTGGGCATGGGTCCGTCGAGCACGCCGGTGGGCGCGTACAGCCAGCCCTTGCCGTCGCCCTGGAGGATGAACGGGTCGTCGCCGGCGATGCCCGCCACACCCGAGGCGTCCTTGGCCGGCCGGTACGACGGCGGTTTGGTCTTCTCGAAGTCCGGCACGTCGTAGCCGGTCCACTCGGATTTCTCCGCGTCCCACCACACGTAGCGTTTGCGCTCACTCCACGGGTTGCCATCCGGATCGGCCGAGGCACGGTTGTAGAGGATGCGCCGGTTCGCCGGCCACGCCCACCCCCACTCCGGGGCCACCAGGGACTGTTCCGCGCCGGGTTTGCGGCGGGCAGCCTGGTTGACGCCGTCGGCGTACACCCCGGTGTAGATCCAGCAACCGCCTGCGGTCGAGCCGTCGTCCTTCATCTCGGTGAAGGAGGACAGGGGTCGGCCGGTCGCCACGTCGTACCCGTTGATCTCGTAGAGCACCGCCTCGGCGCTCGGCTCCGCGTACGGACCGTGCGTGGGGTAGTTCCAGTTGAGGTCGAGCAGGGCACGGTCGCGCGGCCGGGTCGACGACGCCAGCCGTTCCCGGACGATCCGCCCGAGGTGGTAGAAGAACCACAGCTCCGAGCGGGCGTCACCCGGCGGCTCGACGGCCTTCTCCCGCCACTGCAACAGCCGCTGCGTCTGGGTGAACGTGCCCTCCTTCTCCACGTGCGAGGCGGCGGGCAGGAAGAACACCTCGGTCCGGCACTCCCCCGTCATGATCTCGCCGGTCTCGATCTCCGGAGCGTTCTTCCAGAACGTGGCGCTCTCGATCTCGAACAGGTCCCGGACGACCAACCAGTCGAGGTTGGCCATGCCGAGCCGCTGCGCGCGACCGTGGGCGGACCCGACCGCCGGGTTCTGACCCAGCAGGAAGTACCCCTTGATCTTCCCGTCGATCATGTCGAGCACCTGCTGGTAGGTGCCGTGGTCACCGGTCATCCGCGGCAGGTAGCCGTAGCAGTAGTCGTTGTCGGCGGTGGCGGCGTCACCCCAGTACGCCTTGAGCAGGTTGACGCCGTAGGTGCGCGCGTTGCCCCAGAAGCCCTTCTGCCCGGGGTGCGCGATGCTGTCCACCCATTTGTCCAGCGTCGGGTGGTTGGCGTGGTGCGGCATCGGCAGGTACCCGGGCAGCAGGTTGAACAGCGTCGGAATGTCCGTCGACCCCTGGATGCTGGCGTGCCCCCGCAGCGCCATCACACCGCCACCCGGACGACCCATGTTGCCGAGCAGCAGCTGGATGATCGCGCCCGTACGGATGTACTGCACACCCACGCTGTGCTGCGTCCACCCCACCGAGTAGACGAGCATGCCGGTGCGGTCCCGACCGGAGTTCTCCGTCCACGCCTGGGCCAGTCCGAGGAACTTCTCCTGCGGGATGCCGCAGACCCGTTCCACCATCTCCGGGGTGTAGCGGGAGAAGTGCCGCTTGAGGATCTGGTAGACGCAGCGCGGGTCCTGCAACGTCTCGTCGCGTTCGGTCTGCCCACCGACCGGTGCGCCGTGCGACTCGTTCTCCAACCCGGCCGCGGTTTCCCGCTGCGTCTCGCTGTCGCGGGTCGTCTGGGTCTGGCTGTGACCCTCGTACCGCCAACTGGCCTGGTCGTAGGTGGCGTTGTCGTCGTTGAAGCCGGAGAAGAGCCCGTGCATGTCCTCGGTGTCGACGAACTCGTCGGTCACGATCGTCGCGGCGTTGGTGTAGGCGACGACGTACTCCCGGAAGTCCAGCTCGTTGTTGAGGATGTAGCGGATCACCCCGCCGAGCAGGGCGATGTCGGTGCCGGCCCGGATCGGCAGGTACGAGTCAGCCAGCGCGCTGGTGCGGGTGAACCGCGGGTCGACGTGGAACACCTTTGCGCCGCGACGCTTGGCCTCCATCACCCACTGGAAGCCCACCGGGTGCGCCTCGGCCATGTTCGAACCCTGGATGACGATCACGTCGGAGTTCGACAGGTCCTGCTGGAACTGGGTGGCGCCGCCGCGACCGAAGCTGGTCCCCAGACCGGGGACGGTGGCGGAGTGTCAAATACGGGCCTGGTTCTCGATCTGGAGCGCCCCCATCGCGGTGAACAACTTCTTGATGAGGTAGTTCTCCTCGTTGTCCAGCGTCGCCCCACCCAGACTGGAGAAACCCAGCGTCCGGTTCAGCGGGCGGCCCTCGGCGTCGACGTCCTCCCAGGTCTCGTCCCGGGCGGCCAGGACCCGATCGGCGATCATGTTCATCGCCGTGTCGAGGTCGAGGTCCTCCCACTCGGTGCCGTACGGCCGGCGGTAGCGGACCGTGGTCTGCCGCAGCGGGCTGGTCACCAGACTCCTGCTGGCCGAGCCCTTCGGGCAGAGCCGACCCCGCGAGATCGGGCTGTCCGGATCGCCCTCGATCTGACTGACCTGGCCGTCCTTGACGTACACCCGCTGGCCGCAGCCGACGGCGCAGTACGGGCAGACGGACCGCGCCACCGAGTCGGCGGTGTCGGTGCGGGCGGTGAGCGCCCGGGATCCGTCGGACTCGGCCGCCGTACCCCGGCCGAGCGGGTCGGTGCCGGTGAGCTGGCGGTAGACCGGCCAGCCCTCGATCCAGGTCCGCACCCCCATCGCCGCACCTTCCCGACTAATCACACCAAATGTGAACAGCCTGACAGTAGACGAGGCGTCGACCCGATCGCAGCGAGATCACCAACAGTCATGCCTCCCCCGGCCCTTCGTGCGGGCCGGGGAAGGCATGGAGGACGGCGCTTGTCAGCTCGGTTGCAGTCGGCCCACGTGCTGGTCACCGAAGGCCCGGTAGCGGCGCAGCTCCCAGAGCAGCCACCCGATGCTGATGATCGCCAAGACGACGAAGACAAGTGAACCGGAGAACGTGTCCCACAGGGTGTGCAGGACGACGACACCCAGGAACGTGCCGAGGAAGCCGAAGAGCCGACCGACGCTCGGGCTGGCCAACAGCGCCCACAGCGCGCCGGCGGTGAGCCCGGTCCACGCGGTGTGCCCGGCGGGCGCGGTCAGACCACGGATGAACAGGGTCTGCTCCACCGCGCCGATGTTGCCCTGCGAACTCAGCAGCGCGGTGAAGGCGTACCCCATCGTCTCCAGCGCGGCGAATCCCATCCCGGCGGCGATACCGATGATCAACCCGTCCGAGGGCACCCGACGCCGATGCTGGGCCACCACCGTGAACAGCAGCACCACCGGGACGATCAGCTTCGCCGACTCCTCGATCAGTGCCACGAACAGCATCGGCAGGGCGCCGAGGCCGCGCAGGGTGTCGTACTCCAGCGTGCCGGCGACCACCGTGCCGATCACCCCGCCGAAGAACGCCGACGTCACCAGCACCGACGCCGGCACCTGCCATCGACCGGTACGCGCCTGCGCGAACGTCAGGAACGTCAACGGCACAAGCGTCGCGCCGAGCAGGATGAGCGCCGGGACGAAGTTCGGATTCTTGGTGCTGACGAGCGTCCGCAGCACCGCAAGGTAAAGGATCAGCCCGACGACCAGCACTCCGACCCACGCCCACCGGCGCCAACGATCACCCATACCGCGGAGTCTGGCGGATCCAGGTTACGAACACTAGCCACAGCGCTGAGATCCTGACGACTCACGTGGGCGCCTGTCCTGCTTCACGATCACCTACCATCTGCGCCATGCGTCGCGTGGCACGGTCCCTGGCACTAACCCTCCTCCTGGTCCTGTCGACCTGCACCGGGAAGCTCGACGATGCCGGGGACGTCGCGTTGACCGTCTTCCTGGACAACGACGCGACGGCGACACAGAGAGACGCCGTGCAGCAGCGACTCCGGTCGATGCCGAGTGTCGAAGGCGTGGCTCTCGAAACCCGCGACCAGGTGTACGAGCGCTCCAAGGCCGATTTCCAGGACCAGCCCGACCTGCTGGCGGATCTCAAGCCGGAGTACGCGCCCGAGTTGGTGCACGGCACGGTCACCGACTCTCTGATCGCTGAGGCGATCGAGATGGTGATGGCCGAGGCCGACGGTGTCGACGGGGTGTCGTTCCGGATGGCGGACGCCGACCCTCGGCCCTCCCGGATCGGGGTCATCGTTCGGTTGGAAACCTCGGCGACAAGCGAACAACGAGCCACCATCCAGGACGCCGTCCGCGCACTGCCACACGCGACGTCGGTCGGGTTCGAGGACCGATCCGCCGCGTACGAGCGCCTGCGCAAGCGGTGCCAGGGCAAGGGTGACCTGACCACGCAGCTCAAAGCGCTGATACCGCACGAGTCGTGGCGGTTCACGCATCCCCTCAATGGCAAGGGCTCTGGAGTGTCGGACCTGATGACACTCGACGGGGTCGACGGCATCAATCTGGTTCCCGTCGAGATGCTGTAGTCGCGCTTCTCTTCCTCACCTGGTTGAGCCGGCGGCCGGCGTCGGTCACCTCCGTGGGGGCGGTGCAGTGTTGAGCGGTATACCTCAGGGTCATGAATATGACTGTGTGGTATACCGCTCCACCGCACACCGACCTGGCAGGCGGCCGCAGCGGATGGCGAGCGCCGTTCTCCGCGACCCCAGCCGTCTGATCAGCGTTGTGCCCCGGATACCCGGGAGGGAGTCACCTGTTGCGAGATCCGGCTTGGGTGGCGAGCCAGTTCGGCGGCAGGGGAATGGTGTGGAACCACTCGCGCGATATCTGGCCGTAAAATGGCGCCTTGAGCACCGGAGTTCCCCCACCGAACCGGGCGGCGGCCGCGGAGGCTCGCCGGACGTTCAGCCACCAGCCACCCCTCCCCCGGGAGGCGACAATTCTGCCACCCTGGACGATTCCCACGTGCCGGGTCGTGGGTGGCAGATTACTCGTCGTCCACACCCGACCCTGGAAGTAGACGATGGCGTCGATGTTGGACCACTTCTCGCGCGTCGCGGGCCGGCCGAAGTCGTCCGGGCCCAGGTAGACGCCCTGCTCGTCGATGGCGAAGAGCAGTTCCCGACGCATCGCGCTCTGCACGCGACGACGTGCGGTAGCGAGGAAGATGACCTCGAACAGCACCCCGAGGATGAAGAACAGGAAGCGGACGCGCAGGTCCTGCAGGCCGATCACGATGGCCGTGACCGGCAACAGGCTGTACAGCCCCAACGTCAGCCCGGTCCGGGTCCGGCTCCGCCGAACCACGTACGCCGAGGCGGCATCCATTCTCATGACTAGAAGATACGGTGGCGATCAGGAGCGGCCCGGCCGCGGCCGGCGGTCCCACAGCACCAGGCCGGTGAGCAGCATCGCGACGCCCAGCCCGACCATCGCCAACCCCACCGCCGTGTGCGCGCTCCCGCTGAGGTGACCGGCCACGATCCACCCACTGTCGATGCCGAACGCCAACGGCATCACCCCCTGCGGGATCACCGGGATCCACCCCACCGTGAGCAGTCCGAGTGCCCACGCGGTCGCCGTGTTCTCCCGGTACCACCCGGCGTCCCAGGTCAGCGGGAGCACCGTCTCCGGGGGCCGGCTCCGCTGGCCGGCCGCGGCGAGCACGTCGGTTCCGCGTCGGGTGAGGCGTTCGTCGGCCAACCAGATGCCGCCCCAGCAGGCCGCGGCGCCGCTGAGCAGCCCGACCAGGGGCAGCAGCGGTGCCACCTCCGGCGGACCCCAGATCACCAGGGCGAGCACCGGCGCGGCGGCCACCAACCCCGACCCGGTGGCGACCAGCACGCTGACGACGTCGGTGGGGTTGTCGGCCGACGTCGGGTGCCGTGGGTCGGCTACCGGGCGCACCCGCAGCAGCGACACCCACACCGGCACCGCCGCGCCCGCGCCGAGCAGAGCCGGCAGGGTGGAGAGCGCGGCCAGCGGGTCGACGTCGGGCGCGAGGAGCACACCGACGACGGCGAGCAGCACCCCGATCGGGGTGACCAGCGCCAGCCAGGCCAGGGCCCTACCCCGGACCTCGGCCCGTTCGCCGCCTGGTGTGGTGAGCGGCAGCCACAAGGCGGTGCCGTCCAGTCCGACCAGTCCGGCCGACATCGCCGCCGCGCCGAGCACGGCGAGCGACCCGGCCCACGGCAGCAGCAGGTACACGTCGGACAGCAGCGGCAGCCCAGCGAGCAGCGCGCCGTACACCACCGCGAACGCCAGATACTGCAACCGCAGCGGATGCCGCATCCAGGCCCGTACCTCACGCCCCGCGACCGCCCGCGTCGCGGCCGGCACCCACGCCCGCCAGCCGCGCTCGGGACGCCCGACTCCGGCCGGTGACGCCGCCGTGGTCGCGCGCCGCGCGGCCGGCTCGTCGCCGTCGCGCCGGACGAGCGGGAACGGGGTGGTCCCGCGCGGCCGGAACGGCACGCCCATGGTGATCACCCTTCGCACGAGCAGGAGGTACGCGGCGGCGCAGAGCGCCACGACGCCCACCAGGGTCGCCATCAGGCGCACCCCCTGCCCGCTTGGTCCGGACGCGGCGGCGACCGGCCAGGCGCTCGGCACGTACCCCATGGCCCGGACGACCCTGTCCGGCGCCCCGACGAGCAGGATCGACACCCAGGGGAAGACCGCCCAGAGCGAGCCGGCGACACCCATCGCCGTGCCGGTGAGGATGCCGGTGAGCAGTGCCCCGGCCGGACCGCCGGCGTGGCCGACGATCTCCAGTGCGATCGCCGAACCGATCAGCCCGAGCAACCAGAGCAGTACCGCGCCGACGGCGGCGACGAGGACCGCGGCGAGGCCGTGCCGAGCGGCGTGCACCGGCAGCGCGGCGAGCGCCACGAGTGAGACGGCCGGGCCGATGCCGATCGCCGACGCGGCGAGCAGGCCGGTGGCGGCCGGGACGCCGCCGATCGGCTCCAACCGTAGGTGAGCTGGGCGGACCCGGCCGCGCCCACCGCCGAGCAGCAGCGGCAGGACGATCCAGCCGAGCACCCACGCCCCGACGAGCAGGGCGAGGGTGTGCTGGTCACCGCGCAACGCGTACCGGATCAGCCAGACGGCGGCGAGCAGACCGGCCAGGCCGGCCACCGTGGGTCCCGGATGCTCGCGCAGCGAGCGACGCAGCATGGCCGCGCGCATCCGGGCGGGCACCGCGATCGTGTGCAGGGTGCCGGCCTGCGCGGCGTGCGGTTGCGCGCTCATCGTGCCTCGGTCAGCCAGTCCAGACCGGCGCTGCCGGAGGCGTCGGCGCCGACCAACTCGACGAACCGTTCCTCCAGGCTGCCGCCGGCGGCGACCTCGGCGACCGGCCCCGCGGCGGCGACCCGGCCCTGATGGATCACGGTGACCTCGTCGCACATCTGCTCGACCAGCAGCATCGAGTGGGTGGACAGCACGCAGGTGCCGCCGCCGCCCACGAACCGGCGCAGCACCCGGCGGATGGTGGCCGCGGAGACCGGGTCGACCGCCTCGAACGGTTCGTCGAGCACGAGCAGCCGGGGGGCGTGCAGCAGCGCCTGGGCGAGGCCGAGCTTCTTGCGGGTGCCGGTCGAGCAGTCGGCGAGTGGTGTGCCGGCGCCCTTGGCCAGGCCGAGCACCTCGATCAGCTCGGCCGCGCGTTCGGTGGCCGCGACGCGGTGCAGCCCCCGCAGGCCGGCGCTGTAGCGCAGCAACTCGGCGCCGGTGAGGCGTTCCGGGAAGTCGAGGCCGTCGGGCAACACCCCGGTCAGCGCCCGGGTCAGGCCACGGTCGCGCAGCGCGTCGTGCCCGAGGATCCGGATCTCACCGGCGTCGGGAGTGACCAGCCCGACGGCCATTCCGATGGTGGTGGACTTGCCCGCGCCGTTGGGACCGACGATGCCGTGGAACGTGCCCGAGTGGACCGTCAGATCGATGTCGTCCACCGCGCGATGCGCCCCGAAGGTCTTCACCAGGCCGCGGATCTCCAGTGCTGGGGTGATCACGCGCCGAGCATAGGGGACCCCTTCGATCCATGGTGGACCGAGCGGGGCTCAGACGGCGGGCGTCAGACGGCGGCGGGCGATCGACGCGGCTTCGGCCTGACGCCGACCGGTCACGCAGTACACGTCGCCGGAATTCGTCAGGTGTGGCAGGTCGCGCAGGTGTGCCGCCATGTCACCCGCGGGCAGCCACCTCTCGAACGTCATCGACTTGTCGTCGCCCAGCGCGACGTCGAAGCCGTCGAACCCGAGCACGGTCAGGCGATCGAGACACCGACCAGCGACCGCGCGCGCGATCGTGGTGAATTCGAACGAGAGCGCCGGCAGCGGCCCGCTCAGGCCGGCCAGCACCTCGTCCTCGAAGCCCTCCACGTCGATCTTGGTGAAGCGTGGCGTGCCGTACTCGTCGATCAGCGCGTCGACGGTGACCACCGGGACCTCGATGACCGAGTCCCACACCTCGCCCTCCCACCCGCCCGCGCCCCGGGCCGCCCGCACGAACTCGGGTGAGGCGGTCGACACGGTCGGGTTGGCGGAGTTCACCTGCAGCCGGGTACGGCCGGGGGCCGCGCCACACGCGGCGTCGACGAGCGTCACCTGATCGTCGTCGGCGTAGATCGCCCGCAGGGCACGCAGGCACAGCGGCTGCGGCTCCACGGCGACGACCCGGGCTCCGAGGCGGCGGAAGCTGCCAATGTGGTCGCCCACGTGGGAGCCGATGTCGAAGACGAGATCCCCGTCGGTGACGAACCGGGAGTAGAAGGCGTCCATCCGCGCGTCGCGTTCGGGGTCGCCGTAGTAGACGTCCAGCGAGCGGTGCAGCGGGGACATCGCCGGGTCGCTCCGGAGCGCGGCGATCCTGGTGTCGGTGGTAGCCGTCATGCGTCTGGGTCCAGTCCGTGAGAGGGGTGCGACGGGGACCGGGTCACGGTCCGAAGGCGGTCAGGAACCGGTCCCGGAAGGTGTCCATCCGCCAGACCGGCGCCTGCGGTCCCGGCTTGAGACCGTCCTGCCAGCCCCACCCGGAGATCCGGTCCAGCACGGCCCGGTCCTTCGTGATGATCGTGATCGGGACGTCGTGGCTGGCGTTCTCACCGGTGACGACCGCGGCGGGCTGGTGGTCGCCGAGGAAGACGAACACGAGGTCGTCGTCTCCGTAGGTCTGCACGTAGGAGATGAGCGTGTTCAGCGTGTACTCGATGGTCGTGCGGTAGTCCGCCCGGATCTGGGTGGTGTTGCGGCGCCGGTCGTCGTCCGACCCGCCCGCGCCGGCGGCGCGGTAGACCGACCCGTCGCCGACGGCCGCCCAGTCGAGCAACGGCGGAACGGGGGTCCAGGGCGCGTGGCTCGACACCAGCGCCAGCTCCGTCATCACGTTGCCGTCCGGCTTCGTCTGCTCCAGGCGCTGCCAACTGGCCAGGGTGTACTGGTCCGGCATCGTGCCGAAGCTGAACTTCGGGCCACGGTACGCGAGCGCCTTGGCGTCGTAGAACCGCTGGTAGCCGAAGAACGACCCCTCCGGCCACGCCCTGCTGACGGCCGGCATCACCCCCACGGTCTGCCAACTCGCCCGCCGGAAGGCGCCGTTGAGGGTCAGCCGGTCACTCGCCAGCAGGGTGCGGTGACGCTGGTCGTTGTCGATCCAGAGGCCGGAGAGCAACGTGTCGTGCGCGAGCCAACTGCCACCACCGAACGTCGGCGAGGTGAGGAAGCCGCTCTGCGCCGCGAAGCCGGCCGCGCCCAGCCGGCTGGTGCCGCCGTCGAGGACGGCACCGACCTGCGGCGCGAACTCCGGGTCCTCGACGGCGTCCCGGCCGTAGCTCTCCACGAACGCGACGACCACGTTCTTGCCCCGCAGCGCGGTCAACAGCTGGTCGCCCGGGGTGTCGCGGAACGGGTCGGCCTCGATCAGCGAGGAGAACGTCTTCCGGTCGTCCAGACGCAGGCGTACCTGGAAGCCGTGACCGTTGGCCAGGGTCGTCGCGGACGTGTCGGCGACCGGAACGGCCGGCGTCACCCGCACATCGAACGCGGCGCAGGCCACCCAGATGACCACGAGCGCGGCCACCACCCGGGTGGTGCCGGTGCGATGCCCGACCACCAGCCGCCGCAGTCGCCGCACCGACAGCGTCACCAGGACGGGCAGTCCCACCAGCACCACCGCCACGATGGCGGCGACACCGATCGCGGCGGGCCGGCCGTACGACTCGCTGAGGAAGGCGAACCCCTCGTCGAGCAACGCCCAGTCGAGCACCGGGTCGAACGTCCGACTGAGCGCGGCCGTGAACCCCAGGTCGAGCAACTTCAGCAGGCCCAACAGGCCGAGGGCCACCCCGGCGAGGGTGGCGACCAGTCGGCTGCCCCGCTGCGGCAG
Source organism: Micromonospora sp. NPDC048839 (assembly GCF_040649915.1). Lineage (NCBI taxonomy): Bacteria > Bacillati > Actinomycetota > Actinomycetes > Micromonosporales > Micromonosporaceae > Micromonospora > Micromonospora sp. NPDC048839. The sequence goes on from NZ_JBEZGL010000005.1 coordinate 392,241, forward strand.
GGCGAGCAGGAGGGCCACGACCAGCAGCGCCTCCAGGGGGATCCGGACGAACGCGGCAGGGGTGAGGCGGCCGAAGTCGTACGGCATGGTGAGGACGACCAGCACGAGCAGCGCGGCCAGGACGGCCGTCAGCCCGGCGGCGACGCGCCGCCTCGCGCGACCCGCGCCCGCGCTGCCGTCGTCGGCGGTACCACCCGGGACTCCGTCCCGCAACGCCTTCCGTCTCTGGTTCGGCAGCTCACGTACTCGCGTCAAGAGCGACAACCCGGGCATCCTTCCATGGGCAGTGCGGTGTACGGGCGGCTCAGACGCGGGCGACGTCACCGCGGGTCGCGGTGACCGTCGGGCGGTGGCTGCTCACCTGGACCATCGTGGCCGGTACGCCCAGGATGCTGCGGAGCGGGGTGCGGCGACGGTGCCGGGTCACCCACAACCACCTGACGTCGCGGCCGAACGACTCGATCAGCAGCGCCAGCGACGCCATCAGCACGACTGTCGTCAGCAGTCCGGGCAGCGCGTCCGCCAGGGCCACCAGCAGCACCACGCCCTGGATCGCCGCGACGACCTTGCGCCAGTAGCGCGGCGGCAGGGACCCGCGCATCCACCCCAGCACCCAGCTCGCGGCGACGAAGACGTAGCGCATCGCGCCGATCGCGAGCACCCAACCGCCCACCGCCGGAGCCACGTGGAGGCAGAGCACCAGCACCAGGAACGAGTCGATCTCCATGTCGAAGCGCGCGCCCAGCTCACTCGTGGTCCCGGTGCGTCGGGCCGTGTACCCGTCCACCGCGTCGAGGGCCAGCGCCACGGCGGTCAGGGCGACCATCACCGCGATCGGCGCCGGCCGGGTGAGCGCGTCCGCGGCCAGGGCCGTCACGCCGCCGACGAGGATCGCCCGGCTCAGGGTCACCCGGTCCGCCGGGCTCAGACCGGGCGCGACCGACCGGGACATCCCCCTGCCGAGCAGGACGCACAGACCCACCCCGTACGCCAGGCCGGCCACCCATCCCGCAGCGCCGAGACCCACCGTCCCGGCAAGCACCGCCAGCAGCGCGATCTGCACGATCAGTCCGAGGACCGGACCGGTTCGAACCGTTGACATCGTGCCTCCGCGACTCTGGTGGGTGACCTCACCGGGAACACGGAAAATATGACCGATAGGTTCATTCTGAAACGCCCGCGGCAACGGCTGGCACTGCGCACGCGGGAGGAGTCGCCCCGGCCGAGGTGTGCCGACAGGACGCCCCGACAGGCGTCGAGGTCAGCGCGTGCCGGCTCCAGGCGTGCCGAGGGCGTGCAGCGCGGCGGCGGTCACCGGATCGGCGGGGAAGAATGCCTCGACGGCCAGCCCGGCGACGGTGACGTCCAGCGGGGTGCCGAAGAGGGTGGTGGTGCTGATGAAGGACAGCTCCCGCTCACCGTGGCGGTACCGCAGTGGCATGACGACACGCGGCCGTTCGTCGCTGGTGGGCGCCACGACGTCGTCGCCACTGGGATAGCCGCGAAGTTCTTCGAGCAGGTCGGACAGGACCGGGTCGGTGGTCATCGCGGCCTGCTGACGCAGGCGTGCGAGCAGGTGGGCCCGCCACTCGGGCAGGTTGATGATTCTTGACGCCATGCCGTCGGGGTGCAGGCTGAGCCGCAGCACGTTGATCGGTGGGGTCAGCAGGTGAGGTTCCGCGCCGTCGGTGAACAGGGCGACGGCGGGGTTGGCCTCGACGAGCTGCCAGTGCTGGTCGACGAGCACCGCGGGGTACGGACTGCGCCCGTCGAGCATCTGCCGTACGGCGGCCCGTAGCGGGGCGAGTTCCGGGTCGCTCAGCTCCTGGCTGGGATAGGCGGGGGCGTATCCGCCGGCGAGCAGCACCGTGTTGCGCTCCGCCAGTGGCATGTCGAGCTGCTCGGCCAGCCGCAGGATCAGGTCCGGGCTTGGCCGCGACCGCCCGGTTTCCACGAAGCTCAGATGCCGGGCCGACACTCCCGCCCCGATCGACAGGTCGAGCTGACTCAACCCACGGGCTCGACGCCAGTCGCGCAGCAGCTCCCCCACCGCCCGGCCCGGCCTGGTCCTGGTCGTCACTCCCTGACCCTAGTGACCACAACGGGGTGCGCCCTATTACCTGCGACGTAATCGACAGCGAGCGCCGTACTCGCGATCATTTCCGGCAAGGCCACGACCCGTCCGCAACGAAGGAGAATCATGACCGCGTACATGCTTGCTCATCTGCGCCGGGCACCCATCCACAGCGAGGTGCTGGAATACCTGGAGCGCATCGATGCCACTCTGGTGCCCTTCGGTGGCCGGTTCATCGTCCACGGTGGGTCTGTCGAGGTGCTGGAAGGTGGTTGGTCGGGCGACCTGGTCATCGTCGAGTTTCCCGATTCGGCAAGTGCCCGATCCTGGTACCACTCGCCCGCGTACCAGGAGATCAAACCCCTGCGGACGAGGCACCTCGCGGGCGAGTTGGTCCTCGTCGATGGAGTCGACGCCGACCACCGCTCAGCGGATTTGGCTGCCGCGCTCAGACGGGCGAATGGCTCCTGACGTCGGGGGCAGGTCCTCGGCGGGGCACGGCCCTCGGGGGCGGGCCCCCACGGAACTGGTCCCGGTCGGCGAGCGACCGGGACCAGCGGGTGACGCCGTTCAGGAGGCGGCGATGCCCTCCATGCCGATGCCGTTCTCGAACTTCGGCAGGCCCTCCACGGTGGTGACGAGCTTCAGCGAGCCGTCCTCGTTCACCTCGTAGCCCTGCACGTTGCCGGCGGTGGCGTTCTGGACGTACAGGAAGCCGTCGCTGGTGGTCATGTCGATCGATCCGCCGTTGGTGTCGGCGGCGACGTTCTTGACCAGTTCGAGCTTGCCGTCGTCGTCGACCCGGTAGGAGCTGATGGTGGAACTGCCGGCGTTGGCGACGAAGAAGTAGTCGCCGACGCGTTGGATCCAGCACGGCGCCAGCTGACCGTTGGGCACCGACGACCCGACCTGGTCGAGCGTGCCGTCGTCCTCGAGCTCGAACCGGCTGACCGCGTTCGCGTTGGACTCGGTGACCAGCAGCGAGTCGTCGGTGTCGAAGGTGAAGCCGAACGGACCGTCCCCCGCGTCGCTGACGACGGGGTTCCGGGCCAGTTCACCGTGACGACCGATCTCGTAGCTGAACATGACATTGGCGGCCTTCGTCGACACCAGGACGAACTCGCTGTCCGGGTCGATCTTGACCTGAGCCGGGGCGGTGCCGAACGCGGGCGGGTTGCCGTTGTGCAGTCCGAGCGACCGGTTGGCGTCCTCGATCCGCGACAGGCGGCCCTTGTGCAGCTCGAAGCCCTGCACCGAGCCCTCGCCACCGGCGTTGAGGACGTAGACGAGGTCGCCGCGGGCCGCGATGCTTACCGGCAGCAGGCCCCCGGACCAGATGACCTGGAGCTTGTGCAGCTTGGTGCCCTCGACACCGAAGACGGTCACGGTGTTGCTGCCGGCGTTGACGGCGAAGAGCAACCCCTTGTGGTAGATCAGGGAGCCCTGCGAGGCCAGCGCGTCGAGCGGCGCGCCGATGGTGAAGCCGCCCAGCCCGCCGGTCTCGTACTCACCCGCCTTGGTGAGACGGCCGTCGCCGTCGCGGTCGTACACCTTGATGGTGTTGCCCTCGGCCTTGTTGGTCTGGACGAAGACCGCGCCCTCGTCGTCGCCGTGGTGGTGTTCACCTCCCTTGCGGTCGTCGTGGTATCCGGGGCCACCACCGTCGGCGAGAGCGGTCCCGGGGGCTGATCCGACGCTGGTCAGACCCGCCAGGAGGGCTGCCGCGAGCGCAACGCTGCGCTTCATCACTGACTCCTTTACGCACACGAAGGGAGGAATACGAGTTTTCCTCTGCTTCGAAAGCTATCGGAGGATGTAGTCGTGATGGGTGCTCTTACCCTAAAGCGGTAATTTCGTGCCGTTGTGTGAAACGAGCAGACGTACGCGCTTGGGTGGCATATCGCGAAGCGGACGGTGATGGCGTGCACGGACCACCGGATGGGATGCTGCACGGGTGATACGCCGACACACCGTCCGGCTCGGGCTGGCGATCGCGCTACTCGCCGGCTGCTCCGAGGCGGCGTACCCGCTGCCGGACCGAAACTCGGCTGACGTTCAGGCTGAGGAGGAACGGCTCTCGACGCTCCTCCCCGGCGAGCTGCTGGGCGGACCAGGCACCTGCAAGGTCCGACTGCTCGGGCGCGACGGCTCTTCCTCGTTTGCGTGGGCGCACTGCGATGCAGCCCCGGGGCCCGAGGGCGGCTGGAGCGTCTCCGTGCCGGTGCGAGTGGACGGCGATCGCGTAACGCAGCCCGGCGACGGCAGCGAATACTCCGCGAGTGTGCGCCGCATGTTCCCCGAGCGGCTGGCAAGAATCGTTCTCGACGACGACGGCAAGCTGCGGCCCTGACGGACTCGGATGGCGACGGCATCGCTGCCGGTTCGCGGATCTCGGGCGCGGGGAGGTCCGAGGCCGGCTTTCGCCTCCTACCCAGGGAGGAGGCCCGCTCCGACCGCCGGCCGCAACCGGGGCTCGCGGTCGGACGCTTTCGACCGGACTGGCCGCGAGCATCTACAGACATGACTACCGTGCTGCGTCGGGCGACGCACTGGAACCGCCCACTGATGGTCCTGGTCTCCGTGATGGCGGTGCTCACCGTAATCGCCGCGGTCGGCACACTCGCCGACTCGCGCGTCCTCACCGGTGTTCCGATCTGGCTCAAGCCGTTCAAGTTCGGGGTGTCCTTCGTGCTGTACGGCGCGACGCTGGCCTGGATGCTCTCCCTCCTGCCCCGACGCAGCCGGGCCACCGAGAGGGCGGCCGTCGTCATCGTCGGGGTGGCGGTCGTCGAGAACGCGTGGATCGTCGGTCAGATGCTCCGCGGGGAGACCAGCCACTACAACATCTCCACCCCCCTGAATACCCTGTTGACCGCGTTGACGGGCCTGGCGATCATGATTCTGTTCTTCGCGCACCTCGTCATTGGAGTCGTCGTCCTGATCCAGCGGATTCCCGACCGGGCCGCCGCGACCGCCGTCGGGTGGGGCCTCGGCCTGTCCCTGCTGGGCATGCTCGCGGCGGTACCGATGGTGCTGCCGATGCAGGACCCGGGCATCGAGGGGATCAGCGGGGCGCACAGCGTCGGCGTGCCCGACGGCGGGCCGGGGTTGCCGATCGTCGGCTGGAGCACCACCGGCGGCGACCTGCGGATCGGGCACTTCGTGGGGCTGCACGCCCTTCAGGCGCTGCCGATCCTGGCGATCCTGCTGACCCGGTTCGCCACGCGGCTGGACCAGCGCACCCACGTCCGCCTGCTGGTCGTCGCGGGCAGCGCGTACGGCGTACTCATCGTGCTGTTGACCTGGCAGGCGCTGCGCGGACAGCCGCTGCTGCGCCCGGACGCCAGCACGCTGGCCGCGGTCGCGGTCCTGGTGGTCGCGACGGCGGCCGCCAGCGGGCTGGTGCTGGCCGGCCGACGCCGCCCGGAACTGGCGTTGGCCGCATGACCGAGACGCTGTTCTCCCTGACGTTCACGGTGGCCGCGCCGTTCTGGGCGCTGATGATCCTGCTGCCGCGCTGGTCGTGGACCGCCCGGATCATCGCCTCGCCGCTGATCGTGCTGCCGGTCGTGGTGATCTACGCCCTGCTGGTGATCCCGGCGATGGGCGACGTGCTGACGGCCGTGGGGTCGCCGACCCTGGACGGTGTGCGTGACCTGCTCGGCACCTCCACCGGGGCGGCGGCGGGCTGGGCGCACATGATCGCGTTCGACCTGTTCGTCGGCCGCTGGGCGTGGTTGGACAGCAGGGAACGGGGGGTGCCGGCGCTGGTGATGGCTCCGGTGCTGCTGCTGACCATCCTGCTCGGACCGCTGGGCCTGGCCGCGTACCTCGCGGTCCGGCCCCGGTGGCGGCGGCCGGCGGCTGCCGCCACCGACCCGCAGCACCTAGGCTGACCACCGTGGGATGGCCGGCGCGACTGTTCGACATGCGCGACACGCTCGTGCGGATGGCGCTGCTCGACCTCAGCGGGATCTGCTACCTGCTCTTCGTCCCCCACTCCACCAGGACACCGACCGGCACACAGTGGACGCTCGCGATGCTGGCGTTCGCGGTGGCTCTGGTGACACACCGTTGGCCGGTGGCCAACCTGCTGACCCAGGCCGCCGTGCTGGTGGTCGCGATCGGCCTGGTCGACGACTTCACCATCAACCAGGTTGGTGCCAGTTGGGCGCTGCTCGAGGTCACCATGCGGGCACACCGCCCCCGGGTCATCTGGCTGTCCGCCGCGTTGCTTGTCGCGGTCGACCTGACCGACTCGATCGGCGCCCCGGCCAACCAGGTCGCCTCCGGCGTCGTCGGACTGGCCCTGGAGGTTGGCGTGCCGGTGCTGCTCGGCCTCGTCATCCGCACCAACCGCCAGTTGAGTCGACAGGCCGTCGAGCGGGCCGTGGCCGAGCAGCGCCAGCACGCGTCGGAGACCCGCGCGGCCCGCGCCGACGAACGCACCGCCATCGCCCGCGAGCTGCACGACGTCGTCGCGCACCACGTGGCATCGATGGTCCTGCGGGTCGGCGTGGCCCGGCACGTGCTCACCGACCTGGACCCCCGGGTGGACGAGGTGTTCGACGACGTGCACGGCACCGGCACCGCGGCCCTGGCGGAGCTGCGCCGGCTGGTCGCGGTGCTGCGCAACCCCGACGGAGTACGCGGTGACGCGGCGCTGACCGCGATCGAACCCTCCGCGCTGCCGGCGGCGATCGGCACCTCCATCGACCGGGCCCGGCAGGCCGGCATCACCGTGGACGCCGACCTGGACCCGGCGATCGGTTCGCTCGACGCGGTCCGCGGCATGGCGGTCCTGCGACTGACCCAGGAGGCGCTGACAAACGTGGCCAAACACGCGGGGACGTCCGCGCTCGCGCACCTCGTGGTCGCCGTCCGCGACGGCGCCGTGCACTGGGAGGTGACCGACGACGGACACGGTGGGAAGCCGGTGGGCGTACCGACCGGCGGCGGGCACGGCATCACCGGAATGCGCGAACGCGTCGAGGTCCTCGGCGGTCGGCTGGAGGCCGGCCCGACCCCGACGGGGTGGCGGGTGCGTACCGTGCTCCCGGCCTCCGGCGCCGAGCCGCCCGCCCCCACGGTGCCCCGGGGCCGCACGTCCCCCGCCGGTTCGCCCGCGCCGGAGCCGGCGTGATCCGGGTGCTGCTGGTCGACGACCAGCACCTCATCCGCGCCGGGCTGCGGATGCTCTGCGACGCCCAACCCGACATCGAGGTCGTCGGCGAGGCCGACAACGGCCGCGAGGCGATCCCGCTGGCCGGGCGGCTCCTGCCCGACGTCGTCGTCATGGACCTGCGGATGCCCGGTGTCGACGGGATCACCGCGACCAGCCGGATCCTCGCCGACCGGCCCAGCACCCGCATCCTGGTGCTGACCACGTTCGGCGACGACGACCACCTCTACCCCGCCCTGACCGCCGGGGCCTGCGGGTTCCTGCTCAAGGACGCGCCCCCGACCGAGCTGCTCGACGGCATCCGCCGGGCCGCCGTCGGTGACAGCCCGTTCAGCCCGGAGGTGCTGCGGCGTCTCGTCCAGCGCGCGGTGCACGCCCGACCCGGGACACCACGGCAGGCGCAGGGTCTGACCGCCCGCGAACGGGACGTGTTGGACCTGGTCGCCGAGGGCCTGTCCAACACCGAGATCGCCGACCGGCTGCACATCGGTGTCACCACGGTCAAGACCCACATCACCAGCCTGATGACCAAGACCGACAGCCCCAACCGGGTACGCCTCGCCCTGTTCGCGCGCGGCGTCTGACCCACGCCCTAACGGCCGCACGCGTAGCCCTGCATCCCCCGGGGGTTCGCACCGGCGGACAGCACACCCGTCGCCGGATCGCGGGTCACCGCGCACAGCCGGCCCAGGCTCCACCCGTCGGTGACCCGCACCTCGTGCCCGTACGCCCGCAGGGCCGCCCGCACGCCCTCGTCGAGCCGGTCCTCCACCACCAGGACGCCGGGCTCCATCGCGCGTGGATAGAACGACTCCGGCAGGCTCAGCGTGTGCCACGCCGGCGCGTCGATTGCCTCCTGCAGCGGCTGGCCGGCGACGAGATGCCGCAGCAGGAACGGCAACTGCCACTGGTCCTGCTGGTCGCCGCCGGGGGTCCCGCAGGCCAGCACCGGCTCGCCGTCGCGGTGCACCATCGTCGGGCTCAACGTCGTACGCGGCCGACGGCCCGGCGCCAACGAGGACGCGAGCCCCTCCTCCAGCCAGCACATCTGCAACCGGCTGCCCAGCGGGAAGCCGAGGTCCGGAATGGTCGGCGAACTCTGCAACCAGCCACCACTGGGGGTCGCGGAGATCATGTTGCCCCAGCGGTCGACGACGTCCACGTGGCAGGTGTCGCCACGGGTCACCCCGTCCGCCTGCACGGTCGGCTCCCCCGTCGTGGGATCCGTCGCGGCCGCCCGCCGGACGGTGTCGGGTCGGACGTGGGCCGGCAGGCGTGGCCGCGAACCGTCCGGCCTACCCGGCCGCAACTGCGCCGACGCGCGGTCACCGATCAGGGCCGCCCGCTCGCGCGCGTACTCCCGGGAGAGCAGCGCCGCGCCGGGCACGTCGACGCCGTCGCCGTACCAGGCCTCCCGGTCGGCGAAGGCGAGCTTGAGCGCCTCGACCTGAGCGTGCACACCCGCCGCGGTCGCCGGGTCGTACGCGCCCGGATCGTCGAGCGCGTCCAGGGTGGCCAGCGTCTCCAGCAACACCGGACCCTGGCCCCAGAAACCGGTCTTCGCCACCGAGTAGCCGTGCCAGTCGAGGGTGACGGGCGCCTCCCAGGTCGCCGAGTACGCGGCCAGGTCGTCGCCGGTGACCAGTCCGGCGTGCGGCCGTCCACTGGAGTCCTGGAACGGCCGCCGGCTGAACGTGTCGATCGCCTCGGCCACGAAACCCGTGCTCCAGGCCCGCCGGGCGGCCTCGATCTGCGACTCCCGGTCCGCGCCGGCCGCCTGTCCCGCCTCGACCAGCCGGCGCAGGGTGTCCGCGTACGCCGGGTTGGTGACCAGCTCCCCCGCCGCCGGTGGCCGGCCACCGCGCAGCCAGAGGGCGGCGGAGGTGGGCCAGTGCTCCTCGAACAGTGATTGGACGGCGGCCACGGTGGCACCGACCCGGCCCACCAGCGGGTGTCCGGCGGCGGCGTAGCCGATGGCCGGCTCCAGCACCTCGGCGAGGGTACGTGTGCCGTGCTCGCGTAGCAGCAGGAGCCAGGCGTCCACGGCGCCGGGTACGGCCGCCGCGAGCGGCCCGGCGCCCGGGACGAGGTCCATCCCGAGGGACCGGAAGTGCGCGATCGTGGCACCGGCCGGCGCGGGACCCTGCCCGCACAGCACCTTCGGCCTGGGATCCTGCGCGGTGGCCACGATGGCCGGCACCTCGCCGCCCGGTCCGTTGAGGTGCGGTTCGACCACGTGCAGGACGAACCCGGCGGCGACCGCCGCGTCGAAGGCGTTGCCGCCGCGTTCCAGGATGCCCATCGCCGACTGGCTGGCGAGCCAGTGCGTCGAGGAGACCATGCCGAAGGTGCCCCGCAGCGTGGGCCGGGTGGTGAACGTCATGATCACACCTCACTCGGATCCACGGTGCGAACGCAAGACCTGCGGGTCTGCCCGCGCACCGCCCCGCCCGGTGCTCAGCGCGCGGGCCGGGTCCGGTTGCCGCGGAAGAGACTGAGCAGGACGACCAGGGCGAGCACCGCCACCACCGCGCTGAAGATCTCGGCGGCGGGACGCAGACCGGTGCCCTGGATCAGCAGGCCCACCCCGACGGCGGGCACGCCGAGCATGGCGAACAGGATCGCGAAGAAGGTCGACACCGCCTCGGCCCGGTGCTGCGGTTCGGTCTTCATCGTGATCGTCGCGATGCCGTCGCCGACCGCCACCCCGGACGCGACCCCGATGATCGCCGCGCTGAGGACGAGCGTCCCCAGCAGCGCCATCCACATGCTGAACGCGAGCAGGCCCGCCCCCACGATCAGGCCGACGCAGGCGCTGGCCAGCGCGGCGCGCGAGGACAGGACTCGGGTCAGCAACTGCCCGAACGCGGCGCCGGCGAACGCCACGAAGACCACGAGCGCGGCCAGGGTGTGCGAGGTCTCGTGCAGGACCATGCCGAGGAACAGCCCGCTCACCGACGTGAGCACCCCGAGGGCGGCGAACCCCGCGCCAGCGGTGATCGCCGAGCGGACGAAGGCGCCCCGGATGTTCGCCGGCACGTGCAACCGTTGCACCCGCAGCGTCACCGGCGAGCGCTCCCGCACCGTCTCCGGTACGCCGCGCAACGCGACGATCGCGGCGACCGCCAGGAGCAGCACGATCACCCACGGCAGCCGGAGCGGGTCGGGCGCCACGTCCGCCACGATCCCGGACAGCAGGGTGCCGGTGGCCAGGCCGCCCAGGTTCGCGAAGATCGAAACGGTGGCGGCGCGCTTCGGGTGCCGCGGGCTGATCAACTCGGCCAACGCCGCGGTCGCCGCGCCGATGATCAGGGCGGCGGAGAGGCCGGCCAGGATCCGACCCACAATGATCATCGCCAGGTCCACGGCAGCCAGGAACACGGCGTCCGCGGCGACCGAGAGCAGCAACGCGACGAGGATGACCGGACGTCGTCCGATCTGGTCGGAGAGCCGACCGAAGACCAGCAACCCGACGACCACGCCCAACGCGTACAGCGCGTAGACCACTGTCACGGTCAACGACGCGAAGCCGAACTCCATCTCGTAGAGCGGGTAGAGCGGCGTCGGCACGGTGGTGCCCACCAGCGTGATCCAGAAGGCGAACGTGACCCGCACCGCGCCGGATGTGGAGCCCGACCGTGTCGTTGCGCCATCGGCACGGCTGGCGTTGGACATGATCGGTCCCTTCGGGCTCGGACACCCCTGCTGCGGGCCATCGCGGCTCCTGTCCCCCGTGCAGCATGGGTCCTGGCCCACCGCGCAGGTGCGACAACGGCCCGAAAAGCCCTCATCAGGTGGCCAGACCATCGAAGAGCCGCTGCCGCGCCGCCGCGTACCCAGCCGTCGGTGTGGTCGGCCCCGCGTACTCCTCATCCCAACCCTGGCTGGGGCGGTGACCGTCGGTCACCCTCCGCGGGGGCGGATGCGGTAGTGAGCCGTATACCTGTGAGTCATGAATATGACCCACAGGTATACCGCTCAACTGCACATCGGCAGGGCGGGCAGCCACAGCGGAGGGCCAGCGCCCCTCGCCGCGACGCAGCCCCGTCTTGACTGGGGACCTACCGTCTAGGAGTTGTACGCCTGCGCCGTCACCGTGACCTCACGGGCGAGGCCTGGCCGCGCGGGCCAGGAGACCTCCACCTGACGGGACTCCCCGGGCAGGAGCCAGAAGTAGTTGTCGTCGAAGCGGGCCGGCAGGACCCGGTCACCGCGCTTGTCGCGCACGCCGAGTCGGACCAGCGCGGCGACGGCCCGACCCTGGTTGCGGACCGTCGTGGTGACGGTGTTCCGCCCGTGTACGACGCGGACCATGCCCGACGACGTGGACAGTCGGGTGCTCGGCAGGCCGTTGAGCGCCCGCATCTGCTCGGCCTTGTCGTAGCGCCAGTAGGTGTTCTCCGTGAGCAGCCGGTCGCGGCTGTCGCGCAGCTCGAGCCGGACCAGGTGCAGACCGCCACCGTCCGGCGCGGCGAGGACGAAGGCCGGCGTCGTGGCCGACCGGGCGACGTCCACCTGCTGCCGCTGGGGTGAGCCCAGCGAGCGGCCACTCAGGTCGTACCGGCGGGCAGTGGCGGTGACGCCGGTGAGCGGCGCGGCGGTGTGGTTGACCACGCGCACCTGCCAGGTGCCCGGGTCGGCCTGCACGTGCAGGGGCTCGCAACCCTTGCGGGCGCCGTAGTAGGCGCCGTTGACGTCGAGGTCGTAGTCGTAGGTCTGCCAGACCGTGCTGTGCCATGCCGGGTGCGACATCCACAGCAGCAGACCGGTGGCGTCCTGCCACAGGTTGGCGTTCCACGCCTCGAACATGGCACGGTGGCTTTCGTAGTTGACGAACTGCGCCCGGTCGGCGAACTCGTCGAGGGAGCCGGATTCGCCCAGCCGCACGTCGATCGCGGCCTGGTACGTCCCGACGCGTTGGTTACCGATGGTCGACCAGTCGTGGTAGTTCCACACCTCACCGATCGGCCACTGCGGTGCGTCGCCGACGAGGTTGCGCATGCTCTCCACCACCGGAATCACCGGCATGCCGATCTCGGTGTGGAAACCGAACGCCCCGGTGTCGTACGTGTTCCGGTTGTTGTATGTCGCCGGCTCCACCCAGTGGTACGGGCCGTGGCCGCTGACGATGCCGCCGGCCGAGTTGGGGATGTAGAGGATCTCCGGGTGTTCGGTGGCGGCGGCCTGCTTGAGCCCGGCGTCCACGATCGGCGGCGGGTCCCCCTCGTTGGCGCCGCACCACACCACGATGCTGGGATGGTGGCGGAACCGGCGGATGGTGTCGGCGGCGATGTCGACGTAGCCGGGCGGGTTGGGCAGGAACGCGCCCGCCTGCCAGAAGTCGTTCCACACCAGGATGCCCTGCTCGTCGCAGGCCTGGTACAGCTCCTCGCGGTTGCTGCTGCCGAGCCAGTTGCGGATCATCGTGAAGTTCATGTCGCGGTGCATCTCGACCGTGTCGGCCAGCCGGTCGGGCAGCACCCGACGCAGCAGTTCGTCCCAGCCCCAGTTGCCGCCCCGGGCGAACACCGGCACCCCGTTCACGCTGATCTTGAGCTGGGTGATGGCGTTGCTGACCGACTTCACGTCGGTCCACCGCTGCCCGTCGTTCGAGACCTGGATGACGAAGTCGCGGGCGTACGCCTGCTCCCAGACGATGGTGACCTGGTCGAAGCTGACCGCAGCGCCGAGGTCGACCTGGATCCACTGGTTGTCCTCGAACTGTGACGACCACCGGGTCCGGGGGTTGCCGTCGACGACCCGGTCGGGCCCGGTCGAGTCGCTGTCGGACGACGACGCGGTGGCGGTCTTGCGCAGGGCCAGGTCGTTGTCCGGCTCGGCCTGCCGTTGCACCGACAGTGCCCACATGGACACGCCCCACGAGGTCACCCGCGCGCCGGTCTGGATGCGCAGGTGCTGGGCGGTCTGACTGGCGAACGTCTCGACCTGGGTGGCGCGACTGCCCAATGGGGTGTCGTTGCTGACCGACGTCACGTCGTTCCAGGCGTCCCCGTCGGTGGAGACCTGGACGCGGTAGTCAAGCGCGTACGCCTGCTCCCACACGATGGTGACCCGGTCGAAGTCGACCGCCGCGCCGAGGTCGACCTGGATCCACTGGTTGTCCTCGGCCTGGGAGGCCCAGCGGGTCGCCGCGTCGCCGTCCACGGCCTTGCCGGGCCCGTTGCCCTCGTTCTCCGACGACGACGCGGTGGCGTCGCGGCGCAGGGCGAGATCCGGACCGGTGCCGTCGGCCACCGACAGCGCGAACATCGAGATGCCCCACCCGGTGGCGCGCTGGCCGGCCTGGATACGCACGTGCCGGGCGTGCTGCCGGTCGAACGTGACCGTCTGGGTGGCCGCGCCGTCGACGAACTCCAGGGCGGGCTTACCGGGCGGCGAGATCACGATCGGCTGGTGCCAGTCGTAGGCGAACTCCCGGATGCCGAAGCGGAGCTGGCGCCGGTCGCTGACCGCGCGCTTGACGGTGGCGGTGAGCGTGAGGTCGTACAGGTGGGGCTCGCCGTAGCCGTTGGGCCACCACAGTCGCGGCTTGCGCAGGCGCAGCGCACCGAAGCGCTCCGGGGCGAAGGTGACAGTGGTGCTGCCGCCGCCGGGGACGGTGACGGTGGACTCGACGCGTACCCTGTCGAATTCCGCACGGACGGTGACCGTGGTGGCGGTGGTCGACGCGTTGCGGACCGGCACCCGGATGGTGACCTCGGCGACGTCGGTGCCCGGCAGGTCGGGAAGGGTGGTCTGCACGTGTGGATCGCCGATGACCACGGCGCCGGTGCTGCGCAGGCGGACGTGGTCCCACAGGCCGGTGGCCCGGTCGCGGACGGCGGGCATCCAGTCCCACCCGGAAACCGCCAGGTACGTCGGCGCGTCGAGGTAGTGATGCGCCGACTGGAGGAAGGTACGACCGTCGGTGCCCTTGTCGCCGGGGGTGCCCGGGTGCGGCATCGGGGTGACCCGGACGGCGAGGACGTGCTCGCCCCGGTGACCGGCCAGGGCGTCGGTGATGTCGAAGGCGGCCCGCGCGAACGGGTGCGTCACGTTGCCGACCCGCACGCCGTTGACCCAGGCGGTCGCCTCGTGGTTGATGCCGTCGAACTCCAGCCAGATCCGACGACCGGCCGAGGTGTCCAGGCCGCGCGGCAACCGCAGCGCACGCCGGTACCACCAGGTGTGCCGCGACAGCGCCTCGGGGATGCGCATGTTGTTGAAGCCGGCGACGGGGTCGGGCAGGTGGCCCTGCTCGACAAGGGTGCCCAGCACGGTGCCGGGCACCGTCGCCGGCAGCCAGGAGCGCACGTCGACGCCAGCGCGGGCGAGTTCGGCGCCATCGGCGGTGCCGGCGAAGTCGTCAATCGTCAGCGACCAGCCCGACTCCAGCGGCACCGTGCCGTCGGCGGCCACCCGCAGCTCGGGGGCCGGACCGGTGTTACCGCCCTCCCAGTTGGTCCAGCCCGCGGCCTTCGGCCGGGCCGCCAGGGGTACGCCGTACACCTGGAAGCCGTTGAGGCCCACCGGGTTGCTGTTCGAGCGCCTCGTGGCGGTCATCCGGATCCACCGGGCGGTGACCGGCTCGGGCAGCTTGATGGTCTGCGTGCCGCCCTGGCCCTCGCTGGTCTCGTACACCGACCGCCAGGCACGGCCGTCGGTGGAGACCTCGATCCGGTATGCCGTCGCGGCGCTGGAGAGGATCTCGTCGCCGTCGGTGTCGGTGTAGTTGCCGTCGAACGGCCCGTCGGCGAGCGTGGCCTCGAAGACCAGGGTGACGGCCTCGATGCGGCAGGGGGCCTGCAGATCCACCGAGATCCATTGCGGATCGCCGTTGGCGGCCCGCCAGCCACTGCCCCGGACGCCGACCTGCGGCAGACCGTCCACGGCGAAGCCGCCGGGGGTCGGCGCGTAGTCGGTGGAGGAGACCGCCACCGGGCGGTTCCGGGCGAGGTCGGTGGCCGGTGCCGGGGCGGCCGGCGTCGCCGGGGCGGCGGCGGCGACGGTGTCCGGCAGGACGGCGGTCACCCCGACCGAGGCCAGCAACGTGGCTCCGGCGGAGAGAAAGGTACGCCGCGACAGGGGCGGTAGCTCGGACATCTTGCCTCCAGACATGACAACGTTGTCAGATGGTGGATGATGACAACGTTGTCAGATCGTGTCCGCATGTTTCCCCAGAGTCAAGACCCAAACTCCATCGTGATCCCACGAACACATTCCGCATCTGTTCCACTTCGGACCTGGCGTGACTGTCCAGATATCCACCGTCCCCGGCTGCGACCCGAACGTGCTGCCGCACTGTGGTGATCGGAATCGGCCAGGGCATCACGCGACGCTGATCGACCACCTGCCGGCTGACGATCCCGGTCGTGCGGTCAGGTCGCCGGGCCGCTCTCCCGGTGCCCGGGATCCCGAGGGTGGTACTCGGGGCGGAGCTTGGCGCTGGCGAACGCCCCCTTCACCGCCGCGGAGAGCGCGGCCATGTCGTACGCGCCGTGGTGCCGCCGGCCGTTGATGAAGAACGTCGGGGTGCCGGTGACGCCGCTGAGGTCGGCGGAGTCGACGTCCTCGGCGACCCGGTCGACGCCCATCCGCTTCACCATGTGCTCCCGGAACTGGTCCGGGTCCAGGCCGAGCTGTTCGGCGTAGCCGAGCACCTCGGCAGGGTCGAGTGCGTGCTGGTGCGTGAGGAGCAGGTCGTGCATCTCCCAGAACGCGCCCTGCGCCCCCGCCGCCTCGGCGGCCTCAGCCGCGAGTTGGGCGTGTGAGTGGACGTCGGTGAGCGGCAGGTGCCGCCAGACGTACCGGACGTTGGCGAAGTCGGCAAGCAGTTCCCGGACCACCGACTCGGCCTGCCCGCAGTAGGGGCACTCGAAGTCGCCGTACTCCACGACCGTCACCGGCGCCTCGACCGGTCCCCGCATGTGGTCGCGCTGCTCGTCGACCGGCAGCATCAGGTCGACGATCCCCTCGGTGACGCCCAGCAGCGCCCGGGTACGCCGTGCCGGCGACATCCGCCCGGCCGTGCGGAACACCAGCCAGGTGACGAGGGACGCGCCGAGCGTCGCGACGAGGATGCCGAGTTTCGCCTCGTCCAGGGCGGGACCGCTGAGCGCATGGGTGGCGATCAGGAGGGCGACGGTGAACCCGATGCCGGAGACCGTGCCGACCCCCGCGACGGCGAGCCAGCCCACGGGCGGGCGGAACCGGTTGCCGCTCAGCCGGGCCACCAGCCACGACGTGGCCACGATCCCGGCCGGCTTGCCGACGACGTACGCGACCACGACACCGAGCGTGACCGGCGAGGTCACGGCCCGGCCCAGCAACTCACCGTCGATCACGATTCCGGCGTTCGCCAGTGCGAAGAGCGGTACGACCACGTAGCTCGCCCACGGATGGTAGAGAGTCTGCAGCCGCTCGTTCGGCGACACCGCCGAGGTGAGCCCGGCTCGGGCCATCCGGGCGAGCTGCGGGGTGGGCTGTTCCCGGAAGAGGCGGAACTGGTCGGTTGCCCGCTGCAGGTCGCCGCGACCGGGGGCGTAGGCGTAGGTCAGCAGGCCCATCACCAGGCCCACCGCGACCGGGTCGACACCGGATTTCGAGACGGCGACCCAGGCCGCCACCCCCAGCAGCGCGTAGATTGGCCCGAATCGCACGCCGCACCCCCGCACCAGCAGGACGACGGCGAAGATGCCCACCGCGACGAGCAGCGCCATCGGCGAAGGATGCTTCGGGTAGGCGATCGCGAGCACCACGATGGCCAGCACATCGTCGACGACTGACACGGTCAGCAGGAAACCTCGCAGCCGATCGGAGAAGCGCGGCCCGAAGACGGCCAGCGCGCCGAGCGCGAGCGCCGTGTCCGTGGCCATCACCGCCCCCCAACCCGCGGCGGTGGTGTGCCCGGCGTTGATCGCGAGATAGATCCCGATCGGCAGGAGCATGCCGCCGAACCCAGCCAGCATCGGCAACGCCAGTCGACGCCGCTCCCGCAGCTCGCCGATGTCGAACTCGCGGCGCAACTCCAACCCGGCCACCAGGAAGAAGAAGGTCATGAGGCCGCTGTTGACCCAGGTACGCAGGTCGTGTGACAGGGACCAGTCGCCGAGTTGGACCGACAACGACGTGCCCCAGAGCGACTCGTACGACCGGACGTGCAGATTGGTCCACGCGAGAGCCACCACCGCGGCGACCAGCACCAGCCGGGCACCACCGGTCTCGGTACGCAGGAACGCGCGCAGCGGAGCGTTGAACCGCCCCTCCCTGGCGGTCCGGCTGCTCCATCCCCGGTGCGTGTTGTTGCTCGTCACGGAGACAATCCTTGTCGATCTGATCTCGACGCGGCGGTAAATCGTCCACCCGGTGCGGCGTCAGTTGGGAGGGACGACATGGTGGAGTTGTACGACGTGGCGGCGCTACCACCGCGAGGTGCGGCGCTCCACCGATCGGTTCGAGGGCGTGCACGACCCGCAGGCGCCCGGTCCACGACCCGCCCCAGCTGGACCGCGTCGGGGAGCAGTCCACGGCGGCGCGCTCCCACCAGCGCCGGAGTGGGGCGGCGAACCGGTACGATGCGCCCATGAGCTCAGACGCGGTTGGCAGGTACATGCCCCCGGTCGTGACGCTCGATGACCTGACGGCGATGATGGCCGCAGACGACAACCACCGGTATGAAATCAGCCCCGAGGGAGTCGTCTCCATCATGCCGCCGCCGGGGTACAACCACGCGATCATCGCGACCCGGCTCATGGTGTGGCTCGCTCAGGGTGGTGTCCCGGCGGAACACATTGCCCAAGCAGTCGGGCTACGCATACCGGGTCGTGACGGCGGCGTCGGCGGACGCATTCCTGACCTCGTCGTTTGGAGCAAGGCTCAGGCAGACGGTGTGTGGCTGCCAGTCGCCGACGTGCTCCTTGTGATCGAGATCGTTTCGCCCGGCTCCGAGGGTGTCGACACGGTGACCAAGCGCAGTGAGTACGCCGCCGCCAGCATCCCCCAGTACTGGGTGGTCGACCAGGATGCGGCGCAGACCGTCACCATGCACCGCCTCGACGGCGACCAGTACGTCGCCCGCGCGACCATGCCGCTCGCCTGGGTCCTCAACACACGCCCGGACGAGCACGGCCTCGGCTGAACGAGTCGTGACCCTCGTCAGCCGCGGGTGAGGCGACCGTCCTGGTCGACACGGAGGCGACCGCTGGTCACGGCGACGTGCAGCCCGTACCGGAGCAGTTTGTCGATCTTTTCGGTGCGGCGGCGGTAACCGAGCCGTTCCAGGCCGGCGCGCAGCAACCGCTCCTCGTCCATGCTCGGTACGCCCTGGAGTACGTGCACGAAGGCGTTGGCCACCTCCTCGGGTGGCACCTCCTCGAACGCGCGGTCGTTGCTCGCCTGCGTGACCCGGTACGCGCGGTACGTCCGCGGGTCGGCGTCCTCGGGCCAGGCGTAGCGGCTCACGGTCGGGTGCGCGTACAGGCGGCGGGAGTCGACGAGCGACAGTACGGCGACACGCCGGTCCTCCCGGGTCCGGAGGAACCCGAACCGAGCGAGGGCGAGGCGGGCGAGCCGGTGCTGCTCGACGGGTCCCTCCGCCTCGATGATCTCGCGGAGCGCGTTCCGCATCAGCTCACGGATCCGACGGTCGGTGGCCAGGAGGTCGAGGTCGGCCTGGTCGCCGAGCGACGTGGGCACGTAGGGCACGAACGGGCCCACCGTGATGGTGTCCGCGTCCGAGATCGCCGTCGTCGTGGCGGCCAGTGCGGTGACGGGTGCCGACGATTCGCTCCGAAAGAGTTCCTCGTCCACCGCGAGGCGCGGCTGCGGCACCTCGGCAGTCGGTGCCGGGTGCGGCGGTTCCACATCCGCCTCGGAGCGCGGCTGCGGCAGTTCGATGGCTTCGGGCGACGCGGCGACCGCCGACGAGTCGGGTTCCGGTTCGGCGGTCGCGGGGGCGTCGGCCCGGGTGACCGCCTCGTCGACCCGGTCGAGCAGCGCCGACCGGTCGTGGATCCACGACGGCAGCCAGAACCGCACGACCTCCGGCCAGCCCATGATCGAGCGCAGGAGCGCGGGCGCCGAGTCCCGGTCGGCCACCGTCGGGCGTGCGCTCCAGTCCGGGCCGTCGAGCATGACGGCCACCTGCCACCGGGGTGCGCCTGGTCGGCGTACCGCGATGTCCACGGTGAAGTCGGAGAGACCGTGCGAGGTACGGACCTCGTGGCCGCGGTCGCGTAGCGCCGCGGCCACCTCGTCGCGGATCCGGCTGCGCCGCTCGGTGCGGTCCGTGGCGAGGTCGCCCAGGCGCTCCGCGCCGGCGGCGGCCATCTCGCAGTACGCGCGCAGGTGCTGGGTGCCCAGCGCGGACGTGCGGGACAAGTCGATGTCGGACGGGTCGAAGGACGAGTAGAGGACGACCTGGCGGCGGGCGCGGGTGATGGCCACGTTGAGCCGCCGCTCGCCGCCGGCCTGGCTCAGCGGGCCGAAGTTCAGCGGGAGCTGACCGGTCTCCGGGTTGGTGGAGAAGGCCAGGGAGAACAGGACGACGTCGCGCTCGTCGCCCTGCACGTTCTCCAGGTTCTTCACGAAGATCGGCTCCGCGACCGCACCGGACAGGTGCTCGCGGATGATCGGATCGGCGCTCTCCTCCAGCAGGTTGAGGATGAGGTCGCGCTGCTGGATGTTGAAGGTGACCACGCCCACGGACTGGGTTGCGGTCGCCGGGTCGTGCAACCGCCGGGTGATGTCCGCGAGGATCGCCCGCGCCTCGACCTCGTTGGTGCGGGATCCGCCCCGGTCGTACCGGCCGTCGACGCGCCGCCAGCTGACGCCCGCCTCGCTGGCGGCTCCGGGCGACGGGAGGCTGGACAGTTTGTTGTCGTAGTAGTAGCGGTTGGAGAAGGCGATGAGTGACTCGTCGTGACTGCGGTAGTGCCAGGAGAGCCACCGTTGCGGCAGTCCCGACTCGACGGCCTCGCTGAGAATGCTCTCCAGGTCCTCCGGCACGGGACCGTCACCCTCGTCGACCTCGTCCAGGCTGTGGCTGGCCTGCATGATGCTGCTCGGTGGCATCTGCCGGGAGTCGCCGACCACCACCACGGCGCTGCCCCGACCCATCGCGCCGATCGCCTCCGCCACCCGGATCTGCGAGGCCTCGTCGAAGATGACCAGGTCGAAACGTTGGCTCCCCGGTGCCAGGAAGTTCGCGGCGGACGCGGGGCTGACCAGCACACACGGAGTCAGTGCGAGCACCGCGTCCGGGTACTGCTCGAACAGTTCCCGGAAGGACCGCCCGCCGCGCTTGCGGCGAAGCTCCGCCGCGAAGTCGGCGAAGCGGCCCCGCCGGTCGGTCGGGCTGAAGGGGCGGCGACGGACCAGCACCGACGGCAGCTGCGTGGGCAGCGCGGACCGCAGCTCACCGGCGGCTGCCTCGAACTGGCTGATCTCGTCGTCGTGCAGTTCCGCGTCGAAGTACTGCAGGCCGCCGGCCCGGACCCGCTCGGCCAGGGACGCCGTCGCGACTCCCCGCCGGTAGACCTCCTCGGCGAGATGCGCGGGCACCTCGGCGCCCAGCAGTTGGTCCCGGTAGTCGGTGAGACCTGCCGAGGCGAGCACGTCGGCGTGGGCCAGGACGGTCGCCCACCGGCGCAGCGGGAACAACTCCTTGCCCCGCAACTCGTGCAGCCAGGTCGCGCCGTCGCGCTGCCAGGCGTCGACCCAGTGCGCACCGGCGGCCCACCGGGCCAGCTCGGCCGCACCGGAGCGCAACACACCCCGCCAGGCCCGCCACCGCGAGGCGAACCGGTCGAGGAGCACCGCGTCGGCCTCGGTGCACCCGCCGTCGAACAGCTCCCAGGCTCGCGGGTGCCGGGCCAGGAGCGTGCGGCCCACCCGGGTCGCCTCGATCGCTTCGGTCAACCGCTCCTGCGCGTCGGGGTCGGTGGGCTGCCACCGCGACAGCCGCAGCCCGCCCACCGCCACGACATGCTGGTGGAGGGCCGCCGCCTGCGCCTGGGCGGCCACCAGCCGACCGGTGGTGACCTCCACCCGATCGACGTCGAGCGTCGCGCCGGCGACCAGGTGCACCGCCAGCAGATCCGCGACGGCCTGCCGCCGCTTGCGCTTGCCGAACAGCTTCTTCGCCGCCTCCTGCGCCGCCGCGTGCCAGGCGGTCAGCTCCGGTCGAGCGAACACGTCCGGCCGGAAGGTGGCCAGCTCACCGGCGAAGCCCTGCCGGAAGGCCGCCAGGTCCGCCTGGAGCCGGGCCACCGCCTCGTCCCACCGTCGGTCGCCGGCGTGCAGGGTGGTCGGCCGGTCCGGCAGCAGTCCGCGTACGGCGAGCCACGCGCCCGCCTGCAGCTCACTCACGGTCTCCGGGGCGGGCAGCGTCCGCAGCAACTCCACCAGGTGCGGGTGGGCGGCGAGGTCGGCACGGAGACGTTCGAGCTCACCGGCGATCTCGGTGACCGCGTCGCCGTGCAGCCCGTCGAGGGTGCGGCAGCCGCTGAGCGCCCACGGGTGCGCGGCCCGGAGTCGAGCCGATCGTGCGGCCGCCGGGAACTCCCGCAGGGTCGTCTCGACCTGTACGCGTGCCGGGGCGGGTGCGTGCAGGTAGGCCACCGGGATCGGGGCGACCGGGCCGTCGCCGTACGCCAGGGTCTGCTCGTAGGCCGACCAGAGCGACATCCCGACGGGGTTCGTGGTGTGCACCTGGGCCGGGTACTCGGTCAACGGGGCCAGCCGCGTCCGGTAGGCCGTCTCGACGGCCGTCCACGTGCCGCCGCCGCCGTGGTCGGACTGGTCCAGCGCGTCGCGCAACTGCTGGCGGATCGCGTTGAGGGACTGCTTGCGCCCGTGCAGGTCGAGCGCGAACGGCCCGAGGCCGATCTGCTTGAGGCGGCGCTTCACCACCTCCAGTGCGGCCTGCTTCTCGGCGACGAACAGCACCGACCGGCCCGCGCCGACCGCCTGCGCGATCATGTTGGTGATGGTCTGGGACTTGCCGGTGCCCGGCGGACCCTCCAGGACGAAGGAGTGGCCCCGCTCGGCGCGCACGATGGCCTGCATCTGCGACCCGTCGGCGGGGATGGGCAGGTGCAGGTCGGCCTCGTCGACGGCGATCTCGACGTCGTGCTCCGGGCGGGCGGGGTCGTCGAACGTGGCGCCGGAGGACTCGACCAGGTGCCGGACGACCGGGTTCTCCAGAAAGCGGGGCCAGTGGTCGGTGAGGTCCCGCCACATCTGGAAGGTGGAGAACTGCAACAGGCGAAGGCTGGCGGTCTCGTCGATGCGGTAGTTGAGCCGGTTGTCGAGCAACCCGGTGTTGATCGCCGCGAGGGTCTTGGCGATGTCGATGCCGTGCTCGTCGAGGACCGGTCGTTCCAGCTCCGGGATCCGCACACCGTGCTTGACCCGCAACCACTCGATGAGGCAGTGGTTCGGGCTGGCGACCTCGGTGCCGTCGATGACCATCGCGTACGGGCGACGGCCGCTGCCGCCCTCGATGCGCACCGGCAGGAGGAACAGCGGCGCGTACGCCTCTCCCCCGGTCGTCTTCGTGTGCACCAGGGTGCCGATAGTCAGGTAGAGGTAGTTGCTGCCGGTCTCCTGCTCCATCGTGCGCGCCTCGCGTTGCAACGCGCGCATAGCGGTCTTGTAGCGGGCGTCGGTGACCGCACCGTAGACCCGCCGGTCGGTACGCAACTCCCGGGTGAGGATCTCGGCGTCGAGGTCCTGCGCCCGGCGCGTCCCGGCCAACTCGTGGACGTGACTGATGGCGTCCTGCGGGATGACCTGCACCTGGCGACCATCGTGGATCAGGTCGTCGAGTAGGGCCAACGCACCCGCCGGCACGTGCAGGTCCAGGCCACGGCCCCGCTTGGGCAGGTTGAGCAGCGGATTACGCAGGCTCAGGTCGAGCAGCGACTTCTTCCACTGCTGGACGCGCGCCGGTGACCCGTCGGACTGCTGCGGCACCTCCTCGCCCTCGTCGGCGAACTGGCGCAGCCGCGCGGCGGCAACGCCAGGAGGCAGGTCGAGGGACGCTGTTGTGGCGGGCGTCGCTTCGGCTGTCTTCGGCGTCGCCTCAGCTGTCTTCGGCGTCGCCTCGGCGTCGACCGCGGCGGGCGCGATCAGCTCGTCGGCTGACGGCAGGGGGCGGATCCCCGAGCGATGGGCTAGGTGCACGTCGACGACGCCCTGCATGCGCTCGCCGTTGCCGCGGAAGTGGCCGAGCCCGACGCGTACCGCCTCGGTGAAGGTCGCCGACTGCGCGCCCGGCCCGATGCGGGTCAGCTCGACCGGCACGGCCCGGCCCGAGTCCACCATGGAGATCAGCAGATTGGTCTCGATCACCGCGGCCGAACCCAGCCGCTCCTCCTCCAGCAGGAAACCGCCGAAGGCGTGCCCCGCGCTGACGAAGACGAGCGGGTGCAGCCCCGCCGCCTCCAGACAAGCGGCGTACGTGACGGACAGGTCGAGGCAGTTGCCGAGCCGCCCGTCGAGCACCGCCGCCGTCGTGCGCACCTTCTGGCCGGTGTTCTCGAACGACGCCGGCAGGGTCTGGTAGGTGATCTCCAGTTGACGCAGCGCCTCGTAGACCGCGCCGGCGATCAGCGCCGCCCGCTCCGAACCCTCCTGATAGCCCTGCAACGAGCCGGAGCCGGTACGCGCGAGCAGGAGCTGGGCGGCAGCGCGCAGGACCGCCTCCACCGCCTTGGTGTTCGGCTGCACGAAGGCCGCCAGGCTGTCGTACAGGGCGGGGCTGTTGAACCACTCGTTGTGCGCCAACACTCTGGACGGGGCGACAAGCGTCAGTGCGGTCTCGCGTGCCTCGACTGCATTGTCGGCTGCCGCGGCTGCGTTTTCGGCTGTCGCGACGGTGAGGCGGTAGTCGACCGGGAACGCCTCGTCGGTGCGGTACAGCAGCGTGCGGTCGGGTGTGAAGTCGCGGAAGTCGTCCCAGCTCGTGCTGGCCCCGGGCCGCAATGGCTGGGTCAGCGTCCGTGCCCACGGCTCAGTCAGCGCGCCGTCCGGGCGGCGCAGTTCCAGCGTCACCGTGACGTCGGTCAGCGGCACCGCGCCACGGTTGACGAGCGTGAGGTGACGGACCAGCGGCACCCGGTTGTGCACCAGGGCGGCGTTGATCGCCGGCTGCACGAGCAGCCCGACTTCGAGCTGGTCGTCGTCGGCGGTGAACTGCGCGAAGACGCTGTCGGACATGGCGTTTCTCCAGGTAACGAGACCAGGGAGGGCCAGCCTAGCGGTCGACCGACCGGTGGAGAGGGCCCCGGCCGTAAGACGATCTTGGAAGTCGTACGTCTGAGGCAGGATGTTCGCCATGACGACGCAACACCAGCACCTGGTCTACGGCCACGCCACGGCGCACGACTGCCTTGCCTTCGCCGACGCGGGCACCGCTACCGAGGAGGCCGCGGAGATCCGGGCGCTCGCCGCCGCGCGAACGTGGGGCGAGGCCCGCCAGGTCCGGATGACCCACCTGTGGAACCCCGCCGGCCCGGATTACCACGACCCGGAGGACGGGTACGCCGACGACAAGCCCTTCGACGTCACCGGTGTGGGTGCGGTCGCGGACGGACGCTGGCCGCGGATGGTCACCGAGCGGGCGTTCACGGTGCTGCCGCAGGACCTGCAGGACCGGTACGGCAAGCGCCAGGTCACGGTCCATGACGGCGACTACCTCGAGATCCCGGTTGCCGGCGAGGGCGAACTGGTGGCCGAACTGCGTGAACGCGGCTACGAGGTGACCCGCGACGACGCGCTGATCAACCAGCTCGGCGGTTCCCGGCTGGGCTCGCTGGCCAGCTGACCGGCCCCCCGACCCAGCGGCGGCGTAGCTGGCTCAGAACGTCCCCCTCGAGTCCGAGACGCCGCCGCTTCGGCCCCGAGGCGGGCTCTCGCCGCCATCCCTGCCCTGGCAGCTCAGGCGATGCAGGTGTCTTAAGCAATGGAGATTCATGAGCGCGTATACACGTCGAAGGCATTGGCGGCGTGGCCACTGGGTCAACGACCACCGAGTCAATCGTCCACATCCCACTGCACGCCGACGACCGAGTCCCACCTCGGCCCCATCAGGCGTCGGAGCCTTCATGTGGCTTGCAGGGATCATCATCGTAATCCCTTTCGTTGTCATGTACTGGGCCGTGAAGGCCTACATCAAGTGGCCAGCCGCACGGGTCGCCGCCCTCACCTTCTTCTGTTTCAACACTGCGGTAGCGGTTGTGGGTGCAGCGACGCAGGATGCTGAGATGTGGCCGGCCGCAGCATTTAGTGCGGTGATCAGCGCCCTGATTGCCTGGCACGTGCGACACACCTTTACTCGTCGTCGCAGGGGGAATGCAGAGAACGTGGCGACCGAAGCGCTCCACATCCCCCGGCACTGGAACACCGAACCGCACGCTGAGCCGACAGCATCCACGCAGACGTCAACCGATCTGCAGGTAGAGCACCTGGACGGTTAGTGGCGGACCGGAAGCCAACTGGACGAGTTCTAACAATTGCCGGTCAGCGGCCACCGGCCGTGAATTCCAGGAGACCGACAACGGCGACGCACCGAAACTCCAGACCCTTCATCGCGTGCATCGTCGCGAGTCGCACCCGTTGACGGCGCCCATTCGCCCACCTCATCGGCGCAAGCGGCGGGAGCAGTCACCTTCGTGGCCGTCGCGCAGGAGGCAGCGCCGGCCGCCAGGCAGCCGCAGGTCGCAGAAGACCCGGTGGCGGAGGAACTGCTGGTCCTCTTCGGAGACGGTGGTCTCCCCCGGGTCCGCCATCGGCAACACCAGCATCCACCTGCCGATGACCCGGGCCAGGCGTTGCGCGGCGGGTAGGTCGGCGGCAACGACGGGCAGGTGGATGACGTACCGCTGGCTCACCGGGTGTGGCCCCGCTCGTTGCGGGCACCGGCCTGATCGGTCTGCCCGCGAAGCAGGCCGGCCTTGACCCGGGCAGTCTCGCGGCGGCTCTCGGCGAGAGCGGCGTAGACGGCGGCCATGTCGACGGCGACCCGATCGAGGAAGGCGTACACGTCGTCGGGGTCCAGACCGCGACGTCCGAACCCCGTCGGCGCGAAGCGGCGCTCGCGCACCTGCCAGGGCAAGAGACTGGTGTACGCGGTGGAGTGGTAGGTCGGTGGCCCTGGTCGCTGGTTTCTGGGGTTCATCTGCCTGCCTTCCGGACGCGGAGGGGCGAGGTGTGCTCGGGAAGCACGGCGGCCGTTCGGGGGGACCGGCCGGCCCCCGTGCTGCGACCAGCCTGCGACACTCCGCAGTGGAAACGCAACGTTCCAGAACGCATTTTCGCCGTTGTGCATTGACTTTCTTGGCTGCAACCCGTAGGAGTTGCAGGAGCAGGTCACGCAGTGTTGCGTGGCGGAACCAGGGAGTGTGCGGATGCCCGACGACATCGGGTCGACAGTGCCGCGCCGACAACTCGGCCGGCTCCTGCGACAGTTCCGCAACGAGGCCGGGGTGACGCTCGACGCCGCCGCCGAGGCCCTCGAATACAGCCGACAGAAAATCTGGCGCCTCGAGTGCGGCCAGGGCTCGGTCCGGGTGCTCGACGTCAAGGCGATGTGCGAGCTGTACGGGGTGTCGCCCGAGATGACCGAGGCGATGCGCGGGCTGGCCGTGGAGACGAAGTCGAAGGGCTGGTGGCACGCGTACGGGGACGCGGTGCCGAACTGGTTCGAGCTGTACGTGGGGCTGGAATCCGCCGCCGCCCACCTCCGTCGTTATGACGAGTCGCTCATCCCTGGGCTTCTGCAGACCAAGGAGTACGCCCACGCGCTCTACCGCCGTGGCGGGATGCTGAGCGAAGAGGATCGCGAGCGGGCCGTACAGGTCCGACTTCAACGGCAGGCATTGCTCTTTCGGCGGTTACCGGCAGCTCCCAAGCTTGAGTCCGTGCTGTCTGAAGCGGTACTCCGCCGTGGCGTTGGTGGCTCGCCGGTCATGACCGAACAGCTCGCTCACCTCACCAAGCTGTCCGAGCTACCAAACGTCAGCGTCCGGGTGCTGCCGCTGGCGGCGGGACCGCAGCCCGGTGCGGTTGCGGGATCCTTCGTGGTCCTCGACTTTCCGGCGACCAAAGGTGGTCGCGCCGCGCCGGAACCGTCGGTGGTCTACAGCGAATCCTTGACCGGGGCGCTCTACCTCGACAAGCCCGACGAGTTGGCCGCCTATGAGCGCGTCTGGCGCGGGCTGGATGCGCTGGCCCTCGGCGAGGCAGAATCGACTGACATGATCAAGCGGATCGTTGGGGAGATGCGGCATGACTGACCTGACCGGTGCCATCTGGCGCAAGAGCACCCGCAGCGGCGACAACGGTGGCGACTGCGTCGAGGTCGCTACCAACCTTCCCAGAATCGTCGCCGTCCGCGATTCAAAGGACGCCACTGGACCACTGCTCACCTTCACCATGCAGGCATGGACCGACTTCATCGCGGCTGCCTGCCGCGAGGGACGCATCAGTTGAAGTTCAGCTTCCCCGTCGGTTGGCACGCGCGATCGATCTTGGAAGGATCAGAGCCATGACCGACCACAAGGTGGCCCACCCGTCCGACGAGACTGGAAGCAGATCCGGATACTGCGTCTACCTTTACCGCCAGCGTGGCGTCATCGTCTATGTGGGGCGCGGCGCGAGCCCGCAACGCGCCCTCGACCACACCACCGGCAGCCATAATCCTCAGCTTGAGAACCTCATACTCGGCCGCGAGTACGAGATCGAAATCGCTGGCCCCTACGCCGATTCTGACGCTGCAGCACAGGTAGAGGCGGCCCTGATCTCCGCGCTGAAGCCCGCCGGGCGCCATGACCTGTACAACAAAACAGCAGGTGAGGGACCAAAATTTCGGCCCCTTGGAGTACCCGCAGAGTTCGCCGACCGCCAGATGGCCGATCCCCTGACGCTTACTCAGGTCGGCCAGATGACGGGCGGCGCTCTGATCGTTCGGAACGCGTTTGGAGCCGACCTAGCGCCCGGGAGGCCCCGCCTCGACCCTCTACGCCCGGACAGTGCAGTGCTGAT
The DNA here is from genome assembly GCF_040649915.1 of Micromonospora sp. NPDC048839. Lineage (NCBI taxonomy): Bacteria > Bacillati > Actinomycetota > Actinomycetes > Micromonosporales > Micromonosporaceae > Micromonospora > Micromonospora sp. NPDC048839. The sequence continues at coordinate 420,542 of NZ_JBEZGL010000005.1, forward strand.
CGATAACCTCCGACGCCACTGGCAGCTGAACCGGCTACACGAGGAGTGGTCCACCGACCTGAGCCTCAAGCCACATGTGGCAATGAGCGCGGCTGGACCCGTCGGCCATCGTTACGTCGCGGCTGCCGTCCCTATCGACCGGGCCGCGCTCGGTGACGAGCCGAGGGACGAGATTCCATTGGATCTCGTCGCTGCCCCGAACCTCGACGCGTGCGGCTTGCGGGGGCGCCTCCTCGCCGATGTCCGGTTCAGCAACATACGGCAGAACCTGGTCATCTGGGTCGACGGCTTCGGCGCAGTCCGCTGGCCGCGCCCCTAGTTCCCTCCAGCGAGGCCCCGCACCGGGTGGGGTCAGCTGTCGGTCGAGGCGTTTCAACGAAGGACCTGCAGCTGGCAATGCCAGGGCCAGCGAGCGCAGGAAGAAGGCTGCGATGTTCAGTCTCCTGCCTGAAGGGTCGACGCGTCAGTGCGCACATGGCCAGGTTGCCATGCCTCCTGCGTGATCGTCGCCGCGGCGGATACGACCCAACCGGCCACGCTGTCGGCTTCCAGGCCCACCTGAATCCCATCACTACCGGTAGCTGTCCATAATCCGACAGCGATTCACTATTTCCTTGGATCCGATGAGTCACCGGATCCAGACTGGTACATGGCCCGCTCGGACGGTACGCCACATGCAAGCCGTAGCCGCCAGACGTCGCCTCGACCGGAGGTGCGTGCGCCCGACGGCTTTCCCCCTTCGCTGCAGCCGTTGTTGGCGCGAATCGCCGATCGCCGCGCCGCCCGCAGCGAAGCGACTCTGCAGGCCGACATTCGACAGCTCCTGCTGGCCGGCGACTTCGGCCTCGTTGACTCCCACCTCGACGTTGACCTTGAGGCTCCAGCCGGCGGCGGCAGACGCATCGACATCGAGGTCGGTTACACCGTCATCGAGGTCAAGCGCCGGCTCCAGAACGGACGTCCGTTGCAGGAGGCCGAGCGGCAGCTCGGCGGCTACGTCCGGTCGCGGAGCCAGGAGAGCAGCCAACGGTACGTCGGCATTCTCACCGACGGGGCCACCTGGCGTGCGTACCAGCTGACCGGCGATTCGCTGACCGTCATCGACAGCCACACGCTGGCTGCCGCCCGCCCCGACGGTCTGGCCCTCTTCTACTGGCTGGAAGGCGTGCTGGCGACGAGCCATCGGGTCCGGCCGGCACCGGCCGAGGTTGCCCGTCGCCTCGGCGCGGCGAGCACCTCCCACAAGCTGGATCGCGCCGCGCTCGCCGCACTCTACGACGAGCACGCGCAGGTGCCGACCGTGAAACTGAAACGGCAGCTCTGGGCAGGGCTGTTGGACAGCGCGCTCGGCACGCAATTCGTCGACGACCCGGACCTCTTCGTCGAGCACACCCTGCTGATGAACAGCGCGCACATCATCGCGCACCTGGTCGTCGGTATCGATGCCATGGACTTGCAGCCGCAGGACCTCATCACTGGGCAACGGTTCGACCAGGCCCGCATCCTCGGCGTGGTCGAGCACGACTTCTTCGGCTGGACCACGGAGGTGCCCGGCGGCCGCGAATTCGTCCAGGGGCTCACCAGGCGGCTGGCCCGGTTCGACTGGCTGCGGGCCGACCACGACATCCTGAAGGTGCTCTACGAGTCGATGATTGGGGCCGAGACGCGCAAACGGATGGGCGAGTACTACACCCCAGACTGGCTTGCCGAGCATCTCGTCGATACCGTCGTCACCGATCCACTGCGGCAACGGGTGCTGGACCCCGCCTGCGGCTCCGGCACCTTCCTCTTCCACGCCGTACGCCGGTATCTCGCCGCAGCCGAGGCGGCGGCCGTTCCGCTCGACGCCGCGTTGACGCAGCTCACCAAGCATGTGGTCGGTGTCGACCTGCACCCGGTCGCCGTGGCGCTCGCCCGGGTGACCTACCTGCTCGCCATCGGCCACGAGCGGCTGACCGATCAGCGCGACGCCATCACCATCCCGGTCTACCTGGGCGACAGCATGCAGTGGCGGGAACGACGCGACCTCTTCAGCGAGGAGCACGTACGGATCAGCGCCGGCTACAACGCGAGCGAGGTCGAGGAGTGGCTCCGCTTCCCGAAGGATCTGCTCAACGAGCCGAGCCGCTTCGACCAGATCGTCGCGGGGCTCGCCAGCATCGCGGCGAAGCCGAGAGAGGGAAACGGCCCGCCGTCGCTGGCGGCGTTCTTCCACCGGATGCAGATCGGGCCTGACGACCAGCCGATGATTCTCAGCACCTTCGAGGCGATGTGCCGGCTGCACGACGAAGGGCGCGACCACATTTGGAGCTATTACCTACGCAACCTGGCCCGGCCGGTCTGGCTGGCCATCGACGACAACCGCGTTGACATCCTGATCGGCAACCCGCCGTGGCTGTCCTACCGTCACATGCCACGGGACATGCAGAGACGGTTCAAAGAGCTGTCCCACGGCCGCGGGCTGTGGCACGGTCGAGAGTTCGCCACGCACCAGGACCTCTCTGCCCTGTTCGTGGCCAGAGCAGTCCAGCAGTACCTGCGCGACGACGGCTCGTTCGCCTTCGTCCTGCCCAACTCGGTGCTCGATCGCGACTACTTCGAAGGCTTCCGTAGCGGCTGGTACGAGGACACTGGCGAAACGGCCGGTGTCGCTTTCACTGGCTCCTGGGACCTGCGACGCTTGCGTCCCCACCTCTTTCCGCGTGGTGCCTGCGTCGTCTTCGGCGACCGAGCCACCCTGGGCACCTACCGGCGTCTACCCTCGGTGACCGAGCGGTGGACGGGCCGAGTGCCGATGAACGCCAGATCATGGCGCTTGGTCGAACCGCTCGTCACCCGCGAGGCAGCCGATCTGGTTGTCGGCGAATCGGCCGTCTCTGAGTCACCGTACAAGCCGCAGTTCACCCAGGGTGCCACGATCGTGCCGAGGTTTCTGTTCTTTGTCGAGACGGCTTCCGGTGGGCGGCTCGGCCTTGGTGCCGGCCGTCGCTTCGTACGCTCGTCGCGGAGTAACCTTGAGAAGGCCCCGTGGAAGGACCTGCCGGCTCTCGAAGGCGTCGTGGAGACCGAGTTCGTCCGGCGCGTGCTGCTCGGCGAGAGCCTGGTGCCGTACCGGATCCTGCCGGCGAAGGAAGCGGTGCTACCGCTCGACGGATCCGCTTTGATGACGGGCCCCGGGTCGCGACTCGACTACTACTTTGGCCTCGCCGAGTGGTGGCGGCAGGCCGAGACCACCTGGGAGGCGCACCGAAGCAGCGCTCGTCTCACCCTGTCCGACCGGCTCAATTTCCATCGCGCGCTCACCGTGCAGTTCCCTGCGCCACCGCTACGTCTGGTCTACGGCAAGTCGGGCATGCACGTCGCCGCTGCCGTTGTCGACGACTCGGCCGCGATCATCGACCACAAGCTCTACTGGGCACCTATCGCAACCCCTGAGGAAGGCCTCTTCCTATGCGCGATCCTGAACAGCACCGTGCTGACGGAGATTGCCCGACCACTGATGTCCTACGGCAAAGATGAGCGCGACATCGACAAATACCTGTGGGACCTGCCCATCCCCCGGTACGACCACGCGAACTCGACGCACCAACGCCTCGTGGAGTTCGGCCGTGACCAACACCAGACCGTGGCCGAGCTCAACCTCGCCGAGGGCACGAACTTCGTGACGCTACGCCGCCGGATCCGTTCCGAGCTCGCGCGACACCCCGGCACCTCGAAGATCGGAGCCATTGTCAGGAACATGCTGGGGTAACGGTGAGAGGGCGGCACGGAAGCGTCCGGTGGATTCAGGACACCCCCAGCTCAAGCTGGCAGGCCATCGCCTGATATCGGCACTCCTCGACCAGATCCTGCTCGCCGCCTGACTGGTCCACGTCTCGGGCCAATTCCTCGAAAGCGTGACGGGCCCGCCGGAAGTCTCCTGCGAGCATCAACAGGTTCGCGAGATCCACTCGTAGCGCCACGGTCTCGGTGGGGAGTAGCTCACCGCCCGGCGGCACCAAGCGAAGGGCCCGCTCCAGCAACTCGGCAGCCTGCACGAAACGCTCGTTCTCGGCGAGTTCCCTTGCCTGCGCACGCAACTCCACCAGTTCCCGCTGGGACCTCTGCGGCGGCACCGAGACGGAAGCGGTGTGCAGTGCGGCGCTGGAAAATTTATCGTCCGTGCGGGCGGCCGCTAGCCCTGAAGAATCGCCGCTGTCGAGGAAAGGCACCAGGAGCTGACGAACCTCGCCTGCCGACGCTGGCCTTTCCGCTGGATCCTTAGCCAGGAGGCAATAGAGGAGGTGCACAAGGTCGTCGGGCACGTCCGATCGATATTCACTGATAATTGGAGTTGGCGAATACAGGTGACGACGCATCATGTCCGGAGCGTTTGCCGCCTCATAAGGAGGGTTGCCGCTGAGCATCTCGAACAGAATGCAGCCCAAGGCATACAGATCAGCGGCAGGCCCGACAGGACCACCCTGGGCCTGCTCGGGTGCGATATAGGCGGGGGTTCCGAGCGTCCGCCCGGTTGCGGTGAGGCGGGATGCTTCAGCCGGGCCCAGTAACGCCGCCACTCCGAAATCGAGCACCTTCACCACCCCGGCTGGGGTGATCATGAGGTTCTGCGGCTTCAGGTCTCGATGCACGAGGGAGGCGGCGTGGGCGGCGGCGAGCACCGAACAGACCTGCGCGGCGATGGAGGCCGCCTCGACGACCGACAGTCGTTCCTGTTCGGCGATGTGGTCGGCGAGGACGATCCCCGGCACGAGCTGCATGACGAGGAAGAGATCTTCACCGTGTACGCCCAGGTCGTGCACGGCCGGCAAACCGGGGTGGTCGAGTCTGGCGGTCGCTCTCGCCTCTCGCCGGAAGCGCTTGCCTGCCGTCTCACGCTCGTCCTCCGGCACCTCCAACTGCCGGAGAAACTTGATCGCCACCGGCCGGTCGAGTCGCTCGTCGAAGCCGGCCCAGACCTGGCCCATACCTCCTCGACCGACCGGATACGTCAACTCGTACCGGTCACCGACACGATCCCCCGCCTGCACCTACAGCCTCCCCGCATCGCACGCCAACCCCGTTTGAGTAGGAGCGGCAATCAGGCTAGCTGCCGCTGTACGAGCCGGCCGGTCAGGAACAGGCTGGGCGTGCCGTGCCAGTAAACCGCAAGCTCATCACGCGCGCGGGTGGCGGCAACGAACAGCAACGACCGGTCACGCTGGCGTTCACGCTGGTAGCGCTTCGGGTCAGAGTCCCGGTACCTGCTGATCATCTGCCGAGGCACCAGGCCGTCGCTTACCCCAGCGATGATCATGCGCTGGTACTCGAGGCCCTTGAAGCGGTGCATCGTGCCGACGTGCACGCCGTCAGGCCGCTTCGGGCCATCCGGGCCGATCTCCACCACCTCCAGGCCGTTGGACTCCAGCCTGCTGATGACCTCCGCCGCCAGGTCTTTCGTGGGTACGCAGATGGCCACCGAGCCATCCGTCGGGTTGCCCCAACTGCGCAACTGCTCGACGATCAGGTCCCTCTCCTGCGCCCACGTGGCGGCACCGCGGAAGATCGGTCGGCCGCCACGCAGCAGCGACCGGTAGCCGGCCAGGTCCTCCTCACCACCGTCGAGGTCGTCGTACACCTCCCCGGTCATGATTTGCAGGGCGTCGGCGAGGATCTGCCGGGTGGTGCGGTAGCTCAGGGTGAGCCGAGACGACCGACCGCGGATGTTGACGCCGAGGCTGCTCAACGTGACGTGGTTGTCGTAGATGCGCTGGTGGGTGTCGCCGGTGAGGAACATGTCGTCCGGGCCTGGAGCGACCATGGCCCGCAGCATCTTCCAGTGGGCGGCGCTGAGGTCCTGCGCCTCGTCGACCACCACGTGGCGGTAGCGCGGCCGGTAGAACCCGCCGGACGACTCGCTGGCGACCCCGGTGTCGTGGGCTGTCCGGTCCATCTCGAGACGGGCGGCCCGTTGTGCCACCTGGTGCCAGGTCCAGACGCCACGGTTCTCCAGCCAGGTGGTGAACCGCTCGGTCAGCTGCCAGATCTGGTCCCGTTCGATCCGGGTGAGGCTGCGGCCGCGGTTGGGACGGCGGGCCTTGAAGTAGTCCGTCCGCGAGTTGAGCACCTGACCGAGGATCACCTGGGTCCACTCGGCGGCGAGGAACTCCGCCTCCCAGGCGCTCTCCCCGGTCTCGATGAGGAACTCGTCCCACAGTTCGAGGACCCGGTTGTCGTCCACCACGCGGCGGCTGCCACCCGCCTTGGCTTCGGCCACCACCCGGCTGGCCAACCGGTCGATGTTGACGATGTCGACCCGAGCCACCAGCTCCTGTCCACCCAACGCCATCAGGCGGGTTCGCAGGTCAGCGGCCAGGTTCCGGTTGAAGGTGGTGAGCAGGATCGGCTTGTCCACACCCGGCGGCAACTGCCGGGCGAGGTGCGCCACCCGGTGCAGAGCGACGATTGTCTTGCCGGTTCCTGGACCACCACCGACTCGCGCAGGGCCCTTGTAGGGTCGCTCGACCAGCTTCCGCTGGGTGGGGTGCAGGAAGATCTGCCACCGCTCGAAGGCTTCGCCCAGCATCGCCTGCAGTGCCTCGTCGTCGGAGGTCACCTGGGTTGCGGGACGCTCGACGGCGGCTTCGAAATCCTCAGGGTCGACCGGCTCGTCGGCACGGACCGGGTCGGTGACCTGCTGGAGCACCTCGTCGTAGGGAGTGCCGTCGAAGAGCGCGAAGAGCACGTCGGTGGTGAGCTGCGGTGCCCGGTCGAGCAGTTCCAGAAGCTGCGCCTCGGTGGTCAGTTCCCGGATCTGTGGCAGCAACGGCTCGGAGACGCCGAGCTCCAGCAACTGGGCGTCGGTGTAGGTGTCGAAGAGTGGCTTCTGTGCAGGCTCAGGCTCCACCTCGGGCGGCACGACCCGCCCGATGATGCTGTCACCAACGGGCGCCATGTCGACGACCTCGATGCCGCCGGTGACCCGGTTGATGCGGTACGCGTACCGGGTGAGGTCGTCGTACACCTCGCCACGATGCTTGACCGCGACGAGCAGGTAGTCGCGTTCGGCGATGTGCAGCAGAAGCGCGCGATAGTCCTTGTTGACGCGGGCGGACATCAACCGGGAGTCGCCGTTGAGTGCCTTCAGGTGGAGCCCGGGGTTCTCCGGGTTGTGCCGGAACTTGTGCATAAACTCGTAGACCGCTCCGATGTCGGCGCGGGTGAGCTTCATGACCTCTTTGTCGGCGCGGTCCAGCATCCGCAGGATCGTTGCTCCGGTGCTCATCGGCGTTCTCCCCCGGTCGTCGCCTTGATCTGTGCCGCCAACTCGTCAATCGACCATTCCCGAGCGGTACGGGCGTGCCAGCCCGCCGCCGCGTACGCCCGATCGCGGTCTTCCGTTTCCGGGTCGTCGGAGGGACCGGTGAGCACGATGGCGATTCGCCGATCGGGCCAGGCCAGCTCGGCGGGCCAGCCCTGGTCGCCCAGCTCGTAGCCGACGACCGGGGCGGGCAGGTCCTGTCGGGCGAGCTGCTGGACGAGCTGGTCCAACGTCTTCTCGTCCGGGTCCAGGTAGCGCAGGACATCCAGCCACGGCGACGCCTTGTCGAGCGTTTCAGGCTCGGCGGCCGCCGGCTGCGCTACGACGCCGAGCCACGTCGCTGTCTCCTCGTCGAGGGGCAGTGCCCGTTGGGCCAGCACCAGCCCGGTGCCCTCGGTGACGGCCATCGAGGCCGGTTCGAAGGTGCCAAGGGTGGACACGGCGAGCTGACCAGCGTCGCCGCCGCCGTTGCCGAGGAACTGGATGACGTTGCCCCAGGCGAGCCATGCGGCCCAGCGGTCCTTGTGGCCCGTCCCAGCCACGGCAGCCGGCAGGTCGTCTAGGACAGTCAGCGCCGACCACGTCGGCAGAGGCTTGCTGCGCCCGTCGACAACGACGGTCACCGGGCAGTCCGCGTTGTCCCGAGCGCGAGCGATCATGATGTGGCGGGCGTTCGGCCCGGGAAGCGGCTCGCCACGCAGCGCGGCCAACAGTCGCTCTCCCACTCCGCCGGAGTCGGTGGCCGTGTTCTCCCGGGCCTGCTTCAGCATGCCGGCCAGGGTGGCCTCCGCTCGACGCTGCCATCGGGTGGGCTCGGGATCGGCGAGAAAGCGCATCAGCTGCTCGATCGGGTTGACCCAGATCGTTTCCTCGAGCTCATCCGGGTCGGCGCCAGGAAGGAACTGTCGGTATTTCTCCCGGGCGGCCTGCTTGCTGACCCCGCCGTACGGGGTCCACCGCCCCTGCCCGTCGGTGCCACCCCAGGTCTTGACATCGTCCCAGGTGGCGGCGAAGACCAGGTAGCCGTGCGCGCGTAGCCGCGCGCGCTTCTCCGCGTCGTCCGCGAGCCGGTTGTACTGCGACGAGGCGTGGTATTTGAAACCGTCAAGGTAGACGGCCACTTCTGGCGACGGCGCATCGAGGCGTTTGAAGTGGACGTCGGGGCGGGTGCCGCGAACGGTGTTCTGCAGCTTCATCTGCCAGTGGGTGACGCTCTGGCCATTGTCCCGGACGAATCGCAGGTCGGCGATGCGGGCACCGTCGTGATCCGTCCGCCGATCGATCCGCAGGCCCGAGTTGGGTGTCTCGCCAAGCGCCAGCAGCTTGGTGAGGAAGCGCATCTCAAGCTCGCTCTCCACCTGGTGGATCAGCGAGATCTCATCCGTCCGGGTGCCCTCCTCGACGTCCCAGGTGTCGAGAAGCTTGTCCAGCATCCCCAGTGCCTCGTCGCGGCTCATCAGGGCGAAATGCTCGTTGCGTGCGTGGCGCAGGAGGCAGCGGTGACACACCGCCCGGCCTTCGTGGCGACAGACGCAGTCGGCGATCCGCTGCCGCGCCAACTCCAGGATCGCGCGGAACTCCTCAGGCTTGGCGAGACGGTGCAGATAACCGGTGCCCTGCGGCTGCGTGTCGAAGACGACCACGAAGTTGCGCGTCCCGTCACTCTGCCCGTCCGGCATGGTGGCCGACACGGCTTGCAGGTGCGCGGGGTCGCCGCCGTACTGCGCCGCGATGCCGAGGCGGATCGCGGCGGCGAACGAGGCGATTCGTTCCTGGACCACGGCGGTAGCGGCGGGGATCAGGATGCGCAGCGCCTCGGTCTCCAGCTCATGGGCGAGGATCAGGTCGACATGGGCGTCCGGGGCAGCTGGTGAGCGGCGGTAGGGGCACCAGGGCCGGTGGTGCTCGGCACCCTTCGCAACGGTGGACCCGGAGGTCTCCGCAGCGAGTTGTTGGCTCACCGCGGGGACACCGTCGACGGTCGTACCGCCGCAGGAGGTGCAGGTGTGGAAACGATTGATCCGCACCTCCTCACCCGCGAAGAGTTCAGCTGCCCGGTCGTAGCGCTGCGCGCCCAGGTTGAAGTGACGGATCATCGCGTGTCGGCTGTAGTCGACTCCGAAGGTGTCGTGCGCGTGCCGCCAGGACGAATCGACCTTGGCCGGGTCGACGTCGACGGCGATGGTGGTGGCGTAGAAGCGCCTGTCCCGGTCGTCGCTGTCGTCGCGGATGCGGGCGTCGTCGCGCTTGTCGCGGCTGAGCACCCGGGTCGGCTGGAGCACCTGGAACAGTCGTCCGTGATCGGCGATGCTCTGGTCCGCGCATCGCGGGCAGGCGCTGGTGTCCTCCTTGGCAAGGTGGGTGCGGACGTAGCCACACTGGGCGCAGATCCGCCACTGCTCGTACGCCGGGCGGTCCGCCGGACCGACGTCGAGCCCCGAGATCTCGTGCTTGTAGCCCCGCACGTAGTAGCTGTTGCCGGGGGCGATCTCGACAAGCGCCTGGCGGGCGGGACGCGCATACTCGCGTAGCTCACTGTGGAACCGGCGGTCGCCGTCGGCCTTGTCCTCCCAGGTCAGGGTGGCTTCGAGGTCGGTTCGGGTGTCGATGAGCGCATAGTTCGGCAACAGACCGAACTCGACCATCGCTCCGTGGGCGGCCGCCGCGCTGACCTCCCGCAGCCGACGACGGACCGCCCCCTCCTCCGCCTTCAACATCTTGATCTCGCGGGCATGGTCCGGATCGCTGGGCACCAGCGTGCCTCGGGCGGCGGCGAGTTCCTGCATTCGGCGACGCAGGTCGGCCAACCGCGAATCCCAGACCTCGTCGGCCTCCTTGACCCGGTGGACGATGCCATCCGCCGCGAACTCGCGCAGTTGGTCGGCGGCGGCCCGCAGGACCTTGTCCCCGAACAGCGCCAGGAAGTCCTCCACCAACCGAACGCCTTCGCGACGGCCGGCCTCGGCGAGGCCGGTCAACCAACCGGTCGGACCAAACAGCACGTGGGCCCGCCGTGGCATCGGCAGCACTCCGGCCAGGCGCCCGCGAGCAGCCAGGTCGATCAGATGGGCGAGGTACTGGCGACGCAGGATCTCCACCGCCGACAGGAAACACCCGGGCGGGACGATCTGGCCGGCGATCATGTCGCGTGGATCGGCCAGGTAGTAGCGATCCCGCTCCGTCCTCCCGACCAGGGTCAGCACCAGCGCGTTGCCGCTCTTACGGCCGGCGCGCCCCGCCCGTTGGACGTAGTTGGCCGGGCCGTGCGGGAGCGACGCCAGCACCACCGCCGATAGGGCACCGATGTCGATACCCATCTCCAGGGTGGGCGTACAGGAGAGCACGTTCGGATCGGTGTAGCGGGCGCCGTCGCGGAACTGTTTCTCGACCGTCTCCCGCTGGAAGCGGGTGAGCATGCCGGTGTGCTCGCCGGTGACGACCCGGAACACCGGGCTGTCGAGGTAGAGCCGCCGGTAGTAGTCGTCGGCGGCAGTGTCGTCGTGGGCGGCCTGGAGTTGACCGCGACAGCGGTACTGCCGGCACGGCTGGCCGATCCAGTCGGCCACCCGGTCGGGGTGTTCCGTCTGCTGCCAGTGGCAGGTGTCGCAGCCGACCCCGGCTGCCGCGGCGGACGCGTCGTCGAGCCGGGTCACCCGGAGGTGGCCGGGCATCAGCCCGTACACAGTGTTGCCGTCCTCGGTGTCGCCGACCGCGACCACGTTGGCGGCGGCGAGGGCCGGCAGCAGCCGGCTGAGGAAGCCGGCCGCGTCGCCCGGGTCGAGACCAAGGCAGCGCGACGTCCAGTCCTGATACCAGTTGCCGCGCGCGGTGATCACGTCGAACTCCGAGCGGGACTTCGGCGTCGCGAGCAGGAACGCGGGCGCGGACAGGCCCTTCGGGAACGCGGGCATGCCTGCCGGCCGGCCGCCCCAGATCTGCCACCGGGTGCCGCCACGCTTCAGGTACGGCACCAGCCACTCATGGAACACCGCACCCCGGGTCCGTAGCCGCTCCAACAGCCCCCGGAGGAAGGCGAGGTAGCGAGCGTCGTCCGGCGCCATCCCGGCCAGGTGACCGGGGCCCGTGAGGTCGACGTCCCGACAGATGGCGGCGGCCCGCGCCGGATCGTCGAGGGCAACCTCGACGGCGACGCTACGGGTCAACTCCAGGGTGCGGCCCTGCCGGGAACGCAGCCCGGTCTCCATCACGGTGGCGAAGACGAGCCGCTCGCTGATCAGCTCCCACGTCTCCCGGCTGCCGCTGTGCTCACCGGCGAGCAGGCTGTCGACTCCGGGTTGATCGTGCAGGTCTGGCGGCACGACGGTGGAGAGGATCTCCGGCTGCGCCGCCTCCTCGATCATCCTGACGAAGAGATCGTCGAGCCCGATCGACTCCCCGGCTTTCAGACGGCCGGCGAGGAGCGAGCGCAGCGAGAACGAGTAGGACCGGTTGGCGACGAAGCCGGCGCGGTGCGCGGCGTCCTGCACCGAGTCGTTGAAGAGCAGCGTCTTCTTCTCGGCCTCGTCGAGCTCCCGACCGGTGAAGAGCTGCGTGATCGCCACCGAGGCTAGGGTGGCCAGGCCGGCACCGAGGAAGCGGATCCCGTGGTCCAGTTCGCAGGACGGGCAGCGGTCCTTCTCGGCTCCGTCGATGTCGAGCACGTCGCCGAGCACGACGATCGCGTCGTCGGTGGGCTTGCGATCGCGCTGCCCGTCGAAGGGGCGCACCCGACGGCCGTATTCCAGGACAAGCAGGCCCCGGTAGCGCTGGCGTACCTCATCGTCGGTCGCGGCGATCAGCGCGCGGACCCGGCGTTTGTCCCGACCGACGCTGGCGCGGTAGATCTTGTCCGGGTCGGTCTCCAGCTCCTGCGGGTCCTTCTCCGGCGACAACGCCATCCACCCGGAGCGGCCACAGTGCCGACAGTAGATGGCCGGCAACCGTGGGTAACGGTTGTCAGCTACGACAACGTCCGCATCGGCAGCATACGGGTCCAGCTCGCGCGGCGCTTCGCCGTACCAGCCGAAGGCGGCCTGGCTGGAGGTCCCACGGAGCAGTCGGGCGACGGCACGTACCCACAGATGGGTTTCGATGTTGAGTAGTGGGCGACCGGGGACATCCGGGTTCTGCGCGACGGAGAGCAGGCCGACGAACCGGGCGAGAGCCTTCGCCGTGATCTCCGGCCGGGTCTTCATCACGCTGCCCCAGCCGGTGGCGTTCTTTCGAGGCAACACATCGATGATCTCGTCGAGGGTGCACGGCCGCGCCTGGAGCGAGTCGAGCACCGCCTTCGTCAACGGATGCTGACGAAGCAGCCCACCGAGTCGCGCCGGGTCGTCAAGACAGCGCTCACCAACGACAAGCTCGGCGACCTCGGCCATCATCTCCTCGGGGTCGCGGTCGTCCACCGCGGCGAGCTGTTCCGGGGTGGGTAGCGGCAGGTTGAAGTCCTGCCTGGCAATGAACTCGCCGGCCTCGTACCGGTCCTCCCCCACCAGCGAGCCGGCGTCGAAGACGACGCCGAAGACCTGCTCGGCGACCTCGCGGATCGCGGTACGACCATCCCGGCCGCCTCCCTCACCAAGGGTCGCGGAGGTCGCCACCGGGCAGATCGGCCCCAACGGCCGCCCCGGTTCGTCGAGGTCGAGCGCCGCAGCGAGGCGGCGCAGCAGCATCGCCACGTCGGTGCCCTGGGCTCCGTCGTAGGTGTGGAACTCGTCCAACACCACGTACGCCGGCTCGGCACCCTCCCACAGCGGCAGGTCGTCGGCGCGCTGGAGCAGCAGGTCCAACATCTTGTAGTTGGTGATCAGAATGTCCGGTGGCGTGCGGCGCATCTCCGACCGCTTGGTAAATACGTGCGGGTATTCGATGGCCGCGACATCGCCGATGTAGAGACCCGCGGTGACCTGACTGAGCGCCGGGTCGGTGAGCAACTCGTTGATGCGCTGTGTCTGGTCCGTCGCCAGAGCGTTCATCGGGTAGAGCAGGATCGCCTTGACTCCGGCTTTCCCTTGCTGCTTCTGCCGTCGGCAGTGATCGAGCACCGGGACCAGGAACGACTCGGTCTTACCCGAGCCGGTGCCAGTGGTGATCAGGGTCGGCTCGGCTGGCTTGCCCTTCGTCGACAGCCGGGCGAACGCGTTCGCCTGATGCAGGTAAGGGGTGAAGTCGGCCGGCGCCCAGTCGAGGTGCGCCCGCCAGTTGCCCTCCGCCGGGCGGAAGGGGGTGCGGATCCGCAGGTAGGGGCCGCGGAAGATGCCCTGCTCCGGATGGGAGAGAAAACCCTCCAAGCCTTGGCGTACGCCGTCTTCGGTCAAACCGAAGGTGGTGGTCAGGTACTGGGTGAGGGTCCGACGCAGGGTGTCGGCAGCGATGGTCGGCCTCATGAGCGGATCACCGCCGCATGCTACTGCACCCCTTACCGGGGTTGACCTGCCCGACGACCTTTGCAGAGAGCAAGTCAGATTTGTGACACCACTTGCGGTCAAGCATCGCCTACGCTGCGACGACCTGAGGTCGAGCGATGGGCACAGCTGATTTGGCGGAGATCGATAGCACCGAAGAGTATGTCTGCAAGAACTGCAGGGTGATCTGCAGGCAGCAGAACGGCACCTGGGTTCATCCGGAGCCGTGGGCCACGCTGAAAGCGCGGCAGCTCTGCGAGAACCCCCAGCCTCTGCGGCAAGCGAAGCCACGGGAGATGCGCTCTGGGTCCATGCGCTCGTTCCGGCGAGACAGGTGGATAAACGAGGAGCAGCTACAACAGCTCGTGGTTCCCTGCGGGAATGCCATCGAGGTTGGCATCGTCGGCTGCTTCCGATTGCGTTCGACCGGCTCCGGTCACCCTCGTGGTTGGGGTTACCTGGCCAGCGACGGCCACTATGGTTTCGGCGCAACCACTACCCAAAGCCGGTTTGACGGGCCCGGCGAGTTGGCGGCGGAGACGCGTGCGCTCTTCTGGGCCCTCCGAAAGCTCGTGCCGAACTATCGCGTCACCCTAATCACTGATTACGCCGAGATCGCCAGCATGGTCGATGCCTGGCGCTGCGGCGACGACACCGCAATGCCACCCGGATACGACGCGGCGATGAGCGAAGCCGGCTACGAGCGCAAGCTTCTCCTGGCCGCACGGAAGGTGCACGAGAACGCCGAATCCGTCGCTGTGCGGCAGGTCAACGACTACGCCGATACAGCCCTCGGCGCCGGCGCCAACAAGCTGTCACTCATCGGTTGGGAATGGTGCGCCGGCGAGATCACGAAAGCTGACGCCAAAGCGCGGGCGCTTGCTGTGGCGAGCGGCGCTCTCGATGTCGCTCCCTTACTTGTCGCAGGCGACGATCAGGCTGAGGAAACGGACGACGGTAACGAAGAAGAGTAGCCGCACGGCCCTAAGTACCTCACCCATCAGCATCCCTCTGGAGCCGCAGCACCCATGTCGAGTCCATCCCGTCCAAGGCGAAAGCATCTGCTCAACGGCCGTCGCGTCCGCATCTCCGACCTGATCGACGCCGACCTGCTGAAGCCGGGCGACGAAGTCTTTTTCCAGCAGCGCATCGGGGAGGCGCCGCACCAGGCCACGGTGACGGACCGGGCCAGGCTCCGACTGCCGGACGGCCGAGAGTTCACCACGCCCTCCCGGGCTGGTGCCACCGTCGCCGGGCGACGGGCGGTGGCGGGGTGGTCGGCCTGGCAGGTGGGCCGGAGCGGTCCGACTCTCCATCGCCTTCGGCTGGAGCTGCTTCAAGACGTCGCCAACGAGGTCAGCGCGGACCAGGAAACGTCCCAGGAAGAGGCCGAGGCGGTCCGCCACCGCTTCGCAACACTGGAAGCAGCACGCGCGGATGCAGAAGCCGGTCGGCCACGTTCGTTCACCGTCCGAGAGTTCATCGGCCTCTGGGGCCTGGAGGATCGGGATCGGATGGCAACCACACAGGTCGAGGCAGATCTGGCGAATCACGGCTTGACGACCAGCCCGGACTTCCGAGCCGTCAGTCTGGACCGGACCATCCGGGTCGTGACGCCGCCAGAGCAGGAGGACAGCGAAGACGACGCCGGTGAAGCGGGCGACACCGTCGAGGCCAACTCCGATGAGCTGAGCGAAGAAGGCGTCGACATCGGGTTGACGCTGGAGAATCTGTTCCCGCACCGAATGTCGCTGGTCTCGGTAACCCCCTCAGCCACGTTCGAAGAGGCGATCACCGCGATGCAGATCAACGACTACTCCCAGGTCGCCGTCCTAGCCAACTCCCATCAGCTCCATGGATCTGTTTCATGGGAGTCGATTGCTGCCGCCAAGCAACGGAACCCGAATGCCAGCTTCAGCGACGCCATAGACCGCCGGGCACGCGACCGGGTATTCGACTATGACACTCGGCTCCTGGACGTGTTGGGTACGTTGCAGCAGCACGGCTTCATCTTCGTCCGCGACGACCAACGCAAGATCAGCGGAATCGTCACGGCCGCTGACGTGGTGCGCAAGTACGACGAGACGGCTACGCCGTTCTTTCTCATCGGTGAGATCGACCAGGAGCTGCGGCATTTGATCGTCAACACCTTCGACGAGGAGACGGTCCGGCAAGCATGCGTGGGAGCCAAGCTGTCGTTCAAGTCGATGGACACGATGTCGATCGGCCAGTACCAGGCCGTGCTCAACAACGCCGCGTGCTGGGGACAGCTCGGGTGGCCTCTGGACCGCAGCTTGTTCATCGCTCGCCTGGACGAACTGCGGCAGGTACGAAACAACGTGATGCATTTCAATCCGGATCCGGTCAGGCCTGCGGAGGTAGCGAAGCTTCGCCACTTCCTCAGTCTGATCCGCCTCTACATCGGCTCGTGACGCCGTCCGACGAAGGTCTGGCTGAATCGTGGCGCACGGAATGCCAGCGCTGACCAGCGAGGTGACGGACGCCAAGAGCCCGCTGGCCCCGCACGGCATTCCCCTACCACCACGACGTACAGGCCGACTACCGGGAAGCCGTCGGCCTGACCCGGGTGCTGCCGTCCCCGATGGTTGCGCTCGGGACGCAAGGCACCGCTATCGACTGGTGGTTGCGGTTCATGATCGACCCGGCCCCTTCGGTCAGGCTCTCAGTGGCCGGGGTGAGCACACGGCGAGCGCCGTGCGGACGGGCTGGCCTGGAGCTGCTGCATGACCTGGGTGCGGTCGATAACGATGGCAATCACGTCGGGCCGATCCGCCCGGCCCGGTTCAGGGAGCGCTCTGACGAGTGGTGGGCACGGATGTCCCACGCGCTCACTCTCCTGGTCGAGCTGTACCGGGCGGCTCGGGTAGACGGATCCCGCCTGATGCAGCTCGGCCCGGGAGGTCGGGCGTCCGACCTGCTGGCACTGGCCAACGCCGACGAGGTCGCCGACCTGATCGCGATGCGCGACCTGGCCGTGGAGCAACTACTAGCAGGGTTGCCGTCGGGCGCCGTGGCCACTGGCTCGACGTTCGAGGGCAGCGCCGACCTCAACGCGGACGCCGATCTCATCGTCGGCGGAGTGCTCGTCGACTTCAATGCCTCCCGAGGCAGGGCCCGGCCGGGCGGCAGCCGTGCGGCCGGGCCGACAAGGACCGATATCGACCAGTTGCTGGGGTACGTGCTGCTGGACTACTCCGACGCCTTCGCACTGCACTCGGTGGCCATCTACGCCGTCCGCTACGGGCATTACGTCGCATGGCCCGTGGACAACTTCTGCGCAGAGCTCGCCGGGCGGCCAATTGACCTCGCCGCGATGCGGCAGGAGTTCGCACAGGTGGTGCAGGTCGAGTTGCCGGATTACCGCACGGCATCCATCGTCGGCCGGATCCGGCGGCGGATCGGCCCCAGATAGCCGGTCACCAGTCGCAGGCTCAGTCGACCGCGCGGTCCTCGCAACTCGCTCTCGAAGCGGATCTGACAGCACAACGCCTACCCCCGGTTTCCGTCGACCTCCCATTGCAGTCAACCATTTGTCACCCGAGTAAGACGAACGGCCACTTCCGGGGACAACTCCGCCGTCAATAGCATCGAGATCCTTGCATGGTAGAGGCGCACGTGCGCTCGGTTCTTCCGTGGCAGATGCAGGTCCGGCGGCATCGGAGGCAGCGTGGTAATCAGGCGAACCATCAGCGACTGGTACACCAACGCGGAAGGGCGGTATTCTTCCGATTCCCGACGCGACTGGGAGAATGACGACCAGCCCGACCGTACGCCTGATGTCTGGCTCGACCGGCTCCAACCCGCAAGTCGTGCGGGCGACGCCCGCCCCTCACGTGGATCCGCCTCCAGGGCCAACTCGGGGATCGCCGGTCGCCGAACGGCACCCACGCAGCGAGACCTGGCAGACGCGGCCCGTGCTCTCCGGGAACGAATGCCCACCATCAAGGACTCGACGATCGCCCGGCACCTTCGTCAGGACGGCTGGCCACAGGTCTCGGCTGACCAAATCCGGAAGGCACTGAGCGCCCATCCCGCCCTGCCCCGGAGACAGTCGCCTCCCGTTCGCTCATCGAAAGCGCGGCGAGTTGCCCCGAAGCAGCGACAACAGCAATTCCAAGGCGTCAGCACCACAATCGGTTCACCCACTCCGACCAAGCCGGCGGGATCCTCGACCCCTGCACGGGGGAGCCAAACCCTCGCTGAGGTGGCCCGTGCCATGCGAGTGAAGCATCCGCATCTCGGCATGAGGAAGCTGACCAAACAGGTACATGCACATGGTTGGCCAACAGCGACCTTGAAGCAGGTAGAAGAGGCTCTCCAGCGACCGCGACCCGAACGATCGGCTCGGGATCGGCCAGCGCCGCTATCTTTCCCGGCTGCGCGAGATCCTCAGCCCGACACCTGTCTCGCCTGCGGGGTAGTGCCGTCGCTTCTCGGCACGTGCCGCTGTTCCTGACGTCAGTGTCGGGCCGACCCGTCGCCAAGATGGATGCCGCCGTGGACATCACGCGCCTGCACCACCGACCCGTGCACATCGCCGGAGACCGAGTTCTCGACGTCGCCGGCACCTTCGGCAAGGGCGACCTCCACCTGCGACCACCGCGCACGCAGCTCAGCGCCGAAGGCCCTGTCGCGGCGCGACTCGCTTTCGAGTAGCTCGGCGAGGCGACCCACGGCCTGAGGTGACGGCTGCTGCAGAGCGCCTTCGATGACGGCACGCGACGCCGGCTCGTGCTGAACCCGGGTGCGGAGAAATCCGATCAGGGAGGACACCGCGGCCCGCCCGCTCTGGGCCAACTCGGTGGTCGCCCACGCGACCAGCGTCGTCGCTGCGGTAACCATGATCGGGTCTGTCATGCGTCCGCCTCCCGCCCGTTGCGCCCGGCTCCTGGAAACGGAATGGGCGACAGCCATCTAGTCAACTCGATGTTACCGTGGGTGCTCGCGCGAGCACTAAGCCTCGGAGGCGAGCATGGGCGGACAGATTTGGCAAGCGGACCCTACCGCCGAGCTGACACGCCGTTGGGGTAAGTCCTCCCACGAGTTGGGCAACACCTCCGGCGACGGCAGCTGCCCCGACGTCTGGGAGTTGAGCAACGGCGACATCGCGGTGATCGGCCAGGACCTCACTGAGACGTACCAGGAACGACTCCCAGCTGGTGTCTCAGTGGATCCGGGCGAGCGGCTTATCATCATTCCCCGATCGACGATGATCGCGGCGAAGGTGGACATACCTGATGCATGACCTGTTCCGCGGGGATCCTGGCGAGCAACTCCGCCTGGAGGACTATTGGGCGGACTTTGAGGATCGGTTCTGGCAGACCGGCGATCCGGGCTTCTGGAAGCTGGAACGTCAGCAGACCTTCAAGGAGCCCGGCGACGAGGGTTGGCGGGCGTTTGCTGACGGGCGGTGGGAGGATTCGCTACGGATCCTCGACGCGCGCCGCCCTGAATTTCAGAGCTACTACCGGCGGATCGTCGTCAGCGGGTTCGCCACCCGACGGGTACGGGTCGTCGAAGAGCCCTTCACGCCTTATCTCCAGTGGGAGCTGCACGTGCTGCGACTGCGGCACGAGTGCGGCGGTCTGACCCGTGTCGTCGGCGCGGACGCGGTGGCGGCAGCCGAGTCGGGTGGACGGGTTCCGGAGATCTACACCCTCGGCACCGAGGTGATGTATGAGGCCGTCTACGACGCCGACGGCGTGTTGGCGGCAGCCCGCCGCTGGCGTGACCCCGACCTGGTGGCGAGCTGCCAGTCCTTCATCGAGTCGCTCTACCAGGGCGGTGAGCCGCTCGACGAGTTCTTCGCCCGTGTGGTGGCGCCGTCGGGACCTCCCCACGTGGGGTGAGAGATGGAGGGCACCGGGTCGGACGGAGCCGGGCAGCGGCCCACTCAGGTGAACCGGTCCGCGCTGTCCGGACCGGCGGAGCTGGTTCAGGCCCGCGACGTGTACGGCGGTGTGCACTTCCACGGCGAGGCAGCCTCGCAGGAGCGACCGCAACAACTCCCCGGCGACGTCCGCGGTTTCGTCAACCGGGTGGCGGAGCTACAGACGCTCAACCGGCTGCTGACCGACGGGGAAGGGAGCGTCGATGTAAGCCTGTCGGTGATCACCGGGACGGCCGGCGTCGGTAAGACCTCAGTCGCCCTGCGCTGGGCGCACAGCATTCGGAGCAGGTTTCCCGACGGGCAGCTCTACGCCAACCTGCGTGGTTACGATCCGGGTCAGCCGGCGCAGCCGGACCAGATCCTCGACCGTTTCCTGCGGGCCCTTGGCGTTTCACCCTCGGCTGTGCCAGCAGATCTGGACGAACGGGCCGCTCTGTACCGCTCCCGACTGGCCGGCCGGCGCGTACTTGTGGTGTTGGACAACGCCGCCACCGCGCGTCAGGTGCGCCCACTGCTGCCTGGCACGGATCACTGCCTGGTCGTTGTCACGAGTCGGAACATGCTCTCCGGGCTGGCCACCCGCGACGGCGGTCGACGGCTGACGCTGCGCATGCTGAACGAGGACGACGCCATCACCCTGCTGCGCGGCATCACCTCGCCCTACCGCAGCGGGGACGATCCCGCCGACCTGAGAGAGCTGGCCCGGCTTTGCGCTCGGCTGCCCCTCGCGCTGCGCATCGCCGCCGAACGGGCGGCGAGCCGGCCATTCATGCCCCTCGGCGAGCTGATCGAGGATCTACGGGACGAGTCGGCCCTGTGGGACGCACTCACCGCCGAGGAAGACGAGGAGTCCGACGCGGTACGTGCGGTGTTTGCCTGGTCCTACCGCGCCCTGAACACGGACGCCGCCCGACTGTTCCGGCTGCTCGGGCTGCACCCTGGCCCAGACTTCAGCGCCCCGGCCGCCGCCGCATTGACCGGCGTGCCGGTGTCCAGGGTCCGGCAGCCGCTCGACGCTCTGGTCAGCGCTCACCTGTTGGAGCAGAGCGCTCCGGGGCGCTACCAACTCCATGACCTGCTGCGCGCGTACGCGGTCGACCAGGTACGGCATCTGGAGAGCGTCGAGGATCGGCAGGCGGCACTGCGCCGTGGGTTGGACTGGTATCTGCACACCGCTGACGCCGCACTGGCCCGTACCCTGCCCTTCTACCGGACCGTACCGCTGGATCCGCCGACCGACGTCACGCCGCTCGCCATCGCGACCAACGCCGAGGCCGACGCCTGGTTCGACGCCGAACGGGACAACCTGGTGTCCGCCACAAGGGTCGCTGCCGACGCCGACCTACCGCGGACCGCCTGGCAATTGGCTGCGCTGCTGCGCAGCGTCTTCATGCATCAGAACACCTTCGAGAGTTGGTTCGCGACGGCCCGCATCGGGCTGGCGGCAGCCCGTACGCTCGGTAACCGGCGCGGCGAGGCTGAGGCACTGGAAAGTCTCGGCAAGGCCCACTTCCAAGCCCGCCAGCTCCCCGAGGCCGCCGAACACCATCAGGCCGCACTGGTCATCCGGCGGGAGATCGGCGACGAGTACGGCACAGCAGTGTCAATCAACGCGCTCGGGTTGTTGGGTCTGCGCAGTCGTCGTCTCACCGACTCACTCACCCACTTCGGCGAGAGCCTGGCGATCTTCGAGCGGCTCGGCAACCAGCGGTGGCAGGCCCTGCTACTCGGCAACCTCGCCGAGGCTCGCTACGAGCTGGGCGAGCTGACCGAGGCAGCGGCCCTGCTGGAGCAGGCGCTCGTGGTGCAGCGAGAGATTGACGACCGGGGGCAGGAAGGCAATTCGCTCTTCTTCCTGAGCATGACCCTGCGGGAACTCGGCCGCACCGACGAGGCGCGGGCCGCGATCAATTCGGCTATCGCCATCGCCGAGGGCGCGAGCCAGCTGTGGCTGGGGCACTGGCTGGTGGAGTACGCGCGAGTGCTGCGCGCCTTCGGTCGGCAGGCCGAGGCGCTGGAGGCCGCGCACCGGGCGGCCACCATTCAGCGCCAGCTCGGGGACCGTAGCCGCGAGGCGATGGCCCTTGACGGCGCAGGTGAGGCGTACCGGGAGCTGGGGCAGGCGGACGAGGCGATCGCCTTCCATCTGCGCGCGGCGGCGGTGCACCGGCAGCTCGGGGACGATTGGCAACTCGCGCTGACGCTGGACCACCTCGCGACGGCGCTGATCGGCATCAGCCGTTCTGAGGACGCGTATCTAGCGTGGCACGAGGCGGTCGCGCTGCTGTTCACGTTTCCTGATACCCGGGCCCGGATCCTTCGCAGACGCATGGAGCAAATCCTTGCGGCGGGGGACGACTGACGGGGCGTTGTGTCGCACTCCGGCGCATACATTGACACCCTGAAATTACTCGATGACCCTAGGTACTTGACCTGCACGGGTGATCTGCATCGGGGGTGACCGGTGGATCTTGACTCGCTCGTACGATCGCTCGGGCGTGAGTCGACGCTCGCGGTCGAGTCCTCCGAACAGGTCGTCGCCGAGGTGCTTCGGTACGCCAAGGAAAAGGCGAGGGACTACGAGGCGTACCGGTACGGCAAGAATCCGTCGCCCGTGCGAATCGGGCCGCCGGTGCGCACCAGCCCGGCGCAGGTGCTGCACGAGGTGGGTGTGGCCACGACGTTCCTGACCGCCTCGCCCCTGGCCCAGGTAGCTCGGCACTGGGCACACGTGCGCTACTGCGCGACGCTGACCGCACGCGGGGGCTGTCTCGCCCTGTCCCGCCACGCCGGCAACGTGGTCTACCACCACAAGGTGGCGCAGTCCGAGCAGTTGGGCATCGGGTTGGCGCTGGTGGTCGCGAAGGCCGTGCTGCGCCGGCAGTATCCGGACTGGGACTTCCACGCGGTCGACGCGGAGGTGGCGCTGAAGGCCGGCTTCCTCGAGGGCGTCGGCGCGGTGGACACCATGTCCAGGACGAAGAAGCGGCCGGACTACATCCTGCTCGGGCACCACAGCTCCGGACGACGCAGCGGCGTGAAGATCGTGATCCTGGAGTGCAAGGGCACCCATCAGCCGGCAGGCTTCGCCTACGGGCAACTGGCACGGGCCACCGTGCAGGTCGACGCGCTACGGGTGGCCGGACGCAGCCAGCCATCGCTGATGGTGGCCTCGTGTCTCAGCGGGACGCGCATCACGTCATACGTGCTCGACCCGCCGGGCGACGACGAGTTGTGGTCCGGCGCGGACGACGACCTAGATGAGCTGCTGCGGGCCAGCCCGGACGACCAGGACTGGCGTCCCCAGCCCGCAGCGCTTGACGACGCCCGCGCCTTGGAGGTCCCCCCGGGCGCCGCTCCCCCGGCCGCAGACTTTGAAGTGCCGCCAGCCGAGGAACTGCCAGCCGGGGCACCCGACGTGTTCGATATCCCCGCCGAGCGGCGCGGCTGGTTCACTCAGATTCTGACCCGGGCAGCGGCAGCAACCGCGCTGCTCTTCGCGGGCAACAACGCGGCGGCCCGCGGGTACGCCACACCGCGGCAACGCGGGGAGGCGGGAGCACCGGCGCAGTCAGCTCTCTTCGAGCCGGATCTGCCGTGGGCGTCGAGCACCGCCGAGACGCTCCGGTTGCGCAACGGCCTGCACGCCGAGGGCACCCGCTACCACGCGCCGCTACCCGGCGGTCGGACGTTGGAGGTGTTCCGAGGCGTGGAGAGCAACCTGTACCGACAACTCGCGGAGGGCCAGATCGGCCCATACCTGCGGGCGGCACCGCGCATCTTCCGCCAGTGGTCAGCCATTCGCCCGCAGGGCGAAGTCTTCTCGCTGGGCCGGGACGGCACCGTCCTCGTCGTCCGCGCCGCTGACGGGCGACGCTGAGCACCCGGGCAGCGTGAGGCCAAGGCCAAGGCCAAGCCGCCAGCCTGCTGGGACTCGTCAAGTCGTCAGTCCACGCTCACGCCACCGCTGGATGGTCCGCTTGCAGGGCTCGGGCATGCACAGATGCGGCACCTCGTCGTACGTGAACACGCCGAGTTTTCTTGAAGTAGCCCGGCTGCTACAGGCGCTCCGGGCGCACCGGTAGGGGCTGAGTCATGAGGCGATCGCCGTCGCAGACTCCCGATCCCGGATCCGCGACAGGAACAGCGGCAGGACGTCGTCGTGTATCTGGAAGCCAGCGGCAACACCGAAAGCTGGCGAATCCTCGTTGTAGACAGCCCAGAACAGGTCCACTGCCTCGTCGGGGAGAGTTCCCTGATCCCGCATGATCTGCACGATCCGGTTGAACGGCCGAGTGAATCCGCGCAGACTGCGTTCCTCGGGGTAGCCAGCGATCTCGTATACCTGACTCCTGGCGACATACCCATCTTGGCTTGCTGCCGCCACAAGGACGACTGCCTGCTGGGGTGCCTCGTTGGTAAGACGATTGAGCAGGTAAGTCAGCGCCTCCTGGCTCCAGCCTCCGTACTCCAGGTGGGGTTCTGGCTCGGACAGGAACGTGTCGACCCGATCCGCATCCTGAACGGAGTCCTCACGGACGGCGACGGAGAGAACCACGCCCGCATAGCTGAGGAGCTGCCCTGGGCGAGCCATGAACAGCCTCACGCCGGCGCGGTCGCGCAACTCGTCCACGAGTTCGACGCGGGGGCCACGCCGCTCACCACCTTCTGTCCGCCACCAGTCTTCCTTCACGTCACCGGTCACGAAGAGGACGTCACTGTGGCGCCTTTCCGCCTCTCGGAGAGTTTGCTCCCACACCAGGTAGTCGCCAGCGCCTTCGGCGTTGTCCTTCTTCCGGTCCATGTAGCCCGGCGGGACCTTCTCATCGAGCCGTCGCTGTGCCTCGACCAAGGCGACGGCCAAGTCCTTCTCATCCAGCGGCTCGCCGACCCTGCCCCGCAGAATCGAGGCCAGTGAGCGCAGCACAACATCCGTGTTCGTGTCGCGGGCGGCCTCGGTCGCCGCGGGATCTTTGAATTTATCCACGTTGAGCAGGACCTTGTCGAATCCGGCGCTGAGTTGCTCGATGATCTCCGAGGCTCGCTCGGACGTCAGCGAGACCCGGTTCACCCACGTCTGCACGGCGCGCACCGCTCGACCACGAATCTCCTGCAGCTCCTGGGCGGTCTTGGCAGTGTCTCGCGGATCTCGCAGTACCCGATCCCGATTGCGCCAGAACTCCGTCAGCACCTGGTGCGGAACCCAGAGCCTGTCCGACAATTCCGTGAGGACGGCGAGCAGGTCGTCGCGGGCATCGGCCGTGTAGCGGTAGAGGTTGAGCAAGACATTCGCGTCCAACACGACCATACCGGTCCGCAAGACCTCGGCGTATTCTTCGGCAGTCGGAGTCACGTACCCCTCGAAGCCGTCGACCATCCCTCTTTCCCGGGCAGCGGGAGATGCGCTCAGTTCAATATCAGCCGTCGTCACGGCGGCAGAGTAGCCAAAAGGTCATCCCTGTCACTGTCAGTTCGGAGACAGAACGGCCAGTCAGTTCGATGCGGCGGAACGGGAGCCGCGGCCATGCAGGGCGTCCATGTAACCTCGCCGACTTCATCGCAGTAAAACACCGAGGACCCGTCCATGCCGGCTCTCACCGCTAGAGCCAGCTTTGTACAGGTCACCGAGTTTCGGCGCTGAGTCGGGTATCAGGCGGGAGAGCAGCCTCCGGACGCGCTCGGGCAGCACGATCGGTCAAGAGACCCGTTCCACCGCAGGAGAACCAACCCCGACCCCAGGCTGGGGCACATCCTCGAACAACGACCGCCAGTCCGCAGTGCCTCGACGTTCTCGGGTAGATCGCGGCCTGCAAGCTATCCGGGCGGCACGGGCGAGCGCCGCCAGCGCTTGCCGTGAACTCGTCGTACCGCTGCCGCACCGCGACCGCCCTGCTGCGGTGGAAACTGGCCACGCCGTTGATCGGGCTCAGCCTGTTGATGGTCGTCCCGGCCGTGTTCGGCACCGTGAACTGGTGGTCGTTCTACGGGGTCGGGTATTGGATGCTGAGCGTCTTCATCTGCCTCGTGCGCGCCGCTCAACTGGCAGTGGCGGTCTCCATCGGCGTCCGGCCGAGCAGGGACGTGCCCTGGACGAGGGTCGGGCTGGTCATTGTCGGCATGCTCGTCGCCTGCGGCCTGACCCGGATCCGCTACGGGCTCTAATACTCCAGCAGGAGATCCGTTTCAGGGCTCAGTGAGGGCTTGTCGTGCGTAGTGGCTGATCTTGGCTTCGGCTTGGTGCTGGCGTCGGAAGATGG
>NZ_JBEZGL010000006.1:0-53342 GCF_040649915.1 Micromonospora sp. NPDC048839
GCCGCCTAACCACCGCCACACCACGACCCATCCCACGCCGCTTCGCGACGCGGGATGCTGCCGCGTGTCTACGCACGGTTCGATTTTCGAGTTAGGTGGCGAAGGTTTTGGTGATTTCTTCGCAGAAGGCGGGGAGGTCGTCGGGGTTACGGCTGCTGGTCAGGTTGCCGTCGGTGACGCACTCCTCGTCGACCCAGGTGGCGCCGGCGTTCGTCAGGTCGGTACGCAGGCTGGGCCACGACGTGATCCGTCGGCCGCGCACCACGTCCGCCTCGATCAGGGTCCACGGACCGTGGCAGATCACCCCGACCGGCTTGCCCGCCTCGAAGAACGCCTTCACGAACTGCACCGCGTCCGGGTCGCTCCGCAGGAAGTCCGGGTTCGCGACACCTCCGGGGAGCACGAGCGCGTCATAGCCGTCGGCGTCCGCCTTGTCCGCGGTCACATCCACGTCGTACGTCTTCGACTGGTCCAGGTGGTTGAAGGACTGGATGGACCCAGGCTTGAGCGAGACCAACTCGACGGTCGCGCCGGCGTTCTCGACCGCCTCACGCGGCTGGACGTACTCGACCTCCTCGA
The DNA here is from genome assembly GCF_040649915.1 of Micromonospora sp. NPDC048839. Lineage (NCBI taxonomy): Bacteria > Bacillati > Actinomycetota > Actinomycetes > Micromonosporales > Micromonosporaceae > Micromonospora > Micromonospora sp. NPDC048839. Next base: position 580 of record NZ_JBEZGL010000006.1, read on the forward strand.
CGCCGTCGGCGGCCAGGAAGGCGATCCGCTTGCCCTGTAGTTGCGCTGCCATCTCGGGACATCTCCTTTCCGGGGTTACCTCATTCCCTTCCCGCCTCCGGACGGCCGAAACGACCCAGCCGGGCGCTAAGGGCACGGTGGGGACACAGCCGCAGGTCAGGCGCGGGTCAGGTTTGGCCCGGAGGGCGCTGGGGACCCGGGGAGGCATGGCAGGAGCAGCAGCGGAACAGCGCCGGCTCGCCACCGTCGTGGAGAGCTGGCTCGAACGCCCAGTCCTGATCGTCGGTGACGCCATGTTGGACGAGTGGCGGTTCGCCGACTCCGACCGGCTCTGCCGAGAGGCGCCCGCACCGGTCCTCACCCTGCGCCGACGGATCTCCGCCGCCGGTGGGGCCGCGAACACCGCGGTGAACGTCGCCGCCCTCGGCGGCCGGGCGGTGCTGGTGGCACCGGTCGGCGCCGACGTGGCCGGTGACGAGTTGCACGACTGTCTGGACCGCGCGGGCGTCTGGGACCGCACGGTCAACCAGCCCGGACGGCCCACCCCGGTCAAGCGGCGGATGTTGGCCGGCAACCAGATCCTGCTCCGCGAGGACTCCGGAGACCCGGACGACGCGCTCGACCCGGAGGGCGTGACCCGGCTGCTCACCGCCCTGAGCTGCGCGACCGAGGAACTGCGCGCCGCCGCCGGTGGGGAGGCGCCGACCCTGGTGGTCTGCGACTACGGCCTGGGGGCGCTGCCCGCGCCGGTCCGCGCGTGGCTGGTCGAGCAACGCGAGCGGTACGCCACCGTCGCGTTGGACGCCCACGACCTGGCCGACTGGCGGGGCCTCGCACCGACAGTCGTCACGCCCAGCTTCGCCGAGGCGACCCGGCTGCTGGCCCGGGCCGGCGCGCCGACCCGACCGACCACCGGCATCGACCTGCACCTGGAGCACCCACACGGCGACCCGTCCGACGGCCCGTCCGAACTGAGCGTGGGCGCGGCCCCGGGCGGGGTACGCGCCGACGACGTCACCGAGAACCACCCGGGACCGGTCGGTGAGCCCACCCCGGGCGAGGGCCGGGTGGCTCTCACCGGCGACGGGCTCAGCGTCACCGGCACCGGCGTCACCGTGAACACCCGCGCCGGGGAGGGCGTCGACCGGGCCGTCCTGGCGGAGTCGCGCCTCGCGGAGCTGCGCGCGCACACCGGCGCCGACGTGGTCGCGGTGACCCTGGACACCGAGGGGGCGGTGGTGGGTGGCGCCGACGGGGAGCCGCGGCGCAGTCACAGCACGCCGGTCCCGGCGAGTCACGCCGTGGGCGCCGGCGACGCGTACCTGGCGGCGATGACGTTGGCCCTGGCCGCCGAGGCGCCGCTGACGACCGCCGCCCAACTCGCCCAGTTGGCGGCCACCATCACCGTCTCCGACACCGGCACCTGCGTGTGCCGGCGCGAGGATCTGCTCACCGCGCTCGGCCAGCCGACCGAGACGATGAGCCATCCCGCGCTGGTCGGCACCGACGAGTTGGACGCGATCGTCGCCGAGTACCGCGAGGCGGGACGATCGGTGGTCTTCACCAACGGCTGCTTCGACGTGCTGCACCGGGGGCACGTGCGCTACCTGGAGCAGGCCCGCGCACTGGGTGACCTGCTGATCGTGGCGGTCAACTCGGACGGCAGCGTACGCCGGCTGAAGGGTCCGGACCGGCCGGTCAACCCGGTCGAGGACCGGGGTGCCCTGCTCGCCGCGCTCGCCTGTGTGGACCACGTGGTGGTCTTCGAGGAGGACTCACCCGCCGCGCTGATCGAGGCGGTCCGGCCGGACATCTACGTCAAGGGCGGGGACTATCCGCCGGAGCTGGTGCCGGAGGCGCCGCTGGTGCGCCGGCTGGGCGGCCAGGTGCACACCCTGGGGTACGTGCCGGACCGGTCCACCTCGGCGATCATCGAGCGCATCCGGTCACACAGCCAGGACCCGTCGCCGCCCACCGGTGAGCGGGAGCCCGACCCGTCGCTCAGCTCCCGTACCCAGGCGTCGTGAACCGCCCCCTCGACCCCGGCACCCCGGCGGAGTTTCGCACCGACCGGTTGGTCGACGTGCTGATTCCGACCCGGAACCGGCCCGCCGAGTTGGCGGTCACCCTGGGCGGACTCGCCGCCCAGGACGGGGTACCCGGCTTCGGGGTGGTGGTCAGCGACCAGTCCGACGGGGATCCGGCGTACGCGCATCCCGCCGCGGCCACCATGGTCCGGGCGCTGCGGCACCGGGGGCACCCGGTGCTGCTGACCCGCCGGTTGCCCCGCCGTGGGTTGGCCGAACACCGGGCGTACCTGCTCGCCGCGTCGACCGCCCGGTACGTCCTCAGCCTCGACGACGACATCTGGCTGGAACCGGGGACGCTGCACCGGTTGGTGACGGCGATCGGAGAGCTGGGCTGCGGATTCGTCGGCAACGGAGTGCACGGGCTCTCGTACACCGATGACGTGCGGCCGGACTCGCACGGGCACTACGAGGAGTGGGCCAGCCCGCCCACGCCGGAGCGGATCCGACCCGACACCCCGGAGTGGAACCGCGCCCGGATCCACTCGGCGGCGAACCTGCTGCACATCACCGAGCGGCTGGCGCTGCCGCCGGGGGCGTGGCGGGCGTACAAGGTGTCCTGGATCGGCGGCTGCGTGCTCTACGACCGGGCCAAGCTCGTCGACGCCGGCGGCTTCGACTTCTGGCGTCGGGTGCAGGAGAAGCACCAGGGTGAGGACGTGGCCGCGCAGCTCGCGGTGCTGGCCCGGTACGGCGGTGCGGGCATTCTGCCCAGCGGCGCGTACCACCTGGAGTCCCCCACCACGGTCGTCGACCGGGACGTGGAGGCGTGGGAGGTCGTCCTCGCCGACGAGGACAGCCCGCAGCCGGCCTGAACTACGGGGTGAGCAACTCCCGGGCGGCTTCCAGCACCTCGATCACCGGAACGTCGGCGACGAAGGAGTCCCGATGCGGGCACTCACCGTCGCCGGGCCGGTGCGGATAGATGCCCGGTGTGCAGTCCACCCCGCAGACCGGGCAGTGCACCGTCCACGAGCTGATCGGCCGGTGCCGGCCCCGCAGCGGGCTGGCCCCGTTGATCAGGTTGCCCACCCAGAAGATGCCCACCGTGGGCGCGCCCACCGCGGCGGCCACGTGCAGCGGGCCGGTGTCGTTCGAGATGACCAACGCGCAGTCGGCGTAACAACCGACCAGCCCACCCAGGCTGAGCGTGCCCACCTGTGGGCGCACCGGCACCCGAGCCGCGGCGACGACCCGGTCCACCACCTCCTGCTCGGCGGGCGTGCCGGTGACCAGTACCTCGTAGCCGTCCCCGTGCAGCGCACGCGCCACCTCGGCGAACTGCTCGGCGGGCCAGCGGCGGCGGTTGTCGGTGGCGCCCGGGTGCAGCGCCACCCGCGGACGGTCGGTCGGGCCGAGCACCCGGGCGGCCTCGGCCCGATCGGCGTCGGTCACCGCAAGCGTCGGCGTGATGGTGGTCGCCGGCGCTCCCACCAACCCCACCACCTCCAGGTAGCGGATCACCTCGTGCTGGTAGTAGACGTAGCGGAGCCAACGGTCCAGCGGCGGCGCGTCGTCGGCGCGCAGGCCGACGGTCACCCGGGCGCCCAGGCGACTGATCAGCGGGTTGGAGTTGGCGCCACCGCCGTGGATCTGCACGGCCAGGTCGAACCCGGTCGCGGCGGCCAGGAAGTCGTCGATCGACGACTCCGGCTCGCCGGGCTCGGGAACACGGATGCCGGGCGCGGGCGGCACCACGAGCACCCGGTCCACCGGGCCCGGCCGGTCGCGCAGGAGCTTCGCGTGCCACGGCGCTCCGAGCAACACGATCTCCGCCGCGGGGTACGCGGCACGCAACGCGTCCAACGCCGGCAGGGCGAAGATGAAGTCGCCAAGGGCGTTGGCGCGCAACACCGCGATGCGGTGCACGTCTTCGACGCGCCCGGCCGTCGGGCCGAGCAGGGACGGAGTGACCACGCAGCCGCTACGTTCGGTCGACCTCGCCGGCGGTGTCCGGGCGGTGCAGCTCCCGGTCCGCGGCGGGGTCGGCCGGCATCGGCGTACCAGTGGAGAGGTCGCCGGAGCGCGGCCCGGTGCGACCGACGGTGATGGTGCGCGGCGCTGGTCGGGTCGCCCGGGGCAACCGGACCCGGAGCAGGCCATGGTCCATGACCGCGTCGATGGCCTCCGGGTCGACCCGCGATGGCAGGTTGATGCGGTATTCGAAGCCTCGCGTCTCGAAGCCGCCAGGAATGCCCTGGTCGGCGTTGACCTCCGCCTCGGAGCGGGCCCGTACGCACAGTTCGAGGTCGTCCAGCTCGACCGCCACCTCCTCCGGCGCCACCCCGGGCAGCCGGACGACGGCCTCCCAGCCGTCGGCGGTCTCGGTCAGCTCGACGTCGGACGCACCGGCCCGGCCACCGACCAGGCGGCTCAGCTCGGCGCGCAGTGACTGCAGCTCCCCCATCGGATCCCAGCCCTGCTGCCGGCCACTTCGCCAGCCCCGACCGAATCCGCCGTTCTGCTGCTCACTCATCACACCTCTCCGATCCGCTGCGTGGCCGTGGGCGGCCGTAGTGAGCTGGGCGCGTCCAGGCCGGCGTCCCGGTCGACGCCCACACCGAGCCGGTCGACCAACTCGCCGCCCAGCCAGGCGCTGATGCCGAGGATTCCTACGGCGACCACCTCGATGGCGACAAGAGCGCCGCCCGCGGCCCGGGAGTCGGCGTTCAGCCGGACGGCCCACACGGCGGCGAAGAGCAGGATCACCGCGACGTTGGCGGCGGCGTGCAGCAGACCCACCCGCTTGGCCCGGGTGCCGGTCGGGATGGCCAGCAGGTCGAACGAGCCGGCCGCCGCCGCGAGGAGACCGCCGATCAGGCCGACGGTGATGTTCCAGTACGCGACCTCGCCGAGCAGGTCGGGGCCACCGACGGTGTCGACCACGTCGAACAGCACCGCGGTGGCCAGCAGCGCGACCGGGAACATGACGAGCATCGGATGGACTGGGTGACCCAGTACCTTGAGTCGGCTCTCCATCTCCGGGCCTCCACGTGTCGGCGTCCTGCGGAACGGTTCTCGTGCGGCGGGCGCGTCGGGTGAGGCCCTACCCCCGGCGACCGGGCACAAACCTCACCCTGGTCACGGCGGCCTAGGCTGACAAGCGGCGGTGCCCGCCAACGGGTCAACGCCTGAGGGAGGATCACGTGACGGTGGAGATCACTTCGCACGAGGAGCTTCGCGACCTGCTTGGGGAACCGACCGCTCGGGCAGCCAACAAGGATCGCCGTCGCCTGCACGAGCGGGACCGCGAGTGGCTCGGCGCGTCGCCGTTCTGCCTGCTGGCCACCGCCGGCGCGGACGGCAGCTGCGACGTCTCGCCCAAGGGCGACCCGGCCGGCTTCGCCCTGGTGCTGGACGACACGACAATCGCCGTGCCCGAGCGGCCGGGCAACAGGCGCGCCGACGGTTACCGCAACATCCTGGACAACCCGCACGTCGGGATGCTCTTCCTGATCCCGGGCCGCACCGACACACTGCGGATCAACGGGCGCGCCCGCCTGGTACGCGACGCTCCCTGGTTCGACGACATGATGGTCAAGGGGCACCGGCCGGTGCTCGCCGTGGTGGTGGAGATCGAGCAGATCTTCTATCACTGCGCGAAGGCGTTCCTGCGGTCCGCGCTGTGGCAGCCGGAGACCTGGCAACCCGACGTGCTGCCGTCCCGCGCCCGCCTGATCAAGGAGGTCGAGGCGCCCATGGTGAGCCTGCAGGATCTGGAGCGGCACTACGGCCCGGAGTACGCCAAGAACATCTACACCTGATCCCGTCAACCTGCGCTCACCGAGGGTCACGGTGATGAGGCTCGCCTGGTAGCTTCCGTCGATGAGCTCGTCAACTGAACGAGGCGCGGCGGGCCACGTTGATCGCGTCGCCGACTACTACGACAACAACACGCGTCGGTTCCTCCTGGTTGCCGAGAGCCCCGGCAGTGACGCGATCCACCGGGGCGTCTGGACTCCGGATGCCGTGACCTCCGCAGATGCCATGGACACCGTCAACCGCCTGCTGATCGAGCGTTTGCGCGGGCACGTGCCTCCGGGAGACGCGAGGGTGCTCGACGTTGGCTGTGGCGTCGGCGCGACGATGGTTCGCCTGGCCCGGGAGGTGGACGGCTTGATCTCTGGCGTGACCATCAGTCGGGTGCAGGCCGAGATCGCAGCGAAACGGTTCGCCCGCGAGGGACTGACCGACCGTTGTCAGGTGATCTGCGCCGACTTCGCCGAACTGCCCGCGGAACCGCACTACGACGCCATGGTCGCCGTGGAGGCGGTGGTCCACTCGCCGTCGCTGAAGGATCTCCTCCCGTCCCTTGCGGACCGGCTGCGCCCCGGGGGGCGCCTGATCCTGTGCGACGACTGGCTGACCGACAAGGATCGCGGGCTCGCCGCGCGTGAGCGCTGCCTCGACCAGTTCCGCGCCGGCTGGCGGATCGGGAGTTTGCACACTGTGGCCGAGCTGGACGCCATGTCTGAGCACGCTGGGTTGCGCGTGGTCGAGGACCTGGATCTGACCTCGTATCTGCGCCTCGGTCGACCCCGCGACCGCGTGGTCAAGCTGGCCGTGGGCGCCACAGCCGTCGTGCCCCGCCTTCGCGACCGTCTTGTCGAGATACCCCTGTGGGCCAACATGGTTGGCGGGTCCGCGTTGCAGGCTGGATTGGCGCGGCGTTGGCTGGAGTATCGCCTGATCGTGCTCGAGAAGGCCTGAGCTTCGGTCAGGCCGACAGCGCCATCGCGAGGATCGGTACGACGAGAGCCCCTGTCAGCCCCTCGATCGCCGCTGCTGGCCCGAACTACGTACCGGCACGAACCAGCAACGGCCTCTGCTCCGGATACGCCGGGTCCGGCGCCGCACGACGCCACCGAAAGAAGGCGTTGGCGGATGGGAGCGCGAGCAGGATGATGGCGACCAGCAGTGCGGGCGACGCCACGAGCCCCGAAACGGTGCTCACCGGCTCGACCCACCCGGGCATCAGTTGGTCCGCGATGTCATTGACCCGGTCCCAGTCGGTGCTGTCCGGGACGTCGCTGGTGTCAATCGGGAGGAGGCCCAGGATCAGCCACCCGGCCGAAAACGCCACCGTCACGCCACCCAGGACCCAGGTGACGATCCGGGTCCAGTTCCGGCCGGCGAGGTTGGCCAGCGCCAGCGCCAGGATGGCGAGGGCGGTCAGCGCAACGACCAGGCCGACACTCATTTGGAACACCATCGGCAGGGCACCGAAGCCGCTTGGCGTGCCCGCTTTCTCGTGCGCCCTCTGGTAGGTGTTCTGATCCACCGCCTCGGCGGCTACCTGCGCGAGCCGGGCCAACCCACTCAGCCCCAGCAACACACTGGACGCGGTGACGACGCGCACCCCTGGCCTACTGACCCCCGTGTTCATGGTCGGATGCTAGCGCCGGTCGCCGCCCGTCCGCTGTCCGTAGCGACGTCGGCCAGGGGCTACACCAACGGCACCGGGACCACGTCAGGACGGCGCGTCGTACGCCCGAGGTCAGTAGCCGATGCTCATCAAATCGGGGGTGTCGTCGTCACCACCACCGGGTCGCGTGTCGGTGCCCCGGTCCTGATAACCCCGCCAGTACGCCTGCTGGGGTGCCCGGGCCACCGAGATGACCACGACCTTGATGCCTCCGGCCAACTGCCGACTGTTGACGATGACGGCGGCGACCGAAGCGGCGGCGGCGATGGCCCCAACGGCGAAGGCTCGGCCGGACACCGCGCCGTCCCAGTCGATCGCGGCGACCAGCACAGTGGCCAGCCAGCAGAGTCCGGCGACGGCGATGACGACATTCGCGGCCTTTGACTGAGTGCGAGTATCCACGAGGGGCTCCGATCTGCGCTGGGGCGGCGGTACGAGGGGATCTGAGGTCGGGTCACCTCCAGCCGGGCGCACACCGGGCGGCTGGCATCGGTCACGCCACCCGTCACGCGGCGGGTGAGCCACATCGGGCCGGGAGAGGACCCAGGTCCGGTCCTGCCACCTACGGGACATCGGAGCGGGGCAGCAGTCGGCAGAGACGCTGCGCGAGGGACGGAACGTACGCAGCGACCTGGATGCTCGGCGGGTGCGCGGCGCGGTCACCGTGCCGCCCACCCCCGGTGCCCGGGCAATGGAACGACGGCGCACCGCGAGGGCTGGGGTCAGACCAGGCCGCGGCGGCGATGCCACACCAGAAGGGGCGATGCCACCCTGTTCGAGCCACATGCAGCCTCCCCCCGGTAGGCGTCGTTCCGATCCACGTGAGGTACCGATCTGCCGCACCTGACCTGCCCGGATTGGGCCGGAGGAAAGATCGGCAGACAAACATGATCTCGCACCCGTCCAGCCGAAGCGAGCCCACTGCACGGACACACGCTTTCGTCAGCGGGCTGGTTGCGCTCATCGACCAACGACGAAGCCGGCCCTACCCAGGACGGGCAGAGCCGGCAGAAGGTGGTCGCTGCCCGGTGGCGCGTCGGGTCACCACCGTGACCGGACCCGCCTCGTCAGTTGAGGTTCATCCTGGCGCAGGGAACCCAGTGGCCGACCGGGTAGCCCGGCCGCCGGCCCACCAAGCCGCACGGCAGCGGTGCCTGCGGGACGCCCAGCCGGGGGGCGATCGCGTTGTAGGCCAGCCGACCCATCACGTCGTAACCGCCCGGCGTGGGATGCACGCCGCACTGGTCCAGATAACCCTCGGGGATGGACTGGTTGTCGATGAAGTTTGGTACGCGGTCGCCGTACTCGTCGATCACCCGGATGCTGCGGTAGATCGCGTCGTTGACCTTGGCTTCGCTCGCGGGGAGCCAGGCAGGGCTTGGACCGGGTGGGGTCGTACAGCCGTCGGTGCCGTGTCCGGAGCTGTACTGCACCCAGGACGGGTACATGATGACGTTCGGGTCCAGATCCAGTGCCGTGTCGAAGAGCGCCCGGTAGGTGGCCTCGAAGGCGGCGATCTGCGCCGAGGTGGCGTTCGACAGGTTGTTGTTGGTCCCGCAGTTCAGCAGGATCAGGTTGGGTCGGTACGTGGTGACCAGGTCCGCCATCCGCGCTAGCCAGAAGTTGCAGGTCGTTCCTCCGACCGCCGAGACGACAAACTCGTACGGTACGCAGAACTGGTCGAGCAGTCCCCCCAGCTCCTTGCGGTAGCCGATGGTCACCGACTCGGTCATCGTCGAGCCCAGGGTGATCGAATCGCCCACGGTCAGAATCTTCACCGTGGGTCGCGCCGGCTCGGGGCAGGCGGCGGCAGCCGCGGCCTGGGCGGCGACCGGTGTCCCCGACGGAATGGACAGGCCGACTGCCACGAGGACAAGGGCGGTTGCACTCACCAACACAGGACGTAGTTTCATCGGCTCTCCCCCGTCACGCACGCGGCGACTCGCTCACCACAGACCAGTCATGGCACTGGTAATGCCATGCGTGGCACTGACGGTACCGCGTCCACCACTCAGTGCCAAGTATGGCACTGGGACGTACTTTCGGTTCGTGGTGTTGGATCCTTGCTGGCGGCACTGCTCTCCGTAATCGCAGCAGGAAGGGGCCCCTCAAGCCGCCCCACCGACCAATAGCCGGAGCCGAATCTGGCACTACAGTCGGGTCCGGCAACGGAGTCCCACACGCGGCACTTACGATCACCCTGTGTCAGCGAGTGCCAGCCAGGATCCCCGCGTCATCGCGTTCGCGCGGTTCATCAAACGCGCCCTCGATGAGGCTGTCCGAGAACGCGCCATGTCCATCGAGGACGTCGAACAACGCACCGGCATCGGCCGATCGACGATCTACCGATGGCGCCGGGCCGAGATAGCCAACCCGCAGCGCACCCAGGTCCAACAGTTCTGCGACGGCCTCGGCATCCCGCGCTCGGTGGCCTCGCAGATACTGGGCTGGGACGGCGCGCCGCCATCACCCACGCCCGACCCGAGCACCGACCCGGACCTGCGGGCGGTCGCACGCATCCTGATGGACCCCAACGTCTCGACGGAGGAGAAGACCGTCATCCGCGCGACGCTGCAACACCTGGCCCGCCGAAGGTAGCTCCGGTCGACGGGTGGGCCTCCCGCCGGGCTACGCACGCCCGACTCACGTGTCACGATCTCGGCCATGCGTCTTCCGTTCGGCCTACTCGTCGCATCCGTCGCGGGCGGTCTGCTCTCGGCCACGGCGGCGCTGCTCGCCATGCGAGCCGCGTCGTTGCAGTTCGGCCTGGTGATGCTGCTCGCCCTGCTCGGCTACGTCCTGCTGGATCGCGGCGCGCGCCGGGTGCGGTGGGCCGTCGCCGCCGGTGTCGGGCTCCTCGCCGTGGTGGCGGCCATGAGACTGCTCTGGCATCAGGAGCAGGTCGTCGACGTGGGCTGGGTGACCTACGGGCCAGCGGCAACGGAGACGTCCATCCTGGGGCCGTGGCGGGACTCCATCGACAGGCAACGGCTCGCCGCGCTTGGCGTGGCGCTCGGCGTTGTCTGTTTCGCGGCCGGCGTGTTGGCACTACCGTCCCGCGGCAGACGGCGAGGTGCGGCGACGGCGGTCCTCGCGCTGCTGCTGCTCGCCTGGTTCGGGCTGGACTCGACCCGGGAGTTCGTCGACTATCCGCTGCCGGACCTGCTGGGGACGGTGTGGCCGGCGCTGCTCGCCACCCTCGTGAGCATGTTGGCGCTCGCGCTGTCCGGATGGCGGGCCGACCGCCGGTGGCTGCTCCCGGTGGGGCTGTTCCTGCTGTCGCTCGCAGCGGCGAACGCGTACGCGGATCTCGCCGGAGCGTGGTCCGGGTGGTGGGAGATGGACCACCCTCACCAGACCGCCTTCCTGCAAATGGGGATGGCGGTGGGCACGTCGTGGGAAGACTCCCTTCAGGTGTCGTCGGCCGCGGAGACGGCGATCGCGCTCGCCGGGGCGGGGCTGACGACCGTCGGCGCGCTGCACAGCTCCAGCGGGGCCACGGATCGGACGGGTTTCCCGCTGACCAGCGACGAGGGCCTGGACGACGCCGACGGTGACGATGCCTTCCCGGCGTAGCGCACCTCGATCAACGCTGTTGATCACGAAAGTAGGGAAATCAGACTCTGGCCCTTTTTCCTACCGAACCCTCAGCCCCATTGGGTCAGCGCATGAATGCGAAGCGTAACCATGGCCCGCCCTTTTTTGCGGTCTATAGGTGCGGCCTTCTCTATTGCACGGTCCACAGCGGCCAGCGCTTCTTGCGCTCCCGCTCGCCGTCGATAATATCTTCATGTTTTGATCTGTTACGGGGAGGAAGACCATCATGCGATTGAAGTTCCCGGCCGGCGCCCTCATAGCGCTGGCGCTTTTGGTTCCGGCGGCACCGGCGGCGGCTCAAGCTGGGTCGCCCGGGTCGAGCGCGACCTGCCAGACGGTCGAGCGCAAGGTGTACAAAGATATCCGCGAGCTTGTCACCATCGATCTGGACACCGCCACCGTTGTCCAGGTGCGGGTGCTGGCCTCTCAGATACTGGCAGCGGCAGGAAAGGACAAGCTGCCCACTCTGGAGGACGCCCTCCAGAAGCCGCTGGATGGCACCTCGGCAGAGCTGCGGGCCTTCCTCAAGTCGAACGTTTACACGGCCTGGTCAGTGGCTCTGCGGATCGCGGTGAACCAGACGATGACGGACGCTGGCGCCAACGTGAAGGAGGCCGCGCAGAAGACGCTCGGCACCGATTCGGTCGACACCTACCTGGCCTACCTGAACAACGGCCTGTACGCCGCACGTGCGGCTGACTGCGCGTCTCAGCCCACGCCGACGCCGAGCGCCACGTCCAGTGTCACGCCGATCGCGACGCCGAGCGCGACTACCACCGCCACGCCGAGCGCGACTACCAGCGCGACGACGACCGTTGCACCGACCCCGACGTCCTCCGCCAGTGGGGCCGCTGCCGGCGGTGACGGCGGCGGGCTGCCCGTGACCGGTGCCAACACCATGATCGTGGCCAGCGTTGGCGCTGCGCTTCTGCTCCTCGGCGGCGCGGGCTACCTGATCGGGCGCCGGCGCCGTGCCCGCTTCGTGGCATAACTAGTTCAACGCGCCCGGCTCGATGATTCGTCGAGCCGGGCGCGATCGGCGCCGGTCGCGCCGAGGCCGGAGAGTGTTCAGAAACGCCCACTGATGGAGGCGGCGATAATCCACTGGACGTCCGATTCGGAGATCTGGTATGGAGCTGGCAGAGGCCGCCACAGCAGGACGAAGTACGTCCGATTGCGGATCCACTCCGCCTGCTGAACGCCCTCGCCGTCGGCCGTTCGGTAGACGCGAACCTCAACGCCGTTGACACGCAGATACTCCGGCGCGACATCGTCCACGCGATCCCGCAGCGTCGTGATGGCGGGATCCCGGACCAGGCTTAGGAAGCCACCGCGTTGGTAGGTCGAAGGCAGTAACTTGTCGCTGATGTCCGACTGATATGCCCCGTCGAATGGCTTCTCGCGGCCCCTGACGAAGCGCTTCGCCGGCTCCAGGCGCGCGATCGGGCTCGCGGCGGTGGAGGCCACCGGTCCAGGCGACGTCGCCGCAGCCGTGGGGGCCGCTGGCTCGCGCGGCGGCCGTGACTCCGGCGAACGATTCGACGGCGCGGCATCGAAGCCCAGGATGACCGCGACGGCAGCACCGACCACCAGCAAGGTGCTTCGCCCGCTGCGGGGTCGCTCCCCGTACGCCAGGATGGTGGAGCCGTCAGATGACGCAGTGGTGGCGTCCCGCGGAGCAGGCTGCATGTGGGCCATATTGGCATCAAGTCGCAGCTGCGGTGGTCCGCACGGCGGGTCGGCGGGCGTTTCCGCGTGCTGGTCTTTGGCGGGGGCGACTGCACGCCGAGCGCCCTGAGTCCGAGCACGAGGGGTGCCCGCCCGGAGCGGCAACGTCCGACATCGGGGACGGTAGGTCGTCCAGCCGGTGATGAGCCCACCAGACTGGTAGTCGTTGCGCGGGTTAAAAGTCTTCGCACGCTGATGGCGCAATACGCGATACTTCCCGTCATGAACCGCCATGACCTTGTGGAGTTCAAGCAGATCTGCCACCCGTCCGAGATCAGTGGCCGCCAGGCACGCGAGTTGGTCGAGTGCTGGATCGCGGTGGCGAACATGGGCGGTGCTGTGGGTTTCGCGTTCCCACCCGTCGGATCGGAACAGGTCGCACCCGTGGCCGAGCGCCTCATCGCCGACCTTGACCCTCAGCGCAGCAGGCTCCTGCTGGCGGTGGTCGACGGGTCACTGGCAGGTTGGCTGCACCTGTCCCGTCACGAGGATCCGCTCGTGGCTCACTGGGGCACCGTCAACCGCGTTCAGACACATCCCGACCACCGCGGTCGCGGGATCGGCGCAGCGATGATGCGTCGAGTTCGGCAGATCGGCCGGGACGAGATGGGGTTTGAACAACTGCACCTCAGCGCGCGAGGTGGGGCCGGCCTGGAAGACTTCTACGGTCGGCTCGGCTGGAAGGAGATCGGCAGGTGGCCTGGGGCGCTGCGGTTTGGCGAGGGCGATGACCGGGACGAGATCCTGATGATCCTCACGCCGCTGTGACGTGTTCGGATCACAGTGTCAGTGGTGCCACTCCGGCCGTGACACCAATTGCCGAGCTGACTACGTGGACGCAGTCGTCAATCGGCGGGACGGCGGTTCCGCCGAAGAACCGCGGTCGGTGCTCCCACCGCGGTGTCAACGGACTCGGCGGGATCCCTCCGCTGACCCTCCCCCGACCGAGCTAGGGCCGGTGACGCGCCGTGAGGGCCGGCACGGGTTCGTCCGTGCCCGCGAGCGCCGCGGTGTCCCCGGCCGGGGACCGTCTGCGCCGGCGCACCGCACCGAGCGCGATTCCGGAGATGATCAGTACGCTGGCCAGGATCGTCACGGCGGTCATGGGCTCACCCTGGAAGACCGCCGCGGCACCCAGACCGAACACCGGGATCAGCAACGCGTACGGGGCCACTGGTGTGGCTCCGTGGACCCGGATGAGGTAGCCCCAGACCGCGTAACCTAGCAGCGTGGCGGCCCAGGCCACGTACACGGCGGCGACCACACCTGTGACCGACAGGGAGCGCAGCGCGGCGAGGTCTTGCTCGACGCCCTCGAAGAGGGCCGACAGGATGAGCAGTGGCAGGGGAGGGACCACGCTGACCCACACCATGAATCGGAACATGTCCGGCGGGTTCGCCTTGCGGGTCGCGATGTTCGCCAGCCCCCAGCAGACGGCGGCGGCCAGCACGAGTAGGAAGCCTGCGACCGGCGTCGTCCCGCCGAGACGCGTACCAACCAGGACGATCCCGGTCATGGCTACTCCCATGCCGGCCAACTGCACCGCCCGGGGCCGCTCGCGCAGCAGCAGAGTGGCGAAGACGACGGTGAAAGCCGCCTGGCTCTGCAGCACCAGCGAGGCGAGGCCGGCGGGCATGCCGACGTGCATTCCAACGAAGAGGAAGCTGAACTTCAGCACGCCCAGCACTATTCCGACGATGAGGACCCATCGCCACGCCACACGTGGCGAGCCCACGAAGAACACAGCCGGAATTGCGGCCAGGATGAAGCGCAGTGCGGAGAAGAGCAACGGCGGGAAATCTTGCAGGCCGACGTCGATGACGACGAAGTTCACACCCCAAACCGCAGCGACGCAAATGGCCATCGCAACGTGACTCGGCTTCATCCAGCAACCCCCGACCGGCATCCTTTCACCCGGCATGCGTCGCCGGATCCCGACACATGATGTCGTGTCCGGCGACCCTGTCGAGGATCCGGAGGCTGACACTTACTAATGGGAGCTCGTTAGCGTGGCTTCACTACACGATCTGAGCAGGCTGCGCGCACTTCATGCCGTGGCTGCCTTCGGTTCCATCAGCGGGGCCGCGACGGCGCTGGGCTATACGCCGTCCGCCGTGTCCCAGCAGATCGCCAAGCTGGAACGGGAGGCCGGGGCAACCCTTCTGGACCGCGAGGGCCGCCGTGTCGCCCTGACGCCGGCGGGCCAGATCCTCGCCCGGACCGCGGGGGAGGTGCTGGCCACCCTGGAGCGTGCGGAGGCCCTGCTGGAACTCCAGCACGGGACGCCGAACGGCCGGCTCCTGCTCGCCACTTTCCCGACGGCCTGCCGCGGACTCCTGCCGGACGTGCTCGTGGACCTGACCCGCCGTCATCCCGCCCTGGACCTCCGGGTGCTCGAGGTCGACCCGTTCCGGGCTATCGAACTGCTGGCTGAGGGCGAAGTGGACGTCGCGGTGGTGCACGACTGGCACAACACGCCCTTGGTGCTCCCCGAAGGAGTGCACTGCGCCACGCTGGGTGACGACGTTGCCGACGCGGTCCTGCCCGCAGGGCACCCACTGGCCTGCCGGGATAACCTCTCGGCCGACGACCTGGCCGCCGAGCGGTGGATCAGTCAGCGGCCGGGGTCGATGTGTTACGCCTGGCTGATGCGGACCTTCGCCGAACAGAGCCGGGAACCCGAGGTCATCTGCCATGTCGACGAGTACCAGTCCCAGCTGTCGCTGGTGGCTGCCGGGCTGGGCGTCGCCCTGCTCCCCCGGCTCGGCCGCGGGCGCCTGCCCGCGGAGGTCGTGGCCTTGCCGCTGCGGCCCGCCAGCTCCCGCCAGATCATGGCCGCCTGGCGAGCCAACACCTCGGAGCGGCCGGCCATCACCGCGGCACTCGCCGCGCTGCGTGATGCGTGGGCCGCCCACACCCGGCCGTGATCGATCTCGGAATGTCGTGCACGTCGTCGCGACGGTTCACCGGCGGGGTCGACCAGGAGGCTTTCGGCGATTTCCGATAGGTCGAGGTGATGCATCGGCCATCGATTCGCTCGGAATCCGAGACGGTGGGCTGTCCACCTCGGCCGGCTACTCCATTGTGGTGATCGGACTGGTCGGCGGACGGGATGGCAATTGGGGTTCGAACACACATGAGCCTTGGTCAGCGGCCGTTCCGGGAGAACTTGACCACGCCGCGCGATCCGCCCTGCCCGTGCGCCTTCGACGACGCCTCGCAGGAATCGTTGCTGCCGGCTGCGCGCGACCGGATCACATACTTGTCGAGAGATTTCCGAGGACCGGGTGCGCGGTGTCAGGCGGGACTCCACTCGTCGTGGGTGTCGAACTCGCCGAAAGGGTCCTCGGCCCAACCCCAGATCACCCGCGGCGATCTCCGCCCGCCATCGTTGCACCCCTTGACCTGCCTGTCCTTCGGCGACCGCCATGGCCAGTTCTGTTCTCCCCAGCGCTCGCGATTTGGATGGACCACTCGTTGACGGCGGCGAGCAGGTGTCGGGGCTCGGCCTGACGGCGGCGAGCAAAAGGCCCAGGTCATGATCGGCGATCAAGCCGGTGACCTGGGCCTTTCAGTGGAGCCGCCTGACGGAATCGAACCGTCGACCTACGCATTACGAGATCAAGATGGGCGTTCCGGCGACCTGGACACTTGGGCCTCTACCAGCGGAAACACCTCTCGACATCTCTCACCACTCCCCCGCCGTCCGTCGACCTCTTGCGGACTGGATGCGGACCGCTAGGACCAGCTGACGGCCTGGGGATTAGAAGAAGATCGCGGATGACTGATCGGGCGTCTTGGCTCCTGGTCAGCCCGTCCGTCGTTGTCAGGCAGCGTCGGCGTCAGCGGGCCGGCTTGGCTGTACGGATGGCTGTACCGTCACTGCGTGGAGCGCGAGGAATTGATATCTCTGCTTGCTGGACAAGGTCCAGTCACTGAGGCGTGCCGACAGGCCCTTGAGCAGGGCGCATCCTTCAATATCTGGGACGGATTGGTTCCTGCGAGCAATCTTGCGCCCACCTACCGGGTGCGGGAGGCGATCACCAGGGATCGGGGCATCACCACGCTCGGTTTCGCAGCAGCCGTCGAAACCCTTCACGCGCTCGGGGAACAGCCTGTGCGGATTGGTCGCGTGACGCAGCTCGATCCCCCATACCACTTCCAACTCTTCTTGGCAGCCGATGCGGCCTCGGTGCTTGCGTGCATTGGTGTGGATCAACAACATCAGGTGCGAAGGAGCTGATCTCCTCGTCGGGCAGTTGTAGACCGTCCAGCCTCCCCGGACGGGGACAAGGTGGAGCGCCCTACTGGACGAACGACCTTGGCCCCGTCCGGGGAGGCTGGTAGCCCTTGTGGTGCCCGACGAGGTGATCCGTGGCGGCATCTGGCCGGCAACGGGCGCACCTGGAACGGCTCTGGCAAGAGCTGCGGCACACGCCATGCTCGGAGCGGTGCGCCAACTGGCTGCTCTACGGCGTACAGCCCAAGAAGGCAAAGCAAGGGCTGCGGCCGGGGAACTGCAAGAACAAGGTCCACAAACGGGAAACCCTCGGCATCGGCGGCCGACGCGTCCTCATCTCCCGCCAATGGTCCGGCAAAACCCTCACCGACCACCGCGCCGACCGCCGCGAATGGGTCAAGGCGCTCCTGGGCGTCACCACCGACGCCGATACCGCGCCGGCCGGTGGCGAGCAACGGCACGCGTGGGAACTCGCCAAGCCAACCGATCCTGACGTTGCGCCGCTCGGGCATCGGGTCCTACGGGCGATCTCCGAACGCATCCAATGGCGCGTCCAGCTCGACACCGCTAGACGCAACCAGGCACCGCCCGATGTTTCGGCAACCGTCACGACGCAGGAGGGAGCAGCATGAAGACTCGGACCATCGAACCGCTGTGGACGGCTGAGGGCGTATCGACCTTCCTCGGCATCCCGGTGAGCACCCTCTACCAGTGGCGGTACCGCAGGATTGGGCCGAAGGCGTCTCGGGTGGGCCGGCACCTGCGGTATGACGCGGCCGACGTGCGGGCGTGGCTCGCCAAGCAGGCGGGGTAACGTGAGCATCGAGAAGCGGCCGAACCGGAATTGGCGGGCGCGGGTCCGGGATGCCTCGGGCAAGGAGAGCGCTCGGCACTTCGATGGGAAGTCGGACGCGGAACGGTGGGAGGCATCTACCAAGGCAGCTATCTCGCGGGGCGACTGGTTCGACCCTGCTCGGGCACGGGTGACGGTGGGCACGTGGGCTACGCAGTGGATGGCCGCTCAGGTGCAGCTCAAGCCGACAACCCGCGCCCGGTACGAGGTGGCGTTGCGGCGGCAGGTCTTTCCGACGTGGGAGGGCTTCCCGCTTTCGGCAGTCTCGTACACGGAGGTCGCGGCCTGGGTTCAGCGGCTCACCGCGTCCGGCCTCGCCCCGGCAACGGTCCGGTACGCGCATCGGGGTGCTGTCGCTGGTCCTGGCCCACGCCGTGCGGGATGGCCGCATCTCTCGGAATCCGGCAGATGGCATCCGGCCGCCTCGGGTGGTCAAGGAGGAACCGGTGTTCCTCAACCACGACCAGGTGGCGATGCTCGCGGAGGCGTGCGGCCGGTACGGCTTGCTGGTCCGATTCCTGGCCTATACCGGGTTGCGGTGGGGTGAGGCGTCGGCGCTGCGGGTGTCGCGGCTGGATCTGCTGCGGCGTCGGGTGACGGTGGCCGTGGCCTTCGCGTAGGCGGCGGGGATCTGGTGGAGGGCACACCGAAGAATCACCAGCGGCGGTCGGTGTCGATTCCGCGGCTCCTCGTCGACGAGCTGGCCGCGCACGTCGCCGGGAAGCGCCGCGACGATCTGGTGTTTACCGCACCCAACGGTGGGCCGCTGCGGAACACCAACTTCCGACCATGGGTCTTCGCGCCGGCTGCGGCGTCGGTCGGGCTGGCCGGTGTGACTCCCCACGACCTGCGGCACACAGCAGGGAGTCTGGTCGTGGCGGCTGGTGCCAATGTGAAGGCTGTGCAGCGGATGCTCGGGCACGCGTCGGCGTCGATGACCTTGAACGTGTACGCGGGCCTGTTCGGGGACGACCTGGACGCGGTCGCCACCCGACTGGACGAAGCGTTCACGGCGCGGCGTGCGGACTATCTGCGGACCGGCACCACCGATGGCGGTGTGATCGACCTTGGGAAACGGCGAAGCCCAGGTCGATGACCTGGGCTTCTGTACCGAGCCGCCTGACGGAATCGAACCGTCGACCTACGCATTACGAGTGCGTCGCTCTAGCCGACTGAGCTAAGGCGGCAACGATCAGCAAGTGTACGGCACCCCGTTGGCCCGCACCGAACGGGATACCCCCGCGCTTCCAGCATCGTCAACCGGACAACGACTGCCATCTGAGCCGTTACCGGACAGCGCCTCGCCGGATCCGGTACTACGCTGCGCCGGGTGAGCGACGAACGCGACGACCGGGCTCCGGCGGCCGACGATCATCCCGACGGCGAGCGTGTCCGGCCTCGGCCACGCTCCACCGATCCGCTGGAGCTGGGCTTCACCCCGCGCAAGCCGGTGCCGTGGCTGGCGCCGTTCCTGCTGATCAGCACCGGCATCCGGACGCTGCTGGCGATCCTCTTCGGCGCCTACCTGGACAAGCGCGAGTTGCAGAACGCCTTCGGCGACGACATGTTCCGCCAGGCGGGACCGGATGGTGGGCTGTGGCTCGACTACGTGGCCGACCTCGGTGACGGCTTCCACGCCACGTACTCGGTCGCGTACCTGCTGGCGCAGCCGGAGCTGACCGTGGACGGACACCGGCTGCCCCGGGCGCAGACCCTGGTGATGGGCGGCGACCAGGTGTATCCGTCGGCGGCCTACGAGGAGTACGAGAACCGGTGCAAGGGGCCCTACCAGGCTGCCCTGCCGCTGACCCCGCCCGAACGTCCCACGTTGTTCGCGGTGCCGGGCAACCACGACTGGTACGACGGACTGACCGCCTTCCTGCGGCTGTTCGTCCGCTCCCGGGACCGCAACTTCGCCGGCTGGCGTACCGGGCAGTCGCGGTCGTACTTCGCGGTGGAGTTGCCGGCCGGCTGGTGGCTGCTCGGCGTGGACGACCAGTCCGGCTCGTACCTGGACGACCCGCAGTTGGCCTACTTCGACGAGGTGGCCCGACGACTCGGCCCGGAGTCGAAGGTGATCCTGGCCGCGCCGTCGCCGACCTGGGTAAAGGCCGCCGACAGCCCCGCGGCGTACGACTCGATCGACTACTTCATCCGGACGATCATCGACCCAACCGGGGCGCGGGTGCGACTGTTGCTCTCCGGCGACCTGCACCACTACGCCCGCTACGCCAGCCCGGACCGGCAGTTGATCACCTGTGGTGGCGGCGGGGCGTACCTGTACCCCACCCACAAGCTGCCGGAGCGCATCGAGGTGCCGCCGCGCGACACGCTGGCCCGCCGGGCCAGCCGCACACAGCCGTACGACCTGGTGGCCCGCTATCCCGACGCGGCCCGCTCCCGCCGCTACGGCTGGGGCATCTTCGCCCGGCTGCCGTTCCGCAACCCTGGCTTCACCACCCTCCTCGGCATCCTGCACACCCTGCTGATGCTGGCCATGGCGGGCGCGACGGCGAACTGGGCCGACAGCACGGATCAGCGACTGTTCAGCGTCCCGCTGGTGCTCATGGTGCTCGTGACGGTGTCGGCGGCGGTGCTGTTCGCCAAGCCGCCCAACGCCAGCGGTAAGCGGCACGCCCGGCACTGGCTTCTCGGCGTCGGCCACGGGGTGGCTCAGGTGGCGCTGGCCGCCGGCGGCACCTGGGTCTGGTTGGCGCTCCCGTTCTACGAATGGCCGTGGCCACTGCCGGCAGTCGCCGCGACGGTGGTCTACGGGCCGGTGATCGGCCTGGTCGCCAGCCAGTTGGTGGCGGCGTACCTGCTGGTGGCGGGCTCGTGCGGGGTGAACGTCAACGAACTGTTCGCCGGGCAGGGCATCGAGGACGCCAAGGCGTTCCTGCGGATGCGCATCGACCCGGACGGCACACTGACCATCTACCCGGTCGCGGTGGACCGGGTTTCCCGCGACTGGCAGGTGAACCCCGACCGGTCCCCCACGGCAAGCTGGCTGACCCCGAAATCACGCCTGACCGCCCACCTGGCCGAGCCGCCCATAGTCCTGCCCTGATCGAGGGGTTGCGTCAGGGGGTGTAGTGCTGGTCGTGGGCCTGGCGGGGGGCGCAGACGGAGGCGCGGGAGCAGGAGCAGCGGGAGCCGTCCGCGTCGAGGCGGACCGTCACCGCGTCCCGGGGGACGCTCTGGCCGACGACCCGGCCGTCGCCCTCCGGGGTGGAGACCCGGCTGCCGACCGCCGGGGCGGTCTCCTGAAACCTGGCGTACAGGGGGTGCTCGTACTTGAGGCAGCACATCAACCGGCCACACGCGCCGGAGATGCGCAGCGGGTTCAGGGGCAGGTCCTGGTCCTTGGCCATCCGGATGGTCACCGGCTCGAAGTCGGTGAGGAACGTCGCGCAGCACAGGTCGCGACCGCAGGAACCGATGCCGCCCTGCACCCGCGCCGAGTCGCGCGCGGACAGTTGCCGTAGCTCGACCCGGCAGTGCAGGGTGGCACCCAGATCACGGACCAGGGAACGGAAGTCCACCCGGTGCGGGGCGGTGAAGTAGACGGTGCTGCGCTCGCCGCCACTCTCGGCGGAGCCGAGCACGTGGTCGACGGCCACCACCTTCATCGGCAGGCCGTGCGAGCGGATCAGCCGCTTCGCGGCCACCTTCGCCTCGGCCTTACGACGCCGCAACTCCTCGTCCCGGCGCAGATCGTCGTCGCCGGCGACCCCCACCAGCCGGGGAAAGCCGTCGGTCTCCTCGGTGACCCACTGCGCGGCCCACACGCACTCCGCCACCTCGGGCCCGTCGTCGGTGGGCACCAGCACCTTGTCGCCCACCTGCGGACGCAACTCGCCGGGATCGAGGTAGTAGAGGCGCCCGTACCTGTTGAAACTGACCGCGCAGAGCATCCCCATCCCCCCACCCTACGACGGATCACCGCAAAGAACGCGCCAGCCAATCCCTCAACTGCCATCCATGAGCGTCGACTCGACGGATTGCCGGGCGGCCCGTCGTGCCGTTGCGCCTCGCCCGGACGGTTGATTCCGGGCCCGGGCAGCAGACAAGTACGCCCCCGGCGGCGTTGAGTGAAGGCAGACCTGCGGGGGTGCAGGGGAAGAGACCACGGCGTCGCCGTGGGCGCCGGCTCCGGTCCGACGCCCGCGAGCGACGCCGTGGCCCGTGCGAGCGACTACCAGCCGACGCGGGTGGGCTGGTCGTAGTGCGGCTGGCCGGCCACCGGCGGACGCCACGCGGTCTCGGCGAGGCTCGGTGCCCACTGACGCAGCAGTGTCTCCGCACCGTCGTACGCGACGCAGAGCACCGCCAGCACCCGCGCGGCGATCTCCGCCGCGTCGGCCACACCCGGCCCGGGGCGGGTCGACGGACCCGGGGCGGTGGCGGCGACCACGGACACCGCCTCGGCCGAGCGCAGCACGTCGGCCAACGTCCGGGCCAACGCGAGACGGCTGCCCTCCACCCAGTCGGCGAGCGCGTCCGCGTATCCGGCTGTGGATTCGAGCCGCCCGACCAGGCTGTCCGGCCCCTCGTCGAGGTGGCGCAGCAGCGCGGCACGCTGTTGCCCGTACGCGGTGGCTGCCGGGCCGGACCAGAGCACCGAGTCGGTGAGCGCGGCGGAGACGTCGTCGTACCCCCGGACCAGCCGGCGCACCGCGTGCCCGGCGCTGGCCAGTGGCGCGGGGTGCAGGTCGAGGAAGCCGCGGACCGCGTCGCCGGGCAGCACCTGCATCCGGCGCAGCAGCGGCCAGACCCGATGCCCCTCCGGGACGCCGGCGGCGATCAACCGGTCCACCCGGCGCAGCAGGTCGAGGCCGGGTTCGGCGAGCCGGTCCAGCGGGTCCATCAGGGCTCCCCGGCGAGCCGGCGGCGGGCTGCCCGGTCGACCTCGGCGTAGCGGTCGGCGGCCTCCCGCACCGCCGACGCGGCGGCGGCCAGCCGACCGGCGGCGGTGCGGGCCTCCCGGGCGCGGTCGTCGGTGGCGGTGACCCACTGCCGGTGCAGCGCGCGACCGATCTCGCCGGGGCGGCCCGGAGCGTCGGCGCCGAACGCGGCCTGAGCCGGGTCGCTGGCGGTGACGGTGTGCGCGATCGTGGTGAGCGTGGCGCTCGCCTCGTCCAGTCGGGCGGAGAGCGCGCCCAGTGTGTCCATCTCAGGCCCCCGCGAGCGGTCGGTAGGCGGCGAAGGTCTCGTTGTGCAGCTTCTCCCGCGCCCACTCGGCGGCGTCGGCGGCTGCGGTGACCGCCGCCTGCACGGAGCCGGCGACGTCCCGTGGGTTGCGGGTGTGCAGTGGGCCGAGGAACCGGACGTGGGTGATCCGCCCTCCGGCGGTGACGACGACCTCGACCAGACCGTCAGGTGACCGGACGGTCACCTCGACGGTCGACACCGCCTGGTCGAACTCCGCCTGCAGCTGCTCGATCCGGCGGTATCGCCGCACCGCCTCCTCGATCCAGGCTTCGTCGATCTCCCCCCGTGGCATCGGCCGACTCCTCCCGGATGAGCCATCACTGAGCGTGCCGCCGCCGTCACCTCGGCACACCGGACCGTACCGCACCGCAATCGGGCCTGTCGATGCCTGTGGACAACGCCGGAAGCTGCGGTTCAGCCCTTCCAGAGGGCGAGCATCATCGCCTCGACCGCGATCCGCGGCTTGACGTTCGTCTCGATCGCCGCCCGGCAGGCCAGCACGGCTTCCAGCCGGCGCAGCGACCCCTCGGCGTCCCACTTCTGCGCGCCGGCGCCGGCCAGTGCGGCGGTGTCGGTGTGCACCGGGGCGACAGGCGCGCGCAACGCCATGGTGAGCGCGTCCCGGTAGAAGCCGGCCAGGTCGACGAGCGCTCGGTCCAGTGCGTCCCGCTGGGCGCGGGTGGCGCGAGACTTCTGCCGCTTCTCCAGCTCCTTGAGCTGCCCGGCGGCGCCGCGGATCGCGCCGGCCGCGCCCCGACCGGTGCCGCCCGCGCCGAGCGCGGTCTCCAGCGCCGCCCGCTCGGTCGCGTCGGCCGCGGTGACCGACGCCTCGGCTTCCGCCTCGGCCGCCTCGATCAGCGCCGACGCCGCGTCGAACGCCGCGCCGACGCCCGTCAACCGGCGCGGCACCGCGAGCACCGCCTCCCGCCGCTTGCGGGCCTCCGGGTCGCGGGCCAGCCTGCGGGCCCGACCCACGTGCCCCTGCGCGGCCGCCGCCGCCCACCGCGCCACGTCGGGCGCGATCCCGTCCCGACGGGCCAGCACCTCGGCCACCGCGTCGGCCGGCGGCTGCCGCAGGGGTACGACCCGACAGCGGGACCGGATGGTCACGGAGATGTCGTCCGGGTGGGTGGACGGGGCGCAGAGCAGGAAGACCGTACGCGGCGGAGGCTCCTCGATCGCCTTGAGCAGCGCGTTGCCGGCGGCCTCGGTGAGCCGGTCGGCGTCCTCGATGACCACCACCTGCCAGCGCCCGCCGGACGGGGTGCTGGCCGCCCGGAGCACCAGTGCGCGCATCTCGTTGACGCTGATGGACAGCCCTTCCGGCACCACGAGCCGGACGTCGGCGTGCGTGCCGCCCATCGTGGTGTGACAGCCGGGGCACTCGCCGCAGCCGGTGCCGTGTACGCACTGGAGTGCGGCGGCGAACGCCCGCGCGGCGACCGAGCGACCGGAGCCGGGCGGGCCGGTGAAGATCCAGGCGTGCGTCATCCCGGCCGACGGGTCCACCCCGCCGGGTTCGGCGGCACCGGCCGGGCCGGCGGACTCGGCGGCACCCGCCGTCTCGGCGGCACCGGCGGTGAGCAGCGCGGGTGCCCGGTCGGCCGCGCCGGCGCGCAGCACGGCAGCCGCGGCGGCGGCGGCCCGGCGCAGGTCGACGACCGCCTCGTCCTGACCGACCAGGTCGGCGAAGACGTCCGGCATCAGGTCTTGTGCTCCATCGTTACCAACTCCGCGTCGGATAACTCGGGCTGCACCGACGTGTCCGGGCCCTGCGCCGGCCGGGGGTGCACGACGCCGCCCGGCTTGCCGAGCATCTCCTCGACCCGGCGGACCACCTGCCGGTTGATCTCCTCGACCGACCGGGACGCGTCGAGCACCAGGTAGCGCTTCGGGTCGGCGGCGGCAAGGTCGAGGAAGGCGTACCGGACCCGCTCGTGGAAGGCGATCGACTCGGCCTCCAGCCGGTCGGTGCCGGTGTTGCGTGAGACCACCCGGGACAGGCCGGTCTTCGGCTCGACGTCCAGCAGCACCACCAGGTCGGGCTTGAGCCCGCCGGTGGCCCACGAGGAGAGCCAGGACACCTCGTCGACCGGGAGTGTCCGGCCGGCGCCCTGGTACGCCAGCGACGAGTCGACGTACCTGTCGCTGATCACCACGCCACCGCGGACCAGCGCGGGCCGGACGACGGTGGCCACGTGGTGTGCCCGGTCGGCGGCGTAGAGCAGCGCCTCGGCGCGCGGTGACGGCGCGTCGTCGCCGGAGGTGTCCAGCACGAGCGACCGGATCCGTCGACCGACGCCTGTCGCCCCCGGCTCGCGGGTGACCACGACCTCCCGTCCGTGGCCGCGCAGCCGCTCGGCGAGCGCGGTGAGCTGGGTGGACTTGCCCGCGCCCTCGCCGCCCTCGAAGACCACGAAGAGCCCGGCGGAGACGAACGGCTCGGCCGGCATCAGCGGACGACCCCGAATGGATCCCCAGAGGTCGGCGAGGACCGGCACGCCCTTCTTGTCGTCCATCTGGCCGAAGGCGCTGATTCCGGCGAAGATGCCTGCGGCACCGGCGGCGAGCAGCAGCAGACGGGTCGACGACACGGAAATGCCTAGGTCGGCGATCGTCAGCTTGCGGGAGCCGCCGACGCCGACCAGCAGGCTGCTCAGCCCGATGGCCAGGATCAGCACCAGCCGGGTGCCGATCTGCACCACGGCGAAGACCCGGCCGCGCACCTCGTCCTTGATCTCGCCGCCGAGCAGGGTGGTGCCGGCCAGGAAGGCCATGCCGGCACCGGTACCGACAAGTACCGCGCCGACGATCGCCATGGACAGGTGGATGGCGAAGGCGAGGGTCATCACGGCGGCGCTGGCCAGCACGATGCTCATGCCGAACCACCGCCGCCGGGACATCTCCTTGACGACCATCGGGCCGAGGCCGATGCCGAGAGCCAGGCCGATGAAGATGGCGCCGAAGAGCAGGAAGAAGGCGGCGTCGCCGGCGCCGAGCGAGGCGGCGAAGAACTTGGCAGTGCCGATCACGATGCCGCCGCCGGCGAACGCGCCGAAGATGCCGAGCACCAGGCCACGGACGAGCCGGGTCTGGCCGATGTACTTCCAGCCCTCGGCGAACTGCCGGAACATGCTCTTTTCGGCACGCTCGGCCTCACCGCGTTGCGCCTGGCTGATCTCCTTGATCCCGAACGCCACCACGAGGGCGGTGGCCAGCCGGGAGAAGGAGTTGACCCAGAGCGCGAGTTGGGCGGGCTCCGCCCAACCGAGGTCGCCGCCGGGGACGAGCGCCCGGACGCTGCGGTCGAGCGCCGCGGCCACCAGCGCCGCGAGGATCGGGGTGAGGCCGTATGTGGTGATCAGCGTGAGCTGGTTGGCCGCCTCCAGCCGGGCGCGCGGGATCAGGTTGGGAACCGCGGCCTCCTTGGCCGGGATCCAGATCAGGGTGATCGACTCGATCAGGAAGGTGGCGACGGTCGCCCACAGGACCACGAGGCCACCGTTGGCGCCGGCCAGCGCCACGATCGGGATCGAGGCGAAGAGCACGAAGCGGAGCAGGTCGCAGATGACCATCGTCCAGCGCCTGTCGAACCGGTCGGCCAGCACGCCCGCGATCGGCCCGAGAACCAGCGCGGGGAGCAGGCGGATCGCGATGACGACACCGAAGGCGGCACCCTTGGCTGTGCTGCCCTGGACCTGGGACGCGGCGAAGACCGACGTGGCCAGCAGGCCGAGCCAGTCGCCGAAGGAGGCGGCGCCGAGCACGATCCAGAGCCGCCGGAACGGCCTGATCCGCAGTACCGAGCGGATCGCTGCGTAACCGGACGGATCGACCTGGCCGGAGCTGGACTGGTTGGCGGCGTTCTCCGACTGCTCTTCCGAGCGCGACACGCCGTGCGACTCGCCGCCGTTCTGGCTTTCGATGGCCGTACCTCCACGTGCCGGCCCATCGCTGGGCGCCTCCGGTGGAACACTCTAGACCGGGTGGGGGGCGGCCCCACCGATGACATTCTCCTGCTCGCTGAGCCTAGGCCGCCGGAGGCACCGGCCGCAGCCCGGACGTACGCGAGGGTATTTCGCATTTACCGCCGGACAGTTAGCGTGCACACGTGGCCATCGAAAGCGACAAACTTCGCGAGCGCCTGGATCGGGCGACCGCCCACCTCGACCCGCCCTACGCCGTGGTCGACATCACCGCCTTCGACGCCAACTCGGTCGCTCTGGCCGCTCGCGCCGCAGGCAAACCGGTCCGACTGGCGAGCAAGTCGGTACGCGCCCGCGAGTTGATCAGCCGAGCCCTCGCCCGACCGGGTTGGCAGGGCGTGATGGCGTTCACCCTGCCCGAGGCGATCTGGCTGGTCCGGGCCGGAGTGAGCGACGACGTGCTTGTCGCGTACCCGAGCGTGGACCGGGCCGCACTCGCCGAGCTGGCCGCCGACCCGACACTCGCCGCAGCGATCACCTTGATGATCGACGGCACCGGGCAGCTCGACCTCATCGACGACGTCCGCGCCCCGGGGCAGCGCGCCGAGCTGCGGCTCTGTCTGGACCTGGACGCCTCCTGGCGACCGCTGCGCGGGGTGCATGTCGGCGTCCGCCGCTCCCCCGTGCACAGCGCCCGGGCGGCCGGCGCGCTCGCCGCCACCGTCGCCGACCGGGCCGGCTTCCGGCTGGTCGGGCTCATGTCGTACGAGGCGCAGATCGCCGGCCTGGGCGACGCGCCGCCGGGGAAGACGCTGCTGGCGGGCGCGATCAGGCTGGCCCAGCGCGGGTCCTACCGCGAGTTGCTGGCCCGCCGGGGCGCGGCGGTGGCCGCGGTACGCGAGCACGCCGACCTGGAATTCGTCAACGGCGGCGGCACCGGCAGCGTGGCCGCGACCAGCGCCGATCCCGCGGTCACCGAGGTCACCGCGGGATCGGGCCTGTACGGGCCGACACTGTTCGACGCGTACCGCGCCTGGCGGCCCACCCCGGCGGCCTTCTTCGCCTGTGCGGTGGTCCGCCGGCCGACGCCGGAACTGGCCACCGTGCTCGGCGGCGGTTGGATCGCCTCCGGCCCGGCTGCCGACAGCCGACTGCCGCGGCCGTGGCTGCCGGCCGGGCTCAAGCTGGTCGGCACCGAGGGTGCCGGTGAGGTGCAGACTCCGCTGTCCGGCGCGGCGGCGGCCACCCTGCGGGTCGGCGACCGGGTGTGGTTCCGGCACGCCAAGGCTGGCGAGCTGTGCGAACGGGTCAACGAGCTGCACCTGGTCGAGGGGGACGTGGTCGCGGCGACCGTACCCACCTACCGGGGTGAGGGGCAGGCCTTCCTCTGAGGCGCGCGCCGACTCAGGCCGGCTGGGCCGCCTCGGCCTGCCCGACGGTGGACCGGTCACTGTCCGGGCCGTCGACCTGGCGGTGCAGGTACTCCCGGATCAGTGCCTTCGCCTCCAGCAGCACCCGCTCGTCACCGTCGGACTTGCGTCGGAACGCGAGCTTGATCAGCGCGTCCGCCGCCTCGACCGCGATCTCCAGGACGAAACGGAGCTTCGGTACGTCGGTGAGCCCGAAACGCTCGGTCAGCACCTGGGCCAACTGGTCGGCGATCACGCCGTTGTTGTCCCGCTGCTCGTCGAGCAGGTGCAGGTCGACCACGTCGCCGAAGTGCAGGGTACGGAAGCCGGGGACGGTGCGGTGCATCGTGATGTATTCGTCGATCCCCGCGTCGACGCCATCCCACCAGTGGGTCATCTTGTCGGAGGCGAACCGCTCGTCGAGGCGTTGGAGATAGGACTCCATCGTCCGCAGGGTCAGCGCCTGCACGATCGCCCGTTTGTCCGGGAAGAACTGGTAGACCGACCCGATCGCCACTTCGGCGCGCTCGGCGAGCAGGGTCGTGGTCAGCCCCTCGTACCCCACCTCGTCGACGAGCTCGGCGCAGGCATCCAACATGCGCTGGACCCGCGCGACACTTCGACCCTGCACCGGAACGCGGCGCAGCGGCCCGGTCGTGGCGGCTGGTGTGGACACTCGGCGCCACCCCCCTTCGACGGATGAACATATCTCCACGTCACGAGTCCGTGACTACCGGTACAACGAGCGGATCGCAATTGCGGTATTTACCAGGCACAACGTTCCTGATATGAAGTCAGTTCAT
This sequence comes from Micromonospora sp. NPDC048839, assembly GCF_040649915.1. NCBI lineage: Bacteria > Bacillati > Actinomycetota > Actinomycetes > Micromonosporales > Micromonosporaceae > Micromonospora > Micromonospora sp. NPDC048839. The sequence goes on from NZ_JBEZGL010000006.1 coordinate 29,859, forward strand.
ATTCATGAATGAGGAGTGCGCATGGTCGTCACCGCACCGCTCGCCGCTGACTGGTCCAACTGGGCCGGCAACCAGCGTGGCAGCGCCACCGCGATCCTGCGCCCCGGCTCGCCGACAGCTGTCGCAGAAGCCGTCCGATCGGCCGCGGCCGACGGTGCCCGGATCCGCGTGACCGGCAGCGGCCACTCGTTCACCGCCGTCGCGCTCGCCGACGACCGCCGGATGGAACTGTCCGAGCTGGACACCATCGTCAGCGTCGACGTCGCGCACCGACTGGTCACCGTCCCGGCGGGAATGACCCTGCACGCACTCAACGGCCTGCTCGCCCGGCACGGCCTCGCGCTGCCCAACCTCGGCGACATCGACGCGCAGACAGTGGCCGGGGCGATCTCCACGGGCACCCACGGCACCGGAGCCGGCTACGGCTGCCTGTCCACCTTCGTGGAGGCGATCACCCTGGTCACCGGCACCGGTGAGGTGCTGCGCTGCTCCGCCGACGAGCATCCCGACGTGCTCGCCGCCGCCCGGGTGTCACTCGGCGCGCTCGGCGTCCTGGTCGAGGTGACCCTGCGCTGCGTGGACGCCTTCGTGCTGCACGCCCACGAACGTCCCGCCGAACTGGCCGACGTCCTCGGCGACCTGCCCGCGTTGATCGGCTCGCACGACCACGTCGAGTTCTACTGGTTCCCCTACACCTCGCGAGTACAGGTCAAGACCAACGACCGGGTACCGGCCAACGACCGGCCACTGCCCCGCTGGCGCGGCTGGCTGGACGACGACTTCCTGGCCAACAGGGTCTTCGCCGGCGCCTGCCGACTCGGCCGGGCCGTGCCCGCGCTGGCCCCGGGCATCAGCGCGGTCTCCGCCCGCGCCCTCACCGAACGCCGGTACACCGGCCGCTCCGACCGGGTCTTCTGCACCCCGCGTCGGGTCCGCTTCCTGGAGATGGAGTACGGCCTGCCCCGCGAGGCGCTACCCGAGGCACTCGCCGCGCTCCAGCGGATCGTGGACGGACTGCCGTTCAAGGTGCTCTTTCCGGTGGAGGTGCGATTCACCGCCGCCGACGACATCTGGCTCTCGCACGGCTACGGGCGGGACAACGCCTACATCGCCGTCCACCAGTACGTCGGCATGCCGTACGAGCCGTACTTCCGGGCCTTCGAGAAGGTCACCGCCGGGCTGGGTGGCCGCCCGCACTGGGGCAAGCTGCACTACCGCGACGCCGCCTCGCTGGCCACGGCGTACCCCCGCTTCGCCGACTTCCAGACCATCCGCGACCGCCTGGACCCCAACCGCGTCTTCACCAGCCCTCACCTGACCCACGTCCTCGGCGCCTGACCGGCCCCGCCGGCCCCGCCGGCCCAGCCGGCCCCGGCCCCGCCGGCCCCGGCCCCGCCGGCCCCGGCCCCGCCGGCCCCGGCCCCGCCGGACCCGCCGGACCCGCCGGCCCCGCCCAGATCTTGGAAGGAAAGTGCCCCGGGAGGGGCGGTTTCCTTCCAAGATCTCTGAATGTCAGCCCGACCAGCCTGCGGCTGCCAGGGCCGCGCGGAGTTGGGTGACGACCTCGTCTGGTTTGGCGCGGATTGCCCAGGCGGGAAACCGGAGTATGCGGTCGCCTTCGATCCACAGACCGTTCTGCCGGCGCATGTCCGCCCACCAGGCGCGCGGATCGGCGTGTTGGCCACCGTCGATCTCGACGTGCACCCGCCACTGCTCGAAGTAGGCGTCCAGGTAACGGCGTCGCCCGGTCTCGTCATAGCGGATCTTCTGGCGCGTCGGTTCGGGTAGCCCTCCACGCCGGATCAGGCTCAGGAAGTCCAACTCCGGCAACGAGTGTGACCCACCCGCCGCGTCCGCTGCCGTGGCCAGGATCAGCTGGCGACGGCGGACCCGGGGCAGCCGTTCGACGACCATGTGCAGGTCGTCGGCGGCCACGAGCCGTTGTTGGAATGCGGCGGCGACGATCGCGCGTGCCTGCTGGTCATCGCCCGCCCACTGGGCGGCGTCGACGATTGAGCGAGCCGGCATGGTCCGTCGAGGTTGGCCGACCGCCAGCACATCCTGGTCCGTCAGTGTCGTGGTCCGGTGCGCCACCACACCGGCGGGCAGCGACCCACGCCGGCAGGAGGCGGGGAGCAGGAGGTGGATCGGGCGGCCGGAGAACCCTCGTACTCCTCCGGCCTGTGCGGCGGTCAGACCACCCAGGATCGCCTGCGGTCCCGCGGCGAGGACGGCCACCCAGCGGAGTTGACCGGCGCTGACCGGTCCGTTGTGCGCGACCAGCACGGCGCGGTGGACCTGTCGCCACCTGCCGGTGGTCAACCGATGCCGGATGGCCTTGGGCGACAGGTGCCGCCTCGCCTGGGCGAGGCTCAACACGTCGTCCTGGTGGAAGAGCAGCCAGCTCAGCTCGTCCGCGTCATCGCTCGGCAGCCGGCGAGCCCAGGCAGCCGGCGACGACGCCCTCCGGAGACTCATGACCGTCAAGTCTCCCGATGGCCGACCCGAACGGCAGCCCCTGTGGACAACGACGAGATCTTGGAAGGAAACGGCCCTTCCAGGGGCACATTCCTTCCAAGATCTCGCAGATCCAGGGTTACTCGGTGCTGGTCGCGGCCTTGCGCGGGGCGGCCTTCTTCGCCGGGGCCTTCTTCGCCGCGGTGGTGGCCTTGGCCGTCGTGGTGGCCTTGGCCGTCGTGGTCTTCTTCGCGGCCGTGGACTTGCTGGCCGCGGCCGTCTTCTTGGTGGCCGTGGCCTTCTTCGTGGCCGTGGCCTTCTTGGCGGGCGCCTTCTTCGCCGCCGCCTTCTTCCGCGGCGCCGGACCCTTGGCCCGCTTCTCGGCCAGCATCTCGGACGCTTCCTCGATGGTCAGCGCCTCCGGAGTCTGCCCGCGCCGCAGCGACGCGTTGAACTCCCCGTCGGTGACGTACGGGCCGAACCGACCGTCCTTGATCACCATTGGCTTCTCGGTCGCCGGGTCGACGCCCATCTCCCGCAGGGGCGGCGCCGCTGCCCGCCGACCACGGGCCTTCGGGGCGGCCAGCAGCGCCAGCGCCTCGTCCAGGCCCACCGTGAACATCTGGTCTTCGGACTCCAGCGAGCGGAACTCCTCGCCCCGCTTCACGTACGGGCCGTAGCGGCCGTTGTTGGCGAAGACCTCGACACCGTCCGGCGCGACACCGATCAGCCGGGGCAGGCTGAGCAGCTTGAGCGCCTCCTCCAGGGTGAGCGAGTCCGGGGTCTGCGTCCGCAGCAGCGACGACTTGCGCTCGCCGCTGGACACGTACGGGCCGAACCGGCCCGACTTGAGCACGATCGGCTCGCCGGTGCCGGGGTCGTCGCCGAGCTTGCGCTCGCCGCTGCCGCCGAGGAACAGCTCGTGCACCTTCTCCGGGGTCAGCTCGTCCGGGGCCAGGCCCTCGGGGATCGGCGCACGGTCACCGCCCTGGGTGCCGCCCTCCTCGCCCTCGCCCGAGGCTGCCGGTGCCGGCTGCTCGCCGCCGGGCAGCTCCCGTTGCAGGTACGGCCCGTACCGGCCGACCCGGACGACGACCTCGCGGCCCTCGTCGTCGGTGAAGAGCGGGATGGAGTTGACGCTGCGGGCGTCGATGTCGCTCAGGTTTTCGGTGACCAGCTTCTTCAGCCCACCGGAACGGGCGATGTCCTGGTCACCGGCACCGTTGGAGCTGCCGAAGTAGAACGCGGTGAGGAAGTCGACAGCGGCGTGGTCACCGCCGGCGATCTCGTCCAGCTCGTTTTCCATCGTGGCGGTGAAGTCGTAGTCGATCAGGCGCGGGTAGTGCCGCTCCAGCAGCCCGATCACCGCGAACGCCAGGAAGGTCGGGATCATCGCCTGCCCGCGCTTGGTGACGTACCCCCGGTCCTGGATCGTCTGCATGATCGACGCGTAGGTGGACGGGCGGCCGATGCCCAGCTCTTCCAGGGCTTTCACCAGCGACGCCTCGGTGTAGCGCGACGGCGGCTGGGTGTGGTGGCCCTGGGCGGCCAGCTCGTCGGCGGTCAGCGGCTGGTCCTTGACCAGGGTGGGCAGCCGGCGCTCGGCGTCCTCGGCCTCGGCGTTCTCGTCGTCGCTGGACTCCACGTACGCCCGCAGGAAGCCCGGGTCGGTGATGGTCTTGCCGGTCGCGCCGAAGTCGGCCTCCTCCTGCGAGGTGGAGACCGCCCGGATGCGCACCGACACGCTGGAGCCGACGGCGTCGGTCATCTGCGAGGCGATGGTGCGCCGCCAGATCAGCTCGTAGAGCTTGAACTCCTCGGCGGACAGCTCCTTGGCCACCTCGCCCGGGGTACGGAAGTTGTCCCCCGCCGGGCGGATCGCCTCGTGCGCCTCCTGCGCGTTCTTCACCTTGCCGGTGTAGCGGCGCGGCTCCGGCGGCACGCTGCGCTCGCCGTACAGCTCGACGATCTGCCGGCGGGCCGCCGAGATGGCGGTCTCCGACAGGTTGACCGAGTCGGTACGCATATAGGTGATGTAGCCGTTCTCGTAGAGCCGCTGCGCGGTGCGCATCGTCTGCTGCGAGGACAGGCGCAGCTTGCGAGCCGCCTCCTGCTGGAGGGTCGAGGTGATGAACGGCGCGTAGGGGCGGCGACGGTAGGGCTTCTCCTCGACCCGGGTGACGGTGAACGGCCGCCCGTCGAGGCGGGCCGCGAGACCCCGGGCGCCGCTCTCGTCGAGGTGGACGACCCCGGCACCGGCCCGGACGCGACCGGTGGTGGGCTCGAAGTCCTTACCGGTGGCGATCCGGTCGCCGTTCAGGGCGATCAGGGTGGCGTTGAACGCGCGCGGACCCTCGCCGGCGTTCGTCACGGCGAGGGTGGCCAGGATGTCCCAGTACTCGGCGGTGCGGAAGGCCATCCGCTGCCGTTCCCGCTCGACCACGATGCGGGTCGCCACGGACTGCACCCGGCCGGCCGAGAGCCTCGGCATGACCTTCTTCCACAGCACCGGGGAGACCTCGTAGCCGTACAGCCGGTCGAGGATCCGGCGCGCCTCCTGGGCGTCGACCAGATCGCGGTCGATCTCCCGGGGGTTGGCCACCGCCGCCTGGATCGCCGGCTTGGTGATCTCGTGGAAGACCATCCGCTTGACCGGGACCTTGGGCTTGAGCGTCTCGACCAGGTGCCAGGCGATCGCCTCGCCCTCGCGGTCCTCATCCGTCGCCAGGAAGATCTCGTCGACCTCCTTGGCCAGCTTCACCAGCTTGCTGATCTGCTGCTTGCGGTCGGCGGAGACGACGTAGAGCGCCTGGAAGCCGTTGTCCACGTCCACCCCGAGCCGGGCCCAGGGCTCCTTCTTGTATTTGGCCGGCACATCGGCGGCGTTTCGCGGCAGGTCGCGGACGTGACCGAAGCTGGCCTCCACGACGTACCCCGGGCCGAGGTAGCCCGAGATCGTCTTGGCCTTCGCCGGTGACTCGACGATGACCAGACGGGTGGTTCCAGCTTTGCTCGGCACGTCTCTCCCCGACCTCACTCCTGCTCGTGGCCTGCCAGCGCCCGGACAGCGACCGCCTTCGACCCCCGCCGTCGCACCGGCGGTCCGGATGTCCAACGTAACGCGCCGCACGCGTTTCGGGTTTCGCGGGCGGCAAACCGCCACCGCGCGACGGTCAACTCTCGCCCCGCCGCGCTCGGCACTGCCGGACGGCGCCACCGTACACCGTGGGTAGGGCTCGAAGAGGGTCACTGTGACGATGGCGGGCCTACGACCGAGGGTCGACCCGCCCGTTTTCCGCCTGGATGGGCCTGTCGGCTGTCTGGCACCGGACACCCCGCCTCGCCGCCGAATCCCGTCGATCATGGACTGGTGACGGGCGTTACAAGCCCGAACGAGTGATTCGTCCAGGCGGGGTTCAGGGTCGGGTCGGCCAGGCGGTGGCGGGTGCCGTCGGGGGCGGGCCACCGACCAGTTCGGCGAGCCGGTCCACCCGTCGCCGGCCGCTGATCAGGTAGGCCGGGCCGCCCGCAGCCGGGCTGAGCAGCGTGCCAGCGAGCCCGGCCGCGGCGAGCACCACGCCGATCGGCTCCCAGCACTCCCGGTCGTCCGCCCCGAGCCGCAACCGGAAGCCATCGGGCGGCTCCGGCGTCCCGGCCGCGGCGAGCCACAGCCGCAGCCGCCGGCCGGTCAGGTGGAAGGTGGCCGGCGGGCGTTTCGCCGTACCGTGCAGCCAGGCCGCCGCGAGCGGCTTCAAGACCCGGGTGTACGACGTGCGCACGGCGTGTCGCTCACCCTCGGTCGGCTCCCAGCTCGCCGCCAGCCCCCGCGACGCCAGTTCGGCGACGAGCACGTGCACCCGCCACGCGGCGTCCACCTGCACCGAGAGCCGGGCGGTGCCGCCCATGCGGACCACCTCGCCCGGCCCGGCGAGCAGCCCGGCCAGGTCGGCGATCGTCGGCTCGGCCGCCTCCGCGCCGAAGAAGACAAGTTGCCGATCCACCTCGGCACCCTGGATCGACTCCTGCCGCGCCGAAGAGGACTGGGCTGGGCCGCCGCGTCGCCGCACCGGTGCGGGTACGGGCGCGTCGGACTCGGGGGCGGGGAACAGCGCCGGTGGCTCCGCCGCGGTGTCGTCGAGCCCGCTCAGTGACACTCCGGCACCTCGTCGAAGGCTTTTTTCAGCTCCTCGGAGTTGAGCTTGCTGGTGTCCAGCGCGCTGGCGTCGTACTCCGTGTTGAGGGTCGCCACGGCGGCCCGCACGCCGTCGTAGAAGGCGGCCGGCTCGCCGGTGCCCAACCCGTCGATGGTGTCCCGGGCGCGGCCGTAGGCGTCCCGCATCTTCCCCAGTGAGCTGCGGAAACCGGCGGAGATGGCCTCACCGTTGTCGGCCTCCGGGACGCCCGCCTTCTCCACCTTGCGGCGGGCGGCCTCGCTGGCCCGCTCCGCCCCGTCGAAGAGCCGCACCAGGTTCTCCTTGGCCTGCGCCGGCGTGGTCTGCGCGGTCATCTGCTCGTCGGTGCTGCTGGTCAGCTTGTTGATCTCGGAGCGCCACGGGGTGAGCGCGCCGCAGACCGAGGCCGCCCAGGCCCGTGGGCTGGGGCCCCCGCCGCAGCCGGCCAGGACGACGATCGTGGCCAGGACCACCGTGAACTTTCCGGCGGCAGACGCCCGGCACGTACGCATGCGTTGCAGCGTACGGCCTTTGGCCAGGTGTGGCATCGGGCCGGACGGCCGGGGTCCCCGGTCGACGGGCTACGTCGACCGGGGACCCCGGACCGGTCCAGGATCAGGCGTTGACCGTCTCCGGGCGGTGATCGCTGCTGCCCGCGCCGGTGTTGCCATCGGCGTCCGAATCGGACATCGCGATGCCCTTGCGCTTGCTGAACACCACCGACGCCACGATGATCAGCGTCGCGACCAGCGCGATGCCGACCCGCAGGCCGACGTTGCGCTCGTCGCCGACGCTCCAGGCCACCACGGCGGGCGCGATCAGCAGCGAGACCAGGTTCATGACCTTGATCAGCGGGTTGATCGCCGGGCCGGCGGTGTCCTTGAACGGGTCGCCGACGGTGTCACCGATGACCGTGGCGGCGTGCGCCTCGGAGCCCTTGCCGCCGTACGCGCCGTCCTCGACCAGCTTCTTGGCGTTGTCCCAGGCCCCACCGGAGTTGGACAGGAACACCGCCATCAGGGTGCCGGCACCGATCGCACCGGCCAGGTACGCCGCGAGCGCACCGGGCCCGAGGCCGAAGCCGACCGCGATCGGCGCCAGGATGGCGAGCAGGCCGGGGGTCATCAGCTCGCGCTGCGCGTCCCGGGTGCAGATGTCGACGACCTTGCCGTACTCCGGGCGCTGGGTGCCGTCCATGATGCCGGGCAGCTCACGGAACTGCCGGCGGACCTCCATCACCACGGCACCGGCCGAGCGGGACACCGCGTTGATGGCCAGCCCGGAGAAGAGGAAGACCACCGCCGCGCCGATGATCAGGCCGACCAGGTTGCGCGGGTTCGCCACGTTCAGCGCGTTGAGGATCTCGTTGCCGACGTCGCCCACGCCAGCCGTCGCGTACGCGCTGCTGAGCGAGTCGGTGTACGAGCCGAACAGCGCGGTCGCGGCGAGCACCGCCGTGGCGATCGCGATGCCCTTGGTGATCGCCTTGGTGGTGTTGCCGACCGCGTCCAACTCGGTCAGCGTGCGCGCGCCGTGCTCGTCGATGTCGCCGGACATCTCGGCGATGCCCTGGGCGTTGTCGGAGATCGGCCCGAAGGTGTCCATCGCGACGATCACGCCGACCGTGGTGAGCAGGCCGGTGCCGGCGAGAGCCACCGCGAACAGCGACAGCGTGATGGAGCTGCCGCCGAGCAGGAAGGCGCCGAAGACGCCGGCGCCGATCAGCAGCGCCGAGTAGACCGCCGACTCCAGCCCGATGCTGATGCCGGCCAGGATCACGGTCGCCGCACCGGTCTGCGAGCTCTTGCCGATGTCCTGCACCGGCCGCCTGTTGGTCTCGGTGAAGTAGCCGGTCAACGCCTGGATCGCGGCGGCCAGCACGATGCCGATCGCGACCGCGCCGATGGCCACCAGCCGCGGGTTGCCCGGGGCGTCGGTGAGGCCGCTGTCGAACTCGCCGAAGGTCGCCGGCAGGTACGCGAAGGCGGCGATCGCCACCAGCACCGCGGAGAGCGCCGCCGACAGGTAGAAGGCCCGGTTGATCGCGGTCAGGGCGTTGCGGTCGGACGCGCGCAGCCGGGTGATGAAGACGCCGACGATCGCGATCAGCACGCCGATGGTGGAGATGATCAGCGGGAAGACCAGACCCTGCTCGCCGAAGGCGGCGCGGCCGAGGATCAGCGCGGCGACAAGCGTCACCGCGTACGACTCGAACAGGTCGGCAGCCATGCCGGCGCAGTCACCGACGTTGTCGCCCACGTTGTCGGCGATGGTGGCGGCGTTGCGCGGGTCGTCCTCGGGGATGCCCTGCTCGACCTTGCCGACCAGGTCGGCGCCGACGTCGGCGGCCTTGGTGAAGATGCCGCCGCCGACCCGCATGAACATCGCGAGCAGCGCGGCACCGAAGCCGAAGCCCTCCAGCACGGTGGGCGCGTCACCCCGGTAGACGAGGACGACGAGCGCGGCGCCGAAGAGGCCGAGGCCGACGGTGAGGAAGCCGACGACGCCGCCGGTCCGGAAAGCGATCTTCATGGCGGCTTCGCGGCCACCTGCTCGCTCCCTCGCGGCGGCGGCCACGCGCAGGTTGGCGCGGGTGGCCAACCACATGCCGGCGCCGCCGATGAACGCGCTGAACAGGGCACCCACCACGAAGAAGAGGGAGCGGCCGATCTTCACCGCAAGCTCACTGCCATCGGTGTCGTGCACCGGAAGCAGGAAGAGCAGCACGACGGCGACGACGACGAAGATCGCCAGGGTGCGGAATTGACGGAGCAGGTAGGCCGAGGCGCCCTCCTGGACCGCCGCCGAGATCTCCTGCATTTTCTCGGTGCCCTTACCAGCGGCCAGCACCGTTTTCGTCAGGGCGGCAGCGAAACCGAGTGCCACCAGCGCGACGACCGCAGCGATGACGACGTAGGTGACATTGCTATCGGTAAGGGAAAGCCCGCCGTCGGCGGCCAAGGTCTCGGACATCTGTGTCCTCCTGTTACCGAACAATCGCGCCGGTGAGTGGAGACGCACCGACCGACGCCTGGATGCGGAATTCGCAAGCGAGCGCCAACCCCAGCGGACCAGCGATGACCACCCATACCCGCTGGCTGCGGGATGGATCACTTGCTGACAACCCGGGTACTGTAGCCCTCCGCAGTGTCGGAGGTCACACGCAGGTGCCACCGTGTCGCGATGATCTTCATCGCTGTGTTATGAAACGAAATCTGATATAGGGCCCGATCCATGCGAAGAAGGCCACATCCCCGGCAGGGGACACGGCCTACGCAGCGGAACTGGGGTCAGCGGCCGACCGGCCACACCATCCGCACCTCGGTGCCGATGCCGTCGTCGACCGGGCGCACCTGCAGGTCCTCGACGAAACCGGCGAGCAGCGCGAACCCGACGCCGGTGGTCAGCGCCTCATCGGTGAGCGACTCGTTGGCCAACGCGTCCGGCGGCAGCGCGGTCAGGCCGATGCCCGCCTCGATCGGCGCCCGGTCCACCACCCGCACCGCGTACGAACCGCCGTCCGACATCTCCACGAGCACCGGGTCGGCCAGACCGTACTGCCGGTGCAGGGCCACCGCGCGGGTGCACGCCTCACCGATGGCCAGGCGTACCTCGTCCAGCAGGTCCTCCCGGACCCCGGCGCGGCGCGCGACGGCCACGCCGACCAGCCGGGCGGTGCGCACGTGCACCGGGGCGGGGGAGAACGAGAGCTTGACGGTCGCCATCACGCGCCGGCGCCCGCCGAGTCGGCGCTGATCGCCGCGTCGACCGTCGGGTGCAACGGGAACACCTGGTCCAGTGCGGTGATCCGGAAGATCTTGAGCAGGGGCTCCTTGTCACAGACCAGGGCGAAGGAACCGCCGGCCGACCGGAGCCGCTTGAGCGCGCCGACCAGCACACCCAGGCCGGTGGAGTCGAGGAAGTCCACCCGGTCGAGATCGACCACCACGTGCCGGGCGCCACCATCGATCAACTCGAGGAGTCGTTCACGGAGCCGGGGCGCGGTGTAGACGTCCACCTCACCACCGACCTCGAGCACCGTGTGCTCGCCCTCGGTGCGGGTCGCCAGCGACAGCTCCATCGGTCCTCCTCGCCAGAGCCGTAAACTCTCGTGGGCATCTAACCACTACCGCCGGGGCGGCCTGCGGACGCCAGCGGAGGCTTCCCCTTACCCCGGTGTCCGACTTTTCATCTCCGAACACCAGTGCGAGAGTGCAGGGCGTGACCTCCGACGACTTCAGCTCCGCGCGCGGCACGCCGCGCCACGACCTGGAGTCGTCGTCCGCGGCCACCGTATCCGCTGGTCCCGGCCTCGGGCCAGCGCCGGTCGACCTGCTGCGCCGGCTTCGCGCCCGGGGCGCCGGCGACCCGGTCACCCACGTCGAGCGGGTGCCGGCCCGCGCCGGGGTGCCCGCGCCCTGGCCGTCGTGGGCGCCGGAGGAACTGCGGGCGGCGTTCGCCGGACGCGGCGTGACCGCGCCCTGGCAGCACCAGGCCGAGGCGGCCACCCTGGCGTACGAGGGTCAGCACGTGATCGTCGCCACCGGCACCGCGTCCGGCAAGTCACTGGCGTACCAACTCCCGGCGCTGGCCACCCTGCTCGCCGACCCTCGGGCCACCGTGCTCTACCTCGCGCCGACCAAGGCGCTCGCCGCCGACCAGCTACGGGCCGTCGCCGCACTGGAGCTGGAAGGGGTACGCCCCGCCTGCTACGACGGGGACACGCCGCGCGCCGAGCGGGAGTGGATCCGCCGGCACTCCCGATTCGTGCTGACCAACCCCGACATGCTGCACCACGGCATCCTGCCCGGCCATGCCAAGTGGTCCGGTTTCCTGCGCCGACTCGCGTACGTGGTGATCGACGAGTGCCACACCTACCGGGGGGTGTTCGGCTCGCACGTGGCGCACGTGCTGCGTCGGCTGCGCCGGCAGTGCGCCCGGTTCGGGGCCACCCCGGTGTTCGTCCTCGCCTCGGCGACCTCCGGCGACCCGGCGACCGCCGCCGGGCGGCTGACCGGCCTGCCGGTGACGGCGGTCACCGAGGACGCGTCGCCGCGCGGCGGGGTGACCTTCGCACTCTGGGAGCCGCCGCTGCTGCCACCCGACACCGGCTCCTCCTCCCCGGTGCCCCCACAGACGACAGGTGAGCACGACGACCTCCACCAGGTCCGCCGGTCGGCGCTGCGCGAGACCGCGGACCTGCTCGCCGACACGGTCGCCGAGGGGGTACGCACCCTCGCGTTCGTCCGCTCCCGCAAGGGCGCCGAGGTGGTGGCGGCCAACGCGCGTCGAGCACTGGACGACGCGGTGCCGGGGCTCGGTGACCGGGTGGCCGCCTACCGGGGTGGCTACCTGCGCGAGGAGCGGCGCGAGCTGGAACGGGCCCTGCTGCACGGCGACCTGCTCGGCCTGGCCTCCACCAACGCGTTGGAGCTGGGCGTGGACCTGGTCGGGCTGGACGCGGTGCTGATCTGCGGCTACCCCGGCACCCGGGCGTCGCTGTGGCAGCAGGCGGGCCGCGCCGGGCGTTCCGGGCAGGAGGCCCTCGCCGTGCTGGTGGCCCGGGACGACCCACTGGACACCTACCTGGTGCACCACCCCGAGGCGATCTTCGGCGCCCCGGTGGAGGCAACGGTGCTCGACCCGGCCAACCCGTACGTGCTGGCGCCGCAACTCGCCTGCGCCGCGGTCGAGGCGCCACTCACCCCCGCCGACCTGGTGCTCTTCGGTGACGGGGCGAAGGAGGCCGTCGACCAACTGGTGGCCGCCGGGGCGCTGCGACAGCGGCCCACCGGCTGGTACTGGCGGCACCGGGAGCGGCCCGAGGTGGACCTGCGCGGTGAGGGCGGCGCCCCGGTGTGCGTGGTGGAGTCGTCGACCGGCCGGCTGCTCGGCACCGTCGACGGTGGTTCCTCGCACTTCCTGCTGCACTCCGGTGCGGTGTACCTGCACCAGGGCGTCTCGTACGTGGTCGACGACCTCGACCTCGCCGACGGTTGCGCGCTTGTGCACGCCGAGGAGCCGGACTGGTCCACCCACGCCCGCGACGTCACCGACGTTTCCGTGGTGTCGGTGCGCTCGTACGTGGACGCCGGGCCGGTCGGCATGTTCCTCGGCGAGGTGGACGTGACCAGTCAGGTCGTGTCGTACCAGCGGCGACGGATCGCCACCGGCGAGGTGATCGACACCCGGCCACTCGACCTGCCCACCCGGGAGCTGCGCACGGTGGCGGTCTGGTTCACCCTGTCGCCGCAGTCGTTGACACTCGCCGGGGTCCAGCCGGCCGACGTGCCCGGTGCGCTGCACGCCGCCGAACACGCCGCGATCGGCCTGCTGCCGCTGATGGCCACCTGCGACAGATGGGACATCGGCGGGCTCTCCACCGCCGTGCACCCGGACACCGAGGCGCCGACCGTCTTCGTCTACGACGGGCACCCGGGTGGCGCGGGGTTCGCCGAGCGGGCGTACGGCACGGCGTCGGCGTGGCTGCGGGCCACCCGGGACGCGATCGCCGAGTGCGGTTGCGAGACCGGGTGCCCGTCCTGCGTGCAGTCGCCGAAGTGCGGCAACGGCAACAATCCGCTCTCCAAGCCGGACGCGATCCGGGTGCTCGACGTGGTGTTGGCGAACCTGCCCGAATGAGCGACTTGCATGAATCGGCATGACGCTGGGCACAATGTGTGGGAGCGCTTCCATCGATCCCTCTGTTGCTGATCGCCCCCCGTGCCCGAGGAGAAGCCGTGGCCGACACCATCGCCGAGACCGTCGACCTGCTCTATACCATCGACCAGGATCAACTCACCCTCGACCAGCAGATCGCGCTCGGGTCCGCGCTGGCCAACCTGGCTCAGGCCGAACGCCTGGATCAGATCAACGAACGCCTGCGCGTCATCCACCAGGTCCTCAACACCTGGGCGGTGCGCGCCGCGACCACCACCGACGGGCGCTGACCCACCCCCTTTCCACCGCACGGGCACCGGGATGTTGGGGTAGTCGTTCGACGACCCACGACGGCTACCCAGCATTCTGCGATCGTCGATGGCGAGGAGCGCGACAGTTGTCGGGCTGTGCGAGACTCCGGCGGACCAACCCCCTGAGGAGTTCAGATGCAGTTCGACAATTTGCAGAGTCAGCACCAGTTCCATGTCCGTCAGCGGCTGCGCATGATGGTCAACCAGTACGAGGTCCGTTCGGTCTCCCCGGACGGCACCGAGGGTGAGCTGATCGCGTTCGCGCAGCAGAAGCGGCTCGCCTTCAAGGAGCAGGTGACGATCTACACGGACGACTCGAAGCAGCAGCCCCTGCTCGGTTTCAAGGCTCGCCAGCGCATCGACCTCGGCGCCACGTACGACGTGACCGACGCCGCCGGGAACGCGATCGGCCTGTTCCGCAAGGACTTCGCCCAGTCACTGCTCCGGTCGACGTGGCACGTCGAGCAGGCCGGCCTGCCGCAGGTGACGGGCCAGGAGCGCAGCCTGCCCGTGGCACTGCTGCGCCGGTTCGTCGACTCCCTGTCGTGGCTGCCGTACCACTTCGACTTCACCGCCGGCGGCCAGCCGGTCTTCACCGTGGTCAAGAAGTGGGGCCTGCGCGACAAGTACATCGTCGAGGTGCAGCACCCGCAGATCGACCGCCGCCTGGTCATCGCCATGGCCGTCGCCCTCGACGCGCTCCAGGCTCGCTGACACCCTCGACCCCCGCTGCTCGGCCGCTGACCGGGACACGGCTCTCCGCCCCGGTCCCGGCCAGCAGGCCGCTGCCGATCAACCGCGCACCGGGCCGGCGCGGGCCGTCGATGTGGCGACCCGACTCAGTCCGGGGAGTGGTGTGAACGCCACCTCGACGGTCACCAACACGTCCAGTCCGTCAAGGCGACAGCCGACCATCCGACCAGCGTTGCGGCTGGCGATGTCGCCCGCTGACGCGCAGGCCATCGCCTCGCCTTCGAGTGGGCGGGCGGCGCCCGCCAGCGCGCCGAGATCGGCTGCCACGCCCGCCCGCTGACCCGCTAGCTGAGCCGCGGCGACGGCGGCGCCGAAGGTGCCGACCAACAGGAAGACCAGTCCGATCGCCAACACCAGGACGGTCGCACCACCCCGTTGCGAGTCCGGCGAGCCGTCCTCCCGTAGCTCGGAGTCCGGGCCGTGAGTCCGTCGCACCATCAACTCCTCTCGGCAGCGCCGGGCTCCACTGCGGCGACCGCGGTGGCGACCACGGTGATCCGAGGGAGCCGACCACCCAGCGCCCGGACCGGCGCGCGTACCGTCGTCCGCACCCGCTCGCCGTCGACGGACACCGACACCTCCGCCCCTGGCGGTGCGGCACGCTCACCTTCGGCTATGCCGTCCGCGCCGCGGGCGGCGGCCAGCGCCGCTTCCCGCGCCGCGTGCAGGCAGCCGGCCTGGGCGCTTACGGCATTGACGGCGGTGAGGCCGGCCAGCAGGAACAGGAGCAGCGCCGGCAGGCCAGCCGCCAGTTCGGCGGTGAACGACCCTCGATCCCCGTCGGCGGCCCACTCGACGGCGCGGACTCTCCGCCCGCCGCGCGCTCGCTCGGGATTGCCCGGCCTCCGATCGCGGCCAGCCTGCCGGCGCCCGATCACTTCAGCGCCCGGTCGATGACGGCGGTCAGCGCCGACTGGACGTTGCCGGACGTCAGCACCTTCAACAGGATCCCGGCGAAGGCGACTGCGGCGAGCGTGCCGACGGCGTACTCGGCCGTGTTCATTCCGGCGTCGCCGCGCAGGCGGGCGATGAGTTTACGCATTGCTGTTTCCCTTCTCGATGGGTCAGAGCACGTCGCCGAGAACGGCGACGATCACCGGCACCAGGCCGGCGAGAATGAACGCCGGCAGGAAGCAGAGCCCCAGCGGCAGGACGATGAGCACGCCCGCCCGACGGGCTGACGCCTCGGCAGCGGTCGCCCGGTCGGCACGAAGGTCGTCGGCGAGCCGGGTCAGTGCGCCGGCGAGGGCCGCGCCGCTGTTGGACGAGCGCAACGCCGCTGCGGTCAACCGCTCCGCGCCGGGCACTCCGTCCAGCGCAGACCACGCCTCCGCCGGGCCACCGCCGAGCAGCAACGTACGGCCGGCCCGGGCCAGGCGCGCCGCGAGCGGTCCGTCCAGAGCCTCGGCGACGGCCAGCACCGAGCGATCCACCGGAGCACCCGCCCGCATCGCGGCTGCCAGCAGGTCGACCGCGAGCGGTAGGTCAGCGGCCTCCTGAAGCCGCCGCGTGCGCACACCCGGCGACTCGATCCGCCGCAACAGAGAATCCAACAGCCACGCGGTCGGGACCGCACCGAGCAGCCCCAGCCAGCCCCCGGCGACCACGGCGACGGCCAGCCCGCCCAGCGCCGCGGCGAGGCGGATCGCGTCCGGCCGCAGCCCACCGCTTCGACTGCGACGGCTTGTCAGACTTCGCGACATCATCCGGCCCGTCCAGGCGTCGCGCCCAGCCGTTCCGTCCAGAGGAGGCCCACGACCTGCAGGGCGACCGCGACGACCGCACAGACCCCACCGACACTGCTGTGCAGCAGCACCGCCACCGGGTCGACGCCGATCCCGTACCCGAGCAGAATCCCGCCCACCGGCAGTGCGGCCAACAACCAGGCCGTGGCCCGGGCACCGGCCGCCTGGGCCGCCGCGGCAGCCAGCCCTCGGTCGGTCGCCCGAGCATCGGCCTCGATCCGCTCGACGAGGTCCGCCAGCGGCGCGCCGGTCCGGTCGGCCAGCCGCACCGCAGCTGCCGTCAGCTGACGCAGCCGGTCGGACCCGTCCCACCCATCGGTGGCGGCCTCGATCGCATGCTGAACGGGCAGGCCGGCCCGGAGGTCCGCCGCGAGGCCACACAGTTGGTCCAGCCCACGTCGCCGCCGTCGCTCGGCACCCCGGTTCACTCGCCAGCGCAGCACCGCCCGCCCGGTCAGCGCGGCGTACCCACCCGCCGCGACCGCTGCGACCGGGCCGCCGACCACCGCACCGACACCACCAGCCAGCAGCCCGACCAGCGGCAGCACCCGCCTCGACGACCGTCGAACCCGTCCCCGCGCCGCCACGGTCGGGACATCGGCCGACCCGACGAACCGGTCCGACCGCCCGACGACACCCCCGCGTCCCTCGGCCGTCGCCGGGCCGGACGCGCCACCCGGGATGCCCGCCACGTCGCCGTACCCAGCGGTCGTCACCGCGGCCGAAGCACCGTCCGGACGGTCCGCCCCCACATCGCCGCCGCCGATCGTCATCTCGGCCACGGAGGTGCCACCCCGTCCTTCGGCGGCCGGGATCCTGGCCTCGTGCCCAGTGGCGCCGGCCGGACGTCGGGGATCCCGACGGGTTGGGGGACGTGTCGGGCCTACGGGTCGGGCGCTGGCCAACGACCCGCCCGTCGCACCGGGCCGGATCGCGCTGCCGGTGACGTCCCGGCTGGGCCAGCCGAGCGCGGTAGGCCTCCCGCTCCGATTCGCACTGGTCCGCGGCCGGCACGGAACGCTGAGCGGGCCACCCGGGGTCAGCGGGTCGCCCGGCCCGTCGACCGGGCCGTCCGGCGTGCGGCCGAGTTCCCGGATCCACTCCACGAGCGCGTCGGTGGGATCGGTGCCGCCGCCTCGCCGTCCCGTCGACAACACCCGACGTCGGCGGGCCCGGATGCTGTGCACGGGCCATGCCACCAGGACTGCGGCGACCAGCAGCAACGTCGCCACCAGCACCGTCGCGCCGGTCATGCCGGGCCTGCCGAACCCGGCCACGGCTCGCTGAGGATCGGCGGCACCGCCACCCCGCGCTCGCGGAGCAGCGCCCCCAGTGCGCGGGCGGCCAACCCGAGACCACTGCCGCGTACCCAGGCGGGCACCACGGTCACCAACCGTTCCGGTCCGGCGGGCAGGAGCAGGCAGATCGACTCCAGAACGCGTCCCCGGTCGCCGCGCCGCACCTGGAACAGCACCTGCAACGCGGCGGCCACCTGGGCGTGCAGCGCGGCGCGCGGCAGCCCACCCAGCATGCCCAGCGCCTCCAGCCGGGCGGGCACGTCGGACGGAGAGTTGGCGTGCAAGGTGCCAGCGCCCCCGTCGTGGCCGGTGTTGAGCGCCGCGAGCAGGTCGACCACCTCGCCGCCCCGGCACTCCCCGACCACCAGGCGGTCCGGACGCATCCGCAACGCCTGCCGGACCAGGTCCCCGAGGCTGACCGTGCCCGACCCCTCCACATTGGCTGTACGCGCCTGGAGCCCGACCACGTGTGGGTGCCCCGGACGCAGCTCGGCGGCGTCTTCCACAAGCACGATCCGCTCGGTTGCTGGCACCATCCCCAACAGCGTGTTGAGCAGGGTCGTCTTGCCCGACCCGGTTCCCCCGCTGACCAGGTACGCCAGGCGGGCAGCCACGACGGCGGTGAGCAGCGGCGCCACGGGTCGTGGGACGGTCCCGTGGCGGACCAGTTCGTCGAGACTGAACGGCCGGTGCCGGAAGGTCCGCAGGGACAGGTAGGGGCCCTCGGTCGCCACCGGTGGCAGCACGGCGTGCAGTCGGGTGCCGTCGGGGAGCCGGGCATCCGCGTACGGGGAGCCGTCATCGAGCCGACGGCCGGCGTTGGCGATCAGGCGCTGCGCCAACCGGCGAACGTCCTCGATCGAGCCGATCGGGACCGCGACCTGTTGTAACCCCGAACCACGATCGACCCAGACCCGGGTCCCGTTGACGAGGACGTCGGTGACCTCCGGGTCGGCGAGCAGTGGAGCCAACGGCCCGGCACCCACGAGATCGTCGTGCACCCGGTCGGCTATCCGCAGCACGGCGTTGTCGCCGAGCACCGCGGCGGATGGCTCGGCCCGTACCGCGGAGACGATCGCCGCCGCCGTGACCGGGGTGGTGGCAGCGGCGATCCGTTGCCGCACGCGGGCGGCGAGGGTGCCGTCCTGCGACCGGCGGGTCATGCCGCACCCGTCGCCGGGACACCGGTGAGGTCGGTGACGATCCGCTGGCAGAGTGCGGCCAGCGGGCCTTTCCCCGCAGCGGCCGGGGCCTCGCCTCGTTCCAGTCCGCGGCACAGCCCCGGCTCGGGGCGCAGCGCGCCAGCCAACGGCAGGCCCAGAGCCCGTGCCACCTCGGTGGCACGTAGTCGGCCCGGAGCGGGCCCGCGCACCACCACCGAGAGCGCGGCGCAGTGCGGGGCAGCCGCGGCCACCACCCGAGCGGCCGCGGCGGTGGCACGCAACTCGGCGGGGACGACGACGAACGCCTGGTCCGCCGCCTGCAACGCCACCACCGCGGCGTCGTCCAACTGTCGGGGTACATCCGCCACCACGAAGTCCCGACCGCGTCGGGCGGCGTCGACGGTTGCCGCCATCGCCGCCGCCGGCAGCGCCAACATCTCGCCGCGGTCCCAGGAGAGCACCACCAGGTCACCCCGGTTGGGCAGGGCCCGCACCAACGCCGGGGCGTCCACACGCCCGTCGGCGCTGGTGAGCGACGGCCAGCGCAGCCCCTCCAACTGCTCCCAGCCCAGTACGAGGTCGAGACCACCCCCGAGCGGGTCCGCGTCGACAAGCAGCGTGCGCAACCGGGCCCGAGCGGCAGTCACGGCGAGGCCACCAGCGAGCACGCTCGCCCCGGCCCCGCCCCGGCCGCCGAAGACCGCGACGATCCGAGCGCCGACCCCGTTCGGACGGTCCGGACCCTGTTCGGCGAACCGATCCACCAGCCACGACTCCGCGGTGGGCAGCACGGCGACGTGTTCGGCCCCGATCAGCTCGGCGGTCTGCCAGCCGGGGTCGAGCTGACCGACCCGGCCGACCAGCACCAGCCGGGACCGCTGCGGCAATCGGGCACGCAGACACGACTGCGCCTGATCGGCGCCGAGCAACACCAACGGAGCGGGCTGCCAGCGAGTACGGGCGGCGGCCGGGTCGCGGGCCAACTCCACCTCGGTCCCGCCGGCGGCGGCGAGCCGGAGCAGATCATCGAGCAGATCGTCGTCGCCGGTGACCACCAGCGGGAGCGGGCGGATCGGCGGAACCGAGGTACGGGATGGCATCGCGGCCTCCAGCGGTCGGGCTCTGGTATGTCGCCGACCCTGCTCGGAAACCGCACGGCAAGCCGTCCGACCGTGCCCACCTGTGGACAACCTCGGGGGCTGTGGACAACGCCCGCCGGGACAGTTGATCTGCTACGCGCGCGGCCTGTCCGCCACCGCACGAGTTGCTCGAGACGGCAACGGGGCCGCTCCTTTCGGGAGCGGCCCCGCTGTCGCCGGTCGGCCAAGCTGGTCGGTCCAGCCGACGTCGAGGATCATCTGGTACGGACGGACCCGCACCGCCACGTCTTACGAGTAGGCCACGCCGTCACCCCCGCCGAGGGATTGATGATCGTCTCGGCAGCACAGGAAGCGGCCTACGCATCGGCTTCCGCACGTCGATGGCGACGCGACCCGTCCGAAAGTCATATGTTCAGCGGTCCGCCGTTACGCAGGGCGTCATCCTTGATCGCGATGAGATTCGCGGACACGTACGGGATGTTGTGCGCCTGGTGCCACTCGCTCGGGAAATACGTGACCAGACGCGACGTCTGGAAGCGGCACTTTATTTCAGGTACGAACCGAGAATAGTTGGCGTCCGTAAAATACCAGAACGAGTTCTCGTTGTAGAACGCCACGTGCGTCGGGTCCTGATAGGCACCTCGACCGTCGGTGCTGGGCGTCAGCGACAAGAGCATCCCGTTCGGTGCGAGCAGTCGGTACAGCTCGTTGAACAGCTTGATCTTGTCCGGGATGTGCTCCAGGAAGTCGGCGGCTCGAATGACTCCGACACTACTGTCCGGGAGGTCGACTCCCTTGGTTATGTCGCAGACCATGTCGACGCCCGACCCATCGTGGTAATCCAGGCCGAGATAGCCTTCCGGCTTGTTGTGGGCAGCACCGAGATCCAGCGCCAGGAGGCCCTGCCGCCGTGACCAGGCCAACGCGTTCTGCTGAATGTTCCGATCGTAGATCTCCACCGTACGCTGCTGGATGCGAGCGTTGACATCCGGAATGCGCTGCGTGTTCTTGGCGTGCATGCGCTGCAGGTACAGGCATTTCTGAATGTGATGGAACTCGCTCACCTGGTACATCCGAGCCATGAGGTCGGCGTCGTCCGCGACATCGAGCGACTCGTCGTATCCGCCGACCTTCTCGTAGATGTCCCGGCGGAAGGCCCGCACGTGGTTCGGTGCATACCAGATGTAGCTCACGTTGTGAGGTGTCGGGGGCAACGCGCGGCAGACCAACACCTCACGGCCGTCCACTTTCTCGTCGTAGTGCCGCCAGCCGAACGACGTCGCGAAACGGTCTTCACAGCGGCCGCCGTCCTCCTGGATCTGCGCGGTGTCGCTGTAGACGAATCCCACCTCCGGGTTGCCGTCGAAGGCGTCCACGATCTGTTGCAGACAGTCGGTGCTGAGCAGGTCGTCGTCGTCGAGCTCGACAAGTATCTCTCCGGCAGCCTCGGCGCAGGCGCGCCCCTTCACGGCACCGACGCCGTCCAGGTTGTCCTCGACAATGAGCCGGATCCGATCGTCGTGCCTCTCCGGCCGCCAACGAGACCCTTGATTGAGAATGACCACCCATTCCCAGTCGGTGAAAGTTTGCGCGACCAGCGAGCGGAAACATTCGTCGATGAAACGAGTGCGGTTGCTTCCGGTGAAGACTGTCACCCGCGGGGTGTTCATCGAGCCGCTCACCTACCCGCCGGAGCCGAGGATCGATTGGTCGGGGTCGGGGTCGGGCGGTACTTCGCCGGAACGGCAGAGGTGAGCCCCTTGTCCAGCCGGATCGCGGCCTTGAAGGCGTCCCGGGCTTTCGAGTCGTCGCCGGTCTGGGACAGCAGCATGCCCAGCCGGAGGTAGGCGGTTGACGACTTGTTGTCGATCGACACCACCTTGCGGTAGATGTCAATCGACGTCGTCGGGGCCTCACCTTCCAGTGCAATCGCCTTGTTAAACAGGGCCGGCTTGTAGTTGCCGTCGGCAGCCAGTGCCTTGTCGTAGTTGGTGATCGCCTCGTCGGGCTGGTTGCGCGACTGAGCGATGAAGCCCAGGTTGAACCACGCGAACTTGTTGTCGACCTCTGCCGCCACCACCTTCTCGAAGGTGGTCTTCGCCGCGTCGAGGTTCCCGGCTTGCCCCTGCTCGACTCCGAGCTTCAGCAGGTCCGCCGGAGCAGTCCCGGCGTTGGTGTCGCCGTTCGCCTTGTCGCTGTCGCCGGAGCTGCTCGTCTGCGGCTTCTCAGCAGGCTTGTCACTGCATCCCGCGACTCCGGTCAGCAGGACCGCACCACAGGCAAGTGACCCGAATATCTGACGCGTGTTCATTGCTCCTCCGTGAGGGTTACGGGGCGGCCCGACTCGCTGTTCGGCCGGTTGGAATTGCCACTGTTGGCCGGGGCCCGGCCCGATGAAGTGCCGGCAGGCGCGAACGCCACAGGGGTGCCGAGCGAAATGCAGGACACCCAGATATCCGCACCCCCACCGGTGAAGGTGAACTGGTAGCCACTTGTCGAGAGTGGCTGGATCAGCACCGGGTTCACGCCCGCACCCGAGAGCTGGTATCCGGTTCCGACGGCGATGTCTCCGGCCTGACAGCCGAAATTCACAGGAGTATCCGCAATCACGGTCAGCGGACCCTGAATGTAGGCAGCCTCGACTCCGTTGCCCGCCAATCCCTGCACGCCCTGAGCGCCAGTGGCGCCCTGCGGTCCTGGTACGCCCTGGGTACCCTGAGCGCCCACGTCGCCCTGGGCACCCTGGAAGCCTTGCGTGCCCTGAACGCCGGTCTCGCCCTGCGCGCCCTGAGCACCGGCCGCACCTTGAGCGCCCGCCTCGCCCTGAGCACCCTGAACGCCCTGGGCGCCTTGGAAACCCTGGGCGCCGATGTCTCCCTGAGGTCCTTGTACGCCCTGCGCACCTGGAATGCCCTGAGGGCCGGCGTCGCCCTGCGCACCTTGAACGCCTGCGTCGCCCTGTGCGCCCTGGAACCCTTGAGCACCCTGAGTGCCGGTCTCGCCCTGCGCACCCTGAGGACCAGCCGCACCCTGAAAACCTTGAACACCCTGGAGACCTTCAGCACCTTGCGCGCCTTGAGCACCCTGGACGCCGGTGTCGCCCTGCGCACCCTGAGCACCCGCGTCGCCTTGAGCACCCTGGACGCCAGCGTCACCCTGAAGCCCCGTCGCGCCCTGCACGCCCTGAAAACCTTGAGCGCCCTGAACGCCGGCCTCGCCCTGAACCCCGGCCTCACCCTGCGCGCCTTGAGCACCCTGAACGCCGGCTTCGCCTTGGGCGCCTTGAGCACCCTGAACGCCCGCCTCACCCTGAACGCCCTGCGCTCCCTGCAGGCCCTGCGCCCCTTGAGCGCCCTGGACACCCGCCTCGCCTTGAGCGCCCGCGTCACCCTGCGCGCCCTGAACGCCAACCTGACCCTGAGCACCTTGAGCGCCTTGAGCGCCTTGAGCACCTTGAGCACCTTGAGCACCTTGAGCGCCTGTGTCACCCTGCAAACCTTGGAATCCCTGAGCGCCCTGGACGCCGGCCTCACCCTGAGCCCCCTGAGCGCCCGACGCGCCTTGCGCGCCCTGAACGCCGGCCGGGCCCTGCACACCCTGAGCGCCTTGAGCGCCCTGAACTCCAACCTGACCCTGAGAGCCAGCGTCACCCTGCGCGCCCTGGAAACCCTGTGCGCCCTGAACGCCGGCCACGCCCTGAGCGCCCGTCACACCCTGCGCGCCCTGAGGGCCCTGAACCCCCGCTTCGCCCTGAGCTCCCGTGTCACCCTGCGAGCCTTGAAAGCCCTGCGCGCCCTGAGCGCCGGCCACGCCCTGAGCGCCCGT